>JANNMJ010000199.1:0-13072 GCA_031397815.1 Hymenobacteraceae bacterium
CGCAAACGGTGAGTGTCCAGCTGGAAGCGCGTAATACGTGCGGCTCCAACGTACAGACGTTGTCGCTGAAGGTGCCACGGCCGCCGGAAGGCTGCGTACCGACTCCGATTGAAGGCGGCCGGGTATTGGCCGGTGGCGGCACGGGGACGCCAAACGTTGCCACTACCCGTGCGGCGGCCCGTGCGGCGCTCTCCTCGGAGACGCTCAGCGTAGCGCCTAACCCCGCCACCACGGAGGTGCTGGTGAGCCGCACGAGTGCTTCGGGGCCGCAGGAAGGCCTAATCCGCAGCCTAACCGGGCAGGTGGTGAAGCGTTTCACGCTCGGCGGCGCCACGGCTACCACGGTAGGCATCGCGGAGCTGAGCGAGGGATTATATCTGGTGGAAGTGACGGGCCCCAACGGCTCCGAGCGCACCCGCCTGGTCGTAACCCGCCCCTAATTTTTCCTTTCCCGCGCGACAGACGAACGACAGCCAAAGGGCCGCTCCGGAAACGGGGCGGCCCTTTTTGGTTATAAGGGGGCCGAACGGGGCGCCTTATCGCCGCTTGAGGGCGCTTTGGATCTGGGCTTCGTCGATGCCGTAATGGCGGCTGTATTGGAGGATGGTCACTTTCGTGCGGTTAGGCAGCGAGAGTGCCATTCGAACGGCTTGAATACGGCGGCGGGCTGTGTCATAGCACACTCCTTCAAGGCAAATCAATTAATGACAACTCTTCTGATTGTCACCTTTTAAGAATGTTTCGGATGCCACCGCTCGGATTGGCTACGTCGCCCTTATACTGAGGGATCAGGTGAAGGCAGGAATGGTCGAACCGTTGACCGGGAGCGAGGGAGCCGTGCGCTCTTATGCCGCTAAGTAGCTGTTAGGGTTTAGAGGGTTCATATACAATGTATTGAGCTGGCACAAAATCGGTTAGCCAAACACCGTTTTCTGACTGGTAAAACGGTATGCCATTTTCCGTCATTGCTTTCGCATTAACCGTCAAGATGATAGGGGCACCGTGGCGCTGGCCTACCGCCTGTGCAGTTTGCTTATCCTTGCTCAAATGAACGTGGTGCCTATTCCGGCGCTCAATTCCAGCTGAGAGAATTGCATCAACGTTGTGTTGAGCGGTGCCGTGAAATAGCTGATCCGGTGGAGTTGTGGCCGTATAACCTAAATCCACGGCGACCGAATGCCCTTGACTTGCGCGGATACGTGCATGATCGGCATCGAAAGCAAACCGCGATTTGGAATTGGTAGCAACTATCTCTTCCAGATCGTCGATTGAGATCAAATGGCCGTGAACGCTCAATTGGTGCAACAAAGTGGCCGTATCGACCCAACCTTGTGAATCGAGCGTAATACCAATTTTCGAAGGTTCGTGGCGCAACACCAAGCTCAACATCCTGCTGATTTGCAGCAGCTTTTTTTCATTGTTCATTGCTGTGGTTGAAAACAAAAGGGCAAGGGAATCCAAGATTTAAGGCGGTCTGAAACTGTGGCTCAATGCGACTTCGCAACGAAGCCGCGAATTGGTCAATCGTTAGCGACCCGTTTGCTCCGTCCCGCTGGACAGTAAAGTGGTGTAGTCGCCAAGCAATGAGCCAGCAGGCAGAAATTCTGGTGTCTGCATAGTAAAATTTCGGATACAGTGAGCTGCGCAACCTTCTAGGTTGTTGGCTGGCAAATCGACCAAGCACGCAATGGATGCAGCGGACTTTTTTGACGTCCGTTACTTGATTAGCCTTGCGCTTCAGTGCGCAAGTTATTTAGTGATTCGCGTGGGTAGGCCCAGGCTCCTTATCGCCGCTTGAGGGCGTTTTGGATCTGAGCTTCGTCGATGCCGTAATGGCGGCTGTATTCGAGGATGGTCACTTTCGTGCGGTTGGGTAGCGAGAGCGCCACTCGAACGGCTTGGATACGGCGGCGGGCCGTGTCATAGCACACTCCTTCAAGGACGAGAACGTCCTTGGGACGAATGATCAACTGTTGCATGGGTAGAGGACAGAGAAAGGCGGATGGGAAATTGGATACTAGCCGGTGGGCTATCCGTGAGTCAAAGTAAATATGATTTGGTTGAGTTTTGCAAGCGAATAGTACGTTTTTCTTCTATCGAGGCCAAGATGCGCTAACCAGTGTATTTATAAAGGCCTACTTTCTGATTTGATTAATGCTCGACAAATCAGCCTTGCCGCTGCTTATTAAGGTTTCCAATCTCAGGCCATTTCGTCTTATCCTTCGGCAGCTCCAACTGCTTCCCCTCGAACTGCTTGATGCCGTAGGCAGCGTTGCCTGATTCGGAGAAGTTGGGGGCGCAACGAACTCGGTATTCCGGGTCGATGGAGAAGAGGTGACGGTCGAAGGCGCGGTGGAGGTTGGGGCAGAGGGCGAGGCCGTTGGGGAGCGTATCGTCGTAGGAGATGGCCCACGGCACGATGTGGCAGGAGTCGAGTAGCGGCGAGGAGGCGGCGGCAGTGCTGGTGAGGCGGAGGCCGGAGACGGCGCACGTATGGTTGTAGGCGCTGAGAACTTCGCGCTTGAACACGCCGCTCCGGACAGCGGTATCCAACTCATCGAGGGCGGTGGCGCGGGCGTATTGGGCGTAAAGGGCGGCGGGTTCTTCGAGAATCTGCCGCCGAATGCGGGCTACTTCTTCGTCGCCAGCCGTCGGACGATACTGGTGGCGGGTTTGGGGGAAGTACCGCAACAGAATGGCTTGGCGAAGCACTTCGCGCGATTCCGGTTGAATCAGGAGCGCCCATAGTGGCTCATCCAGCGAGGCGTATTCGACGGATTCGCGCAGATTTTTGAACGAGAGCAGCGAGTGGGAACTACTGACGAGGATTTCGAGGCCGGGGTAAGTGTGCAGGTGCCAGAAACCGTCTTTTTGGAGGTGGTAGAACGGAAGGGCGATTTTGGGATCGCGGTAACGTTCAGTTGAATTCAGCTCGGTGTAAGTAGTCCGAAACGAGGCTACCAGTTCAGGCGAAAACGTGATCTGGTTTTCCATTATCGCGCCGCTCTCGATGGCAGAAATAACGGCCAACAGAAGCGCTGGCTTATACGGCGACTCTTGACCGTGATAGCTGTCGATGCTGAGTTGCGTAAAACGCAGAGTGTATCCTGACAAATCAGAGGTAACCTGATTCAGTTTTAGACGCTTCGCCATGGGAGCAGACAGAGTATTAAGAAGACAGAAATAAGCTGTTCGACAGCACCTATGTGTTCGCGTATCGCCTTACGCTGGACATACCAGAACTCTACCCTTAGTTAGGGCTTACAGGTTTAGCGCGTACAACCCGAACGTCAATTTTGCGGGTATCGCGAGGGGCGTTGAATTTGAACTTGAAATGAGAAGTAGCACCCGGCGTTGTGTACTGATAAACGCGCTCTTCCTGATAACCAAGCTCCGTATCTGAGCTAGAATAAAAGGTGGCGCGAATGAGGGCATCCTTGTAAACGGCCAGCGTAGCCCCATTGTGTATGTCGCCTTCGATTACAGTTTCGTCTATCAAGTTTTTCCACGTACGGTAACTCACCGATAGATAGGCCAAAGGCTGTGTACGCTCTGTTACTTCCAACTCAGCACGCAACTGCTCTGGAGTTTTGGGAATATCAGCCGCCGCCTCACCTGCTCTTTCTACAGCGGCTACTTCAGCGGCGCTAGGTATGCGAGAGCGATTGTTATCTGCAATCACCAGTGCCAGAACTGCGACAACTACCAAAGAGATAACCACAATCAGCGCTGTTCGGCTGCTATTTGCCCGCTTGCGTACTGGCGACGGCGAAACAGTGAATTGCTCAGAAGGTGCTGGTGAGGTTGTCGCAACTGGTAATGGAGGAACTACAACTGGACGAGGCTTGATCGGCGGTGGCAGCTTGGCGAATACTTCGCGTAGTTCAACCAAATCCGTTGCGGGAACCCAATCGGGCAAACCTTCACTCCAAACAAGTGTATCGGGCTGAATAGCAGCGTTTGCTACTTCATCCAAAGAAACCGGCCCCACGCGCTTATCGCCTTCGGCATAGTAGAAAGTTTTCATTGAAACAAGGGGTTTACTGATGTAAGCAGTTGCTAAGGTAGTGACAGGAATCGGTAGAATGATGGTGTTTCATAAGCACCCTTTTTCAGCAAAAATTTAGCGGACATTATAAGACAAAATCAGACATTTTACGACACCCCACCTATATTCTTGAACGCTCTAAAGCGCTCATTTGTAACGCCCCCAACTCAGCGAGCGGCAGGGCCCGGCCGGGCGTTTGGGTTGTGTCTTTTTTTCACTTTCTAATCAGTTAGAAACCATGGCTAGACAAAAGGGAATCCTCGGAATCCGGGGAACAATTGGCGGGATGACGTTCGCAAAGGACGGCACGGTGCGGACGGCGCGAGAGCCGAATAAGGAGCACTTCAAAGTGTCGGATTCGATGGCGCGGACGCGGGAGAATGCGTCGGAGTTTACGACGGTGGCGGCGGCCCGCACGCTGTTGCGGCTGGCGTTGCGGCGGCAGGTGAACCGGGCGTGTGATAACCGGCTATCGTCGCGGTTGCAGGGGGAGATGGCGAAGATTATTGCGCTCGATTCGGTCAATGTGCGCGGTCAGCGGCAGATCCTGAAGGAAAATCTGGGGGCGTTGACGGGCCTTGACTTTAATCTGGGGGCGCCGCTGGCGACGGTATTTTCGGGGGATTACGCGGTGGAGGTGAAGGACGCGCTGGCAACGCTGACGCTGACGGGGCTGGTGCCCGATGCCGATACGCGGGCACCGGCCGGAGCCACGCACTACGCGCTGGAAGTGGGCGCGGCGGTGATCGACTTTGAGGCCGGTACGCACCGGGTGGGGTTGGTGACGGGCGTTCCGGCACCAGCGGCGCTCACCGTCGCGACGGTGCCGACGATTACCGTGACGGCGGATTTAATTACGCCGCCGACGCCGACCGAGGCGGTGATCGTGGTGCTGGGGCTGAGCTTTTTTCAGCAGATAAACGGCTTGTATTATTCATTGCAGAATAAAGCGAATAACCCGCTGGGGATTGTTTTCTGTGGCGGGTAAAGGAAGATGGTGGAGAACCGGTTGAAAAGTCCGGAGTGGATTCAGGGGAATCTGCTCCGGACTTTGTGCTTTTGGCGGGCTGTCGGGAAGGGGATTCGCCGTGAATCCTCACCCCCGGCCCCTCTCCAAAGGAGAGGGGAGCCTAATTGAAATCGTGCATAGACTCCGAATCTGGTGTAAGCAGGTGCTTACACGGGTGGCGAAACTGATTCAGCTGGTGAGGGTTACTGACAAGTATGGTGAAGTTGCGGAACAATTGAATCCGTGTCTGTACATTTATTGCCGAAAGAACTAATCCCATCTCGTAGTTGATCATCCAAATGGTTGGTTAGCTGATTGGCGTCTCTTAACTCCCTCGACCTCTCCCTTGTCATCATGGAGCGCAAAGAATTTCTGAAGCTGCTGGGCCTGAGTGCCGGAGCAGTGGTGTTCAGCGGCTGCTTGGGCGGCTGCAAAAAGGACAAAGACGATCCGAAACCGGTGGTGGCGCCGACCGTCGATTTCGTGCTCGACCTGACCGCTACGGCCAATGCCGCGCTCCTGACGCCGGGTGGGTTCATCTATCAGGAAATGGTGATTGTAGCGCATCTTATGGGCGGGGGCTATCTGGCGGTGCAGCAGGCTTGCACGCACCAAGCGACGACGCTTAAGTATGACCCCGGCACGAATACGTTCTTCTGCGATAACCACGGCGCCGAATTCAGCACGGCGGGGGCGGTGGTCACGCCGTCGAGCGAGGGGACGGCGAGTCAGCTGAAAGTGTACGCGACGACGCTGACCGGCACCAATCTGCGGGTGAAGGGGTAGGTTTCGTGCTACATCAGCCCCTCAGCTACCCACTGCGCTGGAATACCCGCGGGCGGGCACAAGGCCCGCCCCTACTGCTCTCGCTTCTGAATCAATAGGGGGTCGTCTTGTTGACGCTCTCACTCCTTTTTTACTTTTCATTGCTTGTCTTGATGAAATCTCTACTTTATTTGGGTGCGGCGAGTGTGCTGCTGCTGACGGGTTTCCGGTCGGTTTATAATATTTCGCAGCCGCCGGTGGCTTCTACGGGCGCACCGGGCGAGACCAATTGCTCGCGGTGCCATACGGGAAGCCTGAATATGGGCGGCGGGAGCGTGGATCTGGCGGGCCTGCCGCGCGGGGGGTATCAGCCGGGGGTGGTGTATCCGCTGACGGTCACGGTGACGGATAATGCGATGCAGGTCTTCGGATTCGAGCTGCAAGCGCTGAATACGACCACCAACACGGCAGCCGGTACGCTGACCGCCACAACCCCGACGAATACGGTGGTGCGGGCGAACGGGAGCAAGTCGTATATCAGTCATCGGAATGCGACGACCACCTCGACGTGGACGTTCAACTGGACCGCCCCAACAACCGGCACGCCGACCGTGAGATTCTATCTGGCGGGGGTGGCCGCGAACAGCAACCGCAACAATCAGGGCGACCGCGTGTACACCGCCAACTTCCCGTTGGCGCCGGAGCCGACCGGTTTGGCCGAAGACGCCGCAGCGGCGGCCCTGTTGAGCGTGTTTCCGAACCCGGCGGCTGGTCGGTCGGTGACGCTCACGGGGACGGCGCTCGCGAAGGCGCAGCTGGTGCTCGTGTACGATGCCAGCGGCCGACTGGTGCGCCAACAGGCACCGACGGCGGCGCTGGATGTGCAGGGCTTGGCGGCAGGGCGGTACACGGTGGCGGTGGTGGGAGCCGATGAACGGGCGGTGCGGCGCGTGCTGGTGGTGCAGCCGTAACGGGGCGGTTATTTGAGCGTTTCTATGGGAAACCGCACAGGGCTGAGGCTCTGCGCGGTTTTCGTTTTTTAGGGAACGTTGGGGTGCGCACAACCGCCGTTGCGGGGCTGGAGCCCCGCGAATAGTTACACACGGGGCTGGAGCCCCGCGTGATTCGCGTTTATTGTACCGAGTTACGGGCTGCGGTTGTGTTACGCTGTGTTGTGGGGGCTGAGGTAGGTTTGTAGAATGGTACCACCGATTCCTGTTGCACTGCTGTCTTTTGGCTTATCTGGGCAGGTTTTTCATGCGCCGTTTTTGAACCGGCACGCGGGGTTTCGGCTGGTGGGGGCTTGGGAGCGGACGGTGCCGCGCATTGGGGCGGCGTATGCGGGGGCGCGGCGCTATGCGACGCTGGAGGAGCTTTTAGGCGCCCCGGCGGTGGCGGTGGTGGTGGTGAATACGCCTATCCCGACCCACTTCGCCTATGCGCGGCAGGCGCTGCTGGCGGGGAAGCACGTGGTGGTGGAGAAGGCGTTTACGACCACCGTGGCGGAGGCCGAAGAGCTGGCGGCGCTGGCGGAGGCGCGCGGGCTGGTGCTGGCGGTTTACCAAAACCGGCGCTGGGACAGTGATTTCCTGACCGTTCAGCGAGTACTGGCGTCGGGGGTGCTGGGGCCGCTGGTGGAAGCGGAATTGCATTTCGACCGGTTCCGGCCGGCGTTGGGGACGAAAGCGGCCGTCGAGACGCCGGGACCGGGGGCGGGCACGCTCTTCGATTTGGGGCCGCACCTACTTGACCAAGCGCTGACGCTCTTTGGCTGGCCGCGCTCCGTGCGCGCCGAGCTGCGGGGCGTGCGCGCTGGTACCCGCGTGACCGATTGGGTGGAAGCTGTGCTGGAATACCCCGAAACCGCGCCCGGCGCGCCGCCGCTGCGGGTCCGGCTGCGGATTACGCCGCTCGCGCCGCCGGTGATGCCTGCGTACCAGCTTTACGGGCAACGGGGGGCATTTTTGAAGCACCGCGCTGACCCGCAGGAGGCGACGTTACGGGCGACACCCGGCGTGCCGCTTGGGCCGGATTGGGGCACCGAATCGGCGGATACATACGGGCTGCTTTACCTCGCCGATGCCACCGGGGCGGCGCTGCCCGCGCAAGCCGTGCCGAGTGAGCGGGGGGATTATGGGCGTTTTTATGATGCGCTGCATCGGGCGATTGCGGCTGGTGGGGCGGCGCCGGTTTCTGGGGAGGAAGGGGTGCGGGTGATGCGTTTGCTGAGCGCGGTGGAGGAGAGTGCGCGGGTGGGGAAGGTGGTGGTTTTTAATTAATAATTAAGAATTAATAATTGGCTTAGTGGGGTGGTTGGGGGGTCCGCCCGTGCCGCGTTGCCCGCCCCGCGTTGCCCGGGGTAGATTTCTGCGAAATCAACCCCGGGCTTTGGAAAAGAACCCCGTTGGGGTTCCCCGATTGATTGCGATTCGCGAACCCCAACGGGGTTCTTTTCCACAGCCCGGGGTTGGCGGCGCTTTGCGCCGACTACCCCGGGCTACGCGTCGCGCCGACTACCAGGGGCTACCCCGGGCACAACCACGCTCCCCCGGCACACGCCGCACAACCGCCGGGTCCGCGCAAGATGTTAGAATACCTTCGCGCTCACCGGTCTTACAGCCCATCAGTCCACCGTCATCAACAACACAGAACCACTTTCTTCGTTTACCCTTCCCCATGCTCACCCCCGCCGAACGCCGTCGTTATCACCGCCATATTCAGCTGGCGGAAATTGGGGAGGCGGGGCAGCTGCGCTTGCGGGCGGCGCGGGTGCTGGTGGTGGGCGCGGGCGGGTTGGGGTGTCCGATTATTCAGTATCTGACGGCGGCGGGCGTGGGCACGCTGGGCGTGGCCGATGCCGACCGGGTGGCCGAAAGCAACCTGCAACGGCAGATTCTGTACGGAGCCGCCGATGTGGGGCAGCGGAAAGTGGATGCCGTGGCGCGGGAAGTGCGGCGGCTGAATCCGCGCGTGCAGCTGGAGCCGCACCCGGTGCGCGTGACCCCCGAGAATGTGCGGGCGCTGGTGCAGGCGTATGATGTGGTGATCGACGGGACCGATAATTTCCCGACCCGCTACCTGCTCAACGATGCGTGCGTGAGCTTGGGGAAACCGCTGATTTCCGGCGCGATTTACAAGTTCGAGGGGCAAGTATCGGTCTTTAATTACCGGGGCGGGCCGACGTACCGGTGCCTCTTCCCTACCCCGCCGAGCGCGGCCGAAGCGCCGTCGTGCGACGATACCGGCGTCCTCGGCGTGCTGCCGGGGCTGATCGGGACGGCGCAGGCGACGGAAGCGCTGAAAGTCATTCTGGAGCTGGGGGAAGTGCTGACTGGCCGGTTGTGGATATTCGATGCGCTCACGTTCCAGACCCGCACGCTGCGGTTCCGTCGGGATGCCATCCAGAGCCGCATCGACCTCGATACCGCCAACCCCACCGACTACGCCGACCTTTGCGCGCCTGATTTGAATCCTGTGTCGTTATCGCCGTCATCATCGTCGTCCTCTCCCCTCATTACCGCCCCGGCCTTGCAGCAGGAGCTGGCTTCCGCCGAGCCGCCGTTCCTGCTGGACGTCCGCGAGCCGGTGGAGTTTGATTTTTGCCACTTGCCCGGCGCTACGCTGGTGCCGCTCGGCGAGGTGGCGCGCGGGGCGGCCCTCATCCCGCGCGACCGCCCGGTGGTGGTGTATTGTCACCACGGCATCCGCTCCGCAACGGCCATTGCGCGGCTGCAACAGCAATTCGGCTTCACCAATCTGCGCAACCTGACCGGCGGTATTCACGCGTGGGCCGAGCAGGTGGAGCCGACGATGGCGCGGTATTGAGGGGTTGGGTTTTGTACCGATTTGCTGTATCCACCGTGCCGTAACCACGTTGCTCAACCGCGTTCCCCACCCCGCCCCTTCGGGGCACCCCTCCCCAAAGAGAATTATTAATTTTTAATTAATAATTAATAATTCCCAACTCCCCGCCCCGGAGGGGAGGGGTGGCCCGAAGGGCCGGGGTGGGGGGACACCCCAATCGGCTACGCACCGCCATGCGTCTCTTTCCCCAATGCCTGAAAGCTAAACCCCCATCACGCGCCGTGGAATCTTCCGCTACTCCGGACACCGCTCCCCCCTCCCCTTCTCTCCTAAAACCCGGAACCCGAAAGTTGACCTTCGATCGCAACGAGCTGGCGGGGGCTTTTGGGGATTTGGGGACGGATTTGCCGCTGCTCATCGGGGTTATTGCCGCGTCGGGGATTGACCCGGCGGGGGTTTTGGTGATGTTTGGGTTGATGCAGGTGGCTTCAGGGGTTTGGTACGGCATGCCGATGCCGGTGCAGCCGCTGAAAGCGTTTGCGGCGCTCGTCATTGCTCAGAAGCTGCCGGGGCGCGTCATCTTCGGCGGGGGGTTGGCGATTGGGGTGACGATGCTCGTGCTGACGCTCACCGGGCTGATCGATGTGCTGGCGCGACTGGTACCGAAGCCCGTGGTGCGCGGCATTCAGCTGGGGCTGGCGTTGCAGCTTACCGGGCTGGCCCTCAAGGAGTACGTGCCCGCAGATGGCATCGGCGGCTACGCGCTGGCGGCGGCGGCGTTCGGCCTGACGGTGGTGCTGCTCGGCAACCGGCGGTGGCCGGCGGCGCTGGTGGTGGTGGCGCTGGGCATCGTGTACGGCGTGGTGTTCAAGCTCGATTTTGCCACTGCGCAGCACGCCGTGGGGTTCCGGCTGCCGGGGTGGCACGTGCCGGCGCTCGCCGATATTCTGACGGGGGCCGTGCTGCTGGCGCTGCCGCAGATTCCGCTGTCATTGGGGAACTCGATTCTCGCGACCCGGCAAGTCGTGCAGGACCATTTCCCCGACCGTCCGCTGAGTGTCCGGCAGATTAGCCGGACGTATGCGCTGATGAACTTGGTGAACCCGTTTTTCGGCGGTTTTCCGGTGTGCCACGGGTCGGGGGGGATGGTCGGGCATTACGCCTTCGGTGCGCGGACGGGCGGCTCGGTGGTGCTGTACGGCGGGCTGTTTCTGGTGGCGGGGCTGTTTTTCAGTCAGGGGTTTCAGCAGCTCGTTCACCTGTTTCCGCTGCCCATTCTTGGCGTGCTGCTCCTGTTTGAAGCCCTTACCCTCGCCGCGCTGCTGCGCGATATTGCCGGTACACGCGCCGATCTGCTAGTGGCGCTGCTCGTGGGGTTGCTGTGCAGCGGGCTACCGTTCGGGTACCTGATTGGCTTGGTGGTGGGAACGGTGGTTTGGTACGCGATGCAGCGGGGTTGGGTGGGGTTGGGGAAGGATTGAGAGAGGCTATCAGGCTTCTCTTCACGGGAACGCCCTATTGCCGCAAACCCGCAACCGGGTCTACATACACGTCTTACAAGCGCGCTTGCCGAGCTTTTCGGCGACGGAAGTCGTGACTTTGCGGACGATGTGCGTGCATTTTCCTAAGCCTTTACATTCCGGGTCGCTGTGGTACGCGACGGATTCTCTGCTGATGCAGACGTAGACTTTGGCGCTGCCGAAGAGCGCCGCCGCAACGGGTACAGGAGCCGAAAAAGCCGTCAGAGCGCGCGGCTGTGGCCCGACGGGCGCCATAACAGACAGCAACAAGAGCGTAGTGAGCAGGTGACGCATAGAGGCGAGGGGACGGGGGGCAGAAGAAAGGACAGGGGACGAGGCGCAAGCTATATCGACAAAGGCACTTCATTAATTGTGCCTTAATGCTCAAGATGTTCGCTCAGACTTCTTACATTTGAAAACCTTCTCTTTTCCAAATCAATTTTCCTCCGATTCCCTCCTCATTCCTGATGACGAAACTCTCCGCACTTTCGATTTTTGCCCTGAGCACGGCGCTGCTGCTCGGGCAGGCGCACGCCGGACGAGCAGCCACAGTCCCGGTGGCACTTACAGGGTTTACCGATGATGTGGTGGCGAACGGCGTAGGGTCGGCGCAATCGTCCACGACGAGTGATATGGATGGCGGGACGGGCAATTTCCGGTACTGTTTCGTGGCGCAGGACTTCGTGAATCCGCTCGGCGACCAGCCGCAATCGTCGCTCCCGACGGGCGGCCTCATCAACAGTGTCAACAGCTTTGGGGTCACGTATCAGCTTGCCGATTATTCGGCGCCGAACAGCCTGCGTTTGACCGGCACTTCCAACGGCACCCTCGCCTTCGCGACGCCTCAGGCCGCGAGCCTGCTGTACCTATTGGTAGCCTCGGGGAACGGCCTGAGCACCTTCGACATCACGATTACGTTCACCGACCAGACCACGCAAGTAGTGGGCGGACTGGTGGCTGATGATTGGTTCGGCGGCTCCAATTATGCCATTCAGGGCGTCAGCCGGGTCAATTACGCCTCCGATGCCATTCAGAACAGCACCACCGACCCGCGCCTCTACGAGGTGCCCGTCGGCATCGCCACGGCCAACCTGCGGAAGCCTATCGCGAGCGTTACGGTCAACAAAACGGCGGGCGGCCCCGGTACGCTCAACGTTATGGCGATCAGCGCCACGCTAACGCCCACCGGCCTCGCCGAAGAGCTGGCGGCGCTGGCACCGGCAGCGTACCCCAACCCCGCCACCTCGGCGCTCACCGTGGATATTCCCGGCGCCAATGCCACCCAGCTGCACGTTACGGATCTGATGGGGCGCACGCTCCTCACGGTGCCGGTCCGCGAGGGTCAGGCGCGGCTTTCGGTGAGTGGGCTTAGCAGCGGCGCTTACCTGATGCAGGCGCAATACCGCGATGGGTTGCGCGGGCGGGCGGTGCGGTTTGTTAGGGAGTAGGCTGGGTGGGGGGCGCATCCTGGGGAACCCGGGGTAGCCCGTGAAAGCCCGGGGTAGCCTTCGGCAACCCCGGGCTTCTGGGATGAAACCCCTTCGGGGTATTACAAATGTTTTATTGGAATGCAGTTGACGCGGGGCTCTGGCCCTATGGCTTATACACAAGTTTGCAACTGGTTGATTATCATTGTTGCCCAGTGTCTTTTCGGTTGATTCAGAAGACTATGTTGTTTCTAATATTTGATCGGAAAAAGTGGCTCTAGAGCTTGCAAATGCACTAGCCAAGCGAGCAGAAGAGTGTGCCTTATATTCGGCTTTGCACTTGTGTATAAGCCATAGGGCTCTGGCCCCGTGTCGACTATTTGCGGGTCTCTTGACCCGCCAGCCCAATCGGCGCATTCCTATCTGTGACGCGTGGCCAGCTCTGTCCCAGAGATGGCGTTGATTCGCCGTTTGACGTCCTCTTGCTATCGTTTTGACG
>JANNMJ010000219.1:0-9722 GCA_031397815.1 Hymenobacteraceae bacterium
CCTACTTGTCGGACGCACTCGGCTTTGAAGGCGGGCGTATATTTCTTGCGGGTGGCGGGCAAGCCGCCAATAGGCAGTTTCTCGGTCATGGACAACGAAAGTTAAGACTTCGCGCTGTCCGTTTCAACTAGACCACCCCAATCCAAACCCGGCCTCGGCCGACGGCGTGGTTCGCGTAACGGCCTGCGGGGCCGGCACGCTGGTAGCAGTGTTTGACGTAGCCGGCCGCCGCGTAGCGATGGGCACCGCCGACACCGCGGGCACCGCCGAGCTGAGCCTTCGGACGGTGGCGGCAGGAGTGTACTCAATACGTACTTCCGATGGCCGCACCAGTAAGCTGGTAGTCGAGTAAGCCCACTGAACCCGGTCGGTTTACGCTCTTCAAAAAAATACAAACCTTTCAAATTTCAACCAACTGAGTCGAGCCGAAATCCTGTTGGCACTTCCGCAAAAAGTGTCAATAGAATTTTTGCTAATCCACCCAAATTTACCCCCGACAAACGGACGAAAACACGGATTTTTCTTTCGAACTCCGTTCCGACCGCCCCTACCCTTCCGGCCTCTGCGCCGTCCGCCTAATTGCCTGTTTTGATAAGCAGCGCCTTCGTCTACCCTCAAATGAGCTTTGCTCCCCGAAGCATTGAGATCGGGAGAATGGCCGGTTCCGAAAATCGTTTCTCGGCTACCAAGACGCCAACGACAATCTGAAAGCACTGGCTGCGCGAGGCGAAGCGGCGTACCGACACTTTCGCATCAACAACGGCACTCCGACGACCTGGCGACCCACGAGGCGGTACTTCGTTACCTGCGACTGGACCGGAAACTCGCGCAGAACCCGCTGTACACACTCACCAAGAACCTGAGCGCCTTTCTACGTTACCTGCGCGATGACCGCGGCCAGCAGCTGGCAGTTGAACCAGCGCGGCTTGGGGTACCGGCGGCGGACCTGGATATGCTTTATCTGACAGCGGACGACTTGGCGGCACTGGCTTCCATCGGGCTGCCGTTATAAACGTATTGGGAGCGTTGGCCGGGGCTGGAAAGATAACGAGGCAGATAGTGGCATCAGAAGTTATTTGACACTTCTGAGCTTTGGGGTTGACGACTTGGTCGCTTCCTTGCAGCGTAGGATGACACAGCTACGCACGCCCCTTTCCAATTGCAAAAAGTATGAGTCAGGATGTTATTATCATCGGGGCCGGTCAGAGTGGTCTGGCGGTGGGGTATTTCCTGCGGCGCGCGGGCTTGTCGTTCGTGCTGCTCGATGCGCAGCCCCAAGCGGGCGGGGCTTGGCGTCGCGGCTGGGAGTCGTTGCGGCTCTTCTCGCCGGCCGAGGCCAGCTCGCTGCCGGGCTGGCTGATGCCGCGCTCGGCCGATAGCGGTTTCCCAGCCCGTGATGCCGTCGTGGACTACCTGACGCAGTACGAGCAGCGGTACGCGCTGCCCGTGGAGCGCCCCGTGCGCGTGCTCGACGTGCAGCGGGACGACGAGGGATTTGCCGTGATAACCGACCGGGGTACGTGGAAGGGCCGGGCCGTGGTGAGCGCCACGGGAACGTGGACGCAGCCGTTCATCCCCGACTATCCGGGGCGGGAGACGTTCGTTGGCGAGCAGCTCCACTCAGCTCATTACCTGCACGCCGACCAGTTCGCCGGGAAGCGCGTGCTGATTGTGGGTGGGGGTAATTCGGGGGCGCAGATTCTGGCGGAAGTCTCGCGCGTGGCCGATGCGACGTGGGTGACCGAGAAAGCCCCCCGTTTTCTGCCCGATGACGTGGACGGCCGGGTACTGTTCAGTCAGGCGTCGCAGCGATACCACGCGCAGGCCGCGGGGCAACCTGCGGCGCTGCCGCTGAGCCTCGGCGATATTGTGATGGTGGAACCCGTGAAGGAAGCGCGGACGCGGGGCGTCCTTCGTAGCGTCCGGCCGTTCGTGCGCTTCACGCCGGGCGGGGTAGTCTGGCCGGATGGACGGGAAGAAGCCGTGGACGCGGTGATCTGGTGTACGGGATTCCGGCCCGCTACCGAGCATCTGCGCGGGCTGGGCATCGTGCAGCCCGATGGCCGTGTTGCGACCACGGGCACCCGCGCCACCGACCAGCTGGGTCTGTGGCTAGTAGGCTACGGAAGCTGGACAGGATTTGCTTCCGCGACGCTGATCGGCGTGGGGCGTTCGGCACGGGCCACGGCGGAAGAAATCAGCGCCTTTTTAGCCGCCGCCTAACGATCCGCTATTCGGAATTACAAACGCGCTTTTTTTGGTGAGGCGTCGTTGAGCTTGCTCAATAGCTGCTGCACGATGGATTCTCCTTCGGGTAAGCCCCGCTGTTGCCACAGCTCCACCCCCTTGCGCACCAACACGAACGAGGGCAGATCCAGAATATGAAAGCTGTGCACGATGGCGGGATGGCTGGCCTCGTTGACCACCATTACGCGAATGGCATCACCCAATTGGCGTTGTAGTGCCTGCAAGGGAACAGACATGACGGGTGGATGCGTGGGAGCAACAGCCACTCCATCCGGCAGTAATACCAGTAACACGGGTGTGTCGGAGGATAGATAGGGCATGAGAAGGTTGTTCGGGTGGTGAGAAAGGAGAGCGACGCGAGCCAGATAAAAGTAACGCCCTGCACATTCGAGCTTCCTGACACCCGTCAGATCACAGATTGACTTTCGTCAGATCTAATGACAAGGGCGTCGGGCCGGTTTTGGAGTCTTTCAGGCCGGTGCGAGGTGGTGCGAAGGAGCCGCAGTTAGCGGGCGTGGTGAGGTAGGCCAAACAATTTCGAAGCCCGCTCCGCCCAACTCGCTATCCTGAATAGTGATGCTGCCGCCGTGTTCCTGAACCACTTTATGGACAATCGCCAGGCCGATTCCCTGCGAATCGGTGCGGGAGCTGGTGCCTTTCTCAAATAGATTGAATACTTTTTCGCGCAGCTCAGGCGCAATGCCGGGGCCATTATCCTCGATCCGGATGCAGACCTCGTACACGCCCTGCTGAGCGCTCACCCGAATCAGGCCTTCCGGCTTATTATTGTATTTGATCGCGTTGCTGATCAGATTAAGAAATACCTGGAGCACCTTGGTTTTATTGCCGAATACGAAAGGCAGGTTTTTAGCTACTTCTATCCGGATATGGGGCGGCAACAGCGTCAGATAGCCAATCTCGGCCATTAAGTCATTGAGGTCTACCGGGACGTTGGCGGCATCCGAGATGCTTGCTTTGGAATAGGCCGCCACCCCGGCGATCAAATCGCTCATGGCGAAGAGTGTATGATTGAGGTGCTGAATATGCTCCTTAAATTCTTCTTTCTTTTCGGCTGACAGCTCGCGGGAAAGCAGGTGGACAATGGCGTGAATATTCACTAACGGCGACTTGAGATCGTGCGAGATCGTAAAACCGAACCGCTCAAGCTCCACGTTGATCGCTTCGAGCTGCTCGTTGCGCCATTGGAGCATGCGCTCCATATTCATATGGGCGGTCATGTCGCGGATGACGGCCACTACCAGCTGCTGATCGTTGAGAACGACTGGCGAGAGGGCGATATCGACGTCGAACTCGGTTTCGTCGAGTCGCAAGCCGACAAGCGCGCTTGCCTTTCCCATACTTCGCACGCTGGGATTATGAAAGAATGCCGTTACCTGACCCGGGTGAGCGGCCCGAAATCGAGGCGGAATAAGCTGCATCAGCGAGCTACCGACCAAGGCATCCGGCGGGTAGCCGAACAGTACGCCTGACTGCTTATTAGCCAGCACAATTTGACTGTGCCGGTCGACGATCAGAACCCCATCGGGCAAGAAATCAATGGTTTTTTGCAGGGAAATGACGAGGGTATCCATAACAAATCAAAAATGAAGTGAGCCGCGGCGCGGACATTTTTTACATACCCGCAGCCCGGGCTTGCTTTTTGGCCTGACGGCGGAAGTATCCGCGCAGCAGGAAATTGTGCTGGAGCGCGTCCATATTCTGATGGAAGCTGGCGGTGCCCTGCGCGACGTTAGTCGCGCTCTGGCGGAGCTGGCGGCTCAGGGCGGTGTCGGTGAGGAGCGTATGGAGCGGCCCGTCAACGGTTTGTACCTGACGCTTCAGCACCGCCAGGGTGGCGGCGAGGGTGTCAGAGGTGCCCGCTAATTGCTGGGCCGCGTGCCCGAATCGACCCGCGAAGGCAGTGTCGGTGAAGAGATATCCGGCGGGGCCCCCGCCTGCGCGGACTCCGTGGGTGAGGAGCTGTACATCGTGCGCGGCCTGATTCAGCTGCCCCGCCGCCGCCGCCGTGTTTTGCATACTTTTTCGCACGTTCTGGGCCAGCTGCTCGTCATCGAGTAGCTTCCAAAACGCGTTTTCTTCACTGAGCCGTCCGGTGATGAGGCGCAGGTCGCGGGTGATGGCGACGAGATTTTTGTTCGAAACATCCAGGGTTCCCAGCATCGCATCGATCCCGACGGGATTGCGCGTGGGCAGGATATCGCCGGGGCTGACGAGCGGCGAAGCGCCGGCAGCGGCGCCCCGTGCGGCCGTGAGGTTGACGATGGTGTTGCCCACCAAACCATCGGTGCCGATGGCGGCGATGGTGTTGCGGTGGACGAAAGGCCGAACGTCGCGGTCGAGGCTCATCTCGACGCGCACGGTGGTGTCGTTGATGATCCGGATTTTCTTGATGATGCCCACGGTGATGCCGCCGAGGCGCACGTTGTTACCGGGAATCAAGCCGGATACATTTCGAAAGTCGGCCCGCACGACGATTTTCTGACTGAACACACTCTGTCGGCGGCCCAGCAGGAAAAGGATGGCGAGCAAACACCCAAGCCCGGCCGCTACAAACAGGCCGAGGCGAATATTATTGCCGGTGGTGGCCTGAGGCATCGGGAGGAGAAGGGAAAAGGTGAAGAGCTGGCATTAAATGAAGAAGTCGTGCACGCTGGGGTCATCGCGGGTTCGCAGCTCGTCGTAGGTGCCCTCGGCGTAGCAGCGGCCTTCCGCGAGCAGCGCCACACGGTCGGCGGTGAGGCGGACGCAGCTCATATCGTGGGAGATGATGAGGGCCGAGGTGCCGTACTTGATCTGCACGTCGCGGATGAGGTGATCGATTTCGCGCGCCGTCACCGGGTCGAGGCCGGTGGTAGGCTCGTCGTAGAGAATAATGTCGGGCCGCAGAATCAGGGTACGGGCCAGCGCAATGCGCTTTCGCATACCGCCCGATAGCTCGGCGGGCATCTTGTGGGCGGTATCGGCCAGGCCGACGTCGGTCAGCGCCTGCCGCACCAGCTCGGTTTCTTCGGCCGCCGTGTGGGTCAGTGCCTGACGCCGCAGGGGGAAAAGGAGATTTTCGCGCACGGTCATCGAATCGTAGAGGGCATTACTCTGAAACAGGAAGCCCAATCTGGCGCGCAGCTTGTCCATGGCAGCGTGGTCGAGGGAGCCGATTTCCTGGCCCAGCACCGTGATTTGACCTGCTTCGGGCCGCATCAGCCCGATGATACACTTGACCAGCACCGACTTTCCGGAGCCCGACTTCCCCAGCACCACCACGTTCTCACCGCGGTGGAGCACGAGCGAGAAATTCTGTAGTACGTGGTTATCAGCAAAGGATTTACAGATGCCGGCCACCGTCAGAATCACCTCTGCTGAGGTGGTGGTGGTGGTGAGAGACGCAACCAAAGCTGCCGGTGACGGAGCGCCCGTTGGCGGTTTGGTGGACGGCGGGTGAAGCAGGGAAGGCACCATCAGTTGATGCCCAAGAGCGTGCTGACCTGAACGGCCAGCAGATCAAGGACGAAAATGGCCAGCGACGACGCCACTACCGCTGAATTGGCCGCCCGTCCGATGCCTTCTGTCCCCTTATCGGCATAATATCCTTTGTAGCAGCCGATAAGCCCGATAAAAAAGCCGAAGAAAAACGTCTTGACGACGGCCGCGATGATATCGCCGAACGTGAGACGACTGAGAATATTAGATGTGAACAGCGCCAGCGTGGTCGTCCCCTGCATGTTGATTCCCAAATAAGCGGCGTATAGCCCAATGGCAGCGGACAGCACGGTGAGGACGGGCACCATCACCGTGGTGGCCAGAATGCGGGTGACGACCAGATACTTGAATGGATTGGTACCCGAGACGTCCATCGCATCGATTTGCTCGGTCACGCGCATCGAGCTTAGCTCTGCTCCGATGCTGGAACCCACCTTGCCGGCCACCATCAGGCCGGTGATGATGGGCGCCATTTCGCGGACGATTGTGAGGCCGACCATAACCGGAATCCACGACTCGGCGCCGAACTGCACCATCGTGGGGCGTAGGCGCAACGTCAGAACCAGCCCCATAATGAAGCCCGTGATGCCCACCAGCGGCAACGATTGGTAGCCCACCACGTAGCACTGATGCAGCAGCTCGCGCACCTCGTAGCGCGGCCGGAATCCTTCGCGGAAGAACCGAATGGCAAAGCGCGTAATGGCGCCGGTTTCGGCCAAAATAGAGCTGTTGAGCACCGACACAGTTAGCTTGGGTAACCCCGCACGCCGGGTGCAGAGCTGAGGTTGTCGAGATAAATACAGATCGCGGCCAGTGTGGTACGGGCCAAAGCTCAAGCGACCTCAGACGGGTCTCCCCTACTTCAATTACTTGATCTTCAACGCCCGTCAAGGGGATGGTAACGCTTCGACGGATACCCAGTACCAGCTTCTAAACCGGGGCACCGAACTCACTCAAAATTACCGGTTCAGTAATCTCAACCGATTGACGCTCATCAAGCGCCTGCCTGATTTTTCTCATACCGCTCGGCGTATGTCAACATGGACCTTTGTTGACACTGCCTCAGGCGGAGACGAGGGTAAGGGGGAGTAGTGTTGTTTGCCTTTTACCTCGTGCTGCGCCATGCTGCCCACCCCCTACCTCGCTGCCCTCACCGACTTGTTGTACGTCCAGAATGCCGAATTTCTGGGAATCTATGACTTGGATCTGGGGTGGTTTACGTACGTCAATGCGGCGGCCGTCAGGCTGCTCGACTACCCCGATGTGCAAACGTTTCTTGCGGACCCTGACCACTCGCTCCGTCAGCCGCCCTGGACACCTGAGCAGTGGCAGACGCTCTGGGAGCGCGCCAAGCAGGAAGGACGTCAGGAAATAGAAACGCACATTCGCTGCTACTCCGGAAGCTTATTTCGGGCGCACGTTGAGTTTACGTATTTTGAGGTTGAGAACCATCCGCTTTTTCTGATTGGGATGACGAAGCGCAACCGGCTGCAGCAGGCCGAGCGCGCCCTAGCTCACAGCGTACGGCGGTTTGAGGCGGTGTTTACGAATGCGACGATTGGAATCGTGGTGAGCGACGAGCGCGGCGAAATCGTGGCGGCTAATCAGCTCGTCGAGCACCTGTTTTGCTACCAGCCGATGGAGCTGCTCGACAAGCTCATCGATCAGCTCGTGCCGGGGGTTTCCAGCCAATTGCCTGAGTCAGTCATCACCCAATCGACGCTTCATGAAGTAGCGGGGGGTGGTGCTTTGAGAGGCCGCCGTCAGGATGGCTCGACGTTTCCGGTGGAAGTCAGTCTGAGCTATTTTCACCTGGATGAAGCCTTGTACACCGTGGCTTGCATCCTGGATATCACCGACAAGCAGAGCGTGGAGCAGGCGCTGATTACGCAGCACAAGCAAGTGGCGCAGCTCAATGCGGAGCTGGAGCAGAAGGTCGCCGACCGCACCCACGCGCTGCTCGTCACGCTTGAACAGCTAGAGCGGCGGAGCCAGAAGCTGGCGTTGGCTCTGACGGCGGAGCAGGAGCTGGGCGAGCTAAAGTCGCGGTTTGTGTCTATCGCCTCTCACGAATTTCGAACGCCGCTTACCGTCGTCCTCACTTCAGCGGCGTTGATCGAAGATTACCCGCTGACCGGCCAACAGACCGACCGCCAGCGGCACGTGCAGCGCATTCGGGTCTCCGTCAAACACCTCAACGATATTCTGGAGGAATTTCTATCGGTGGGGCGCATAGAGGAAGGCAGTATCGAGGCGCACCCCTTAGCCTTTGATATGGCCGACCTGCTCACCGAAACACTGGCCGATGTGCAGGGGCTGCTGAAAGTCGGTCAAACGGTCGCGCAACACGTAAGCTGCTCCGCGCCCTTACCCCTCGACCCTTCTCTGATGCGCAAAATACTGGTGAACCTGCTCTCGAACGCCATTAAGTACTCTGGTGAGCACTCGGTGGTGAGGGTGACGGCCACCTGCGCGCACCACGAGCTGACTGTTCAGGTGCAGGATACCGGCGTTGGCATCTCGGGGGAAGATCAGGCGCAGCTTTTTAAGCCCTTTTCCCGTGCCAGCAACGTCAGCAACATCCTCGGCACTGGGTTGGGGCTGTACATCGTGGTCAAGTACCTCGACCTGATGAAGGGGACGATTGCGCTGCAAAGCGAGCTGAACCGCGGCACTACCGTCACTATCTCCATTCCTCTTCCGCTTTCCGATGCCAACGATTCTGCTAATTGAAGACAATACGCTCATTCGCGAGAACACGACTGAGCTACTCATACTGGCTGGTTTTGAGGTACTCACGGCCGAAAATGGCGAAACCGGCGTGACTCTCGCCCTCACCACCAAGCCCGATCTGGTGGTGTGCGATATTATGATGCCTGAGCTGGATGGATATGGCGTGCTCCAGATTTTCAACCAAAATCCGAATTTGGCCGGAATCCCATTTATTTTTCTGACAGCGAAGACCGAGCAAGCGGATCGGCGGCGCGGTATGGCGCTCGGGGCTGATGATTACCTCAACAAACCCTTCGACAAAGCCGAGCTACTGGAAGCTATCGCGGGGCGCCTGAATCGATTTCAGCACCTGCGACCCGACTACGACCTGAAGGCGAACGGCTTAACCGAGTTTCTGGACGACGCCCGCGCAATCGGCAACCTCGACAGTCTCTCCGCTGACCGAAAAACCCGCTTAGTGCGCAAGAAGCAGGACATTTACCGCGAAGGGGATGAGCCGACGCGGGTCTATTTCGTGAAAGCCGGCCGCGTGAAGACCGTAAAATCTACCGCCGGCGGCAAGGAGCTTATTACCGGCATCTACGGCGCCGGCGAATTCTTCGGGTATCTGGCGCTGCTCGAACGCACGACTCACAGCGACTCGGCTGTGGCCATCGATGACTCTGAGCTGGTGTACATTCCGCAAGATGACTTTGCGTTGCTTCTGCTGCGCAATGCGAAAGTGGGCGAGCAATTTATTCGTTTACTAGCTGGCCGGGTAAGCGAGCGGGAGGAGCAATTACTAGCGATGGCCTACAACTCTATCCGCCGCCGCGTGGCCGATACGCTGCTGCGCCTGCAAGAGCAAATTGCTCCGGAGGAGGCTATTAAAATCTCGCGCGATGACTTGGCCTCGATGGTTGGTACGGCGCCCGAATCGCTCACCCGCACACTGAGTGAGTTAAAGCAGAATAACCTGATTGAAGTGACTTCGCACACCGTTCGGGTGATTGAGCCCGAAAAGCTACGGCGCTCGCATTGGTAATCGCCAAAGGCTTGTGCTGTGTCAGGTAAATTTTTGCTTTTTTTCAGCACGAAGAGCCGGAGGCTTAAAAAAATGTTCCCTCCTTCGCGCTTATTTATTTAGCTGGCAGGACCAATACCGGCAAGCTGCTGTGAAGCAGCACCTCGGCGGTTACGCTGTGGTGGAACAGCTCCCCCAGAAAGCTGCGCGGGCGGGCGACAAGGACGATCAGATCGAAGTG
>JANNMJ010000230.1:0-18184 GCA_031397815.1 Hymenobacteraceae bacterium
CTAGTAGCGCCCACCAAAAACCTCGACCGCATGGAGTGGCTCCTCGAAAAAGCCACCGAGCTGGGCCTCGCCCGCTTCACGCCCCTCCTAACCCAGCGCGCCGAGCGGCGCGACCTCAAGCTCGACCGTCTCCGCAAAATCACCATCGCCGCGCTCAAGCAAAGCGGCAACGGCTGGCTCCCGCAATTGGATGAGCTGACGCCTCTTTCGGTGGCCCTGGCAGCGGTTGAGGCCGAGCAAAAATTCATCGCCCACCTCACTTCGGACCCCGCCGAGCGCGTTCCGCTCGCCCGTGCTCTCGCGGGTACAGCGCCCATCGCAGTTCTCATCGGGCCGGAAGGCGATTTTACGGCCGCCGAAGTCGGGTTAGCGCGCACGGCGGGGTTTCAGCCCGTCACGCTCGGCACTTCCGTATTGCGTACGGAAACTGCCGCGCTATTCGCAGCGGTTGTAGCGGCGGCGCACCGCGATAGTTTGCTGTAAGCGCGTTTGCGGCCACACGGGCGGCGGCTACCTTTACCGAGTGAGCGTCACGCGGTTGTTTTTGAAATTGACCCTGACACAGCCGGTCAAATGGTCTTTCCTTTTTTAATCCGTTGAATCCGTTGAATTTCCGGTTCCGAATTCTGTTTTTTCTGCTGCCGCTGCTGGCGTTTGCCCCGGCCGCGCCGCCGTCGTTCAAGATTGCCCGCCTGAAATATCAGGGCGGCGGCGATTGGTACGCGAACAAGACGTCGCTGCCTAACCTGATTCGGTTCTGCAATCAGAGTCTGAAGATGAATATCGACCCGCAGGAAGCGACCGTCGAGCCGTCATCGCCGGAGCTGTTTACGTATCCGTTCGTCCACGCCACGGGCCACGGCTCCATCACGTTTACCGATGCCGAGGCCGATAATATGCGCCGTTACCTCACCGGCGGCGGATTCCTGCACCTCGACGATAATTACGGCCTCGACCAGTTCGTGCGCCCGCAGATGAAGAAGGTTTTTCCGGAGCTTGATTTCGTGGAATTGCCGTTCAGCCATCCGGTATATCACCAAAAATTCAATTTCGCGAAGGGCTTACCGAAGGTCCACGAGCACGACGGCAAGCCCGCGCAAGGTTTCGGGCTAGTATGGCAAGGGCGGCTCGTCTGCTTCTATTCCTACGAATGTGATTTGGGGAACGGCTGGGAAGACCCCGGCACCTACCCCGACGACCCACCCGCCAAGCACGAAGCCGCCCTCCAAATGGGTGCTAACCTGCTGACCTACGCCCTGACGCAGAACTTCTGATTTGGCGCCGTCCGGCAGGCGCGCTTCGTTTCCTTCAAGCCCGAAAACCCGCCGTTCAACCCGTTATTTCCCGGGTTCATCGAAAAAAACCCCTACCCCCTTGGCAGGCTTGGTAAATTGAGGGATCCTACCGCTTCCTCTCTCCATTTCCCCCCTCGCCCGGCCATGCATATGCTCCCCACTCCCCGGCAGCTATTCCTGCCGCTGATCGCCATTCTGATATCGCTGGTGCTTACGGTACTGCTCTCACTGCTGCTCGGCGGCCCCGCAGCACTCGCCACCAGTGACTCAACCGTCAATCACTCGCCCCAGCCGACGCAGAAGGCGCTGAATGTAGTTTTCTCCATCGAAATCAGTACTGAAAAAACCGGCTGATAGCCCCCGGCTACCAAACGGCGGCCCCCTCACGGAGACGCACTTTTTGGACCCACTCCGCAAGCTCCGTCATTCGATTTATTTACCCTCTGAATCCATCCGCATTTACCGAAAAGGCTGAACGCTCTGCGCTCAGCCTTTTTTTATGTCGAACCAGCCCTTTCAGCGGACTCTGCTCGGCGCTGCCCAACAACCTTTCGGGCCGCTGATAGGTAAAACGCGCACCCTTTCTCAGACCCCTCGTGAGGAAGCGCTCGTTTTCCTTATGCTCCTCTCTACCCTCCGCAGCGTGGCAGCGGCCCTGACGCTGCTGGCGCTGACTCCGGCCGTGGTGCGCGCCCAAGCTCCGGCGCACTCGGTCTATCTAATCGGCAATACCGCCACAACGCCCCTCTCAGAAACCCGTTTGGCGGCGCTGCGACAGACGTTGCAGCAACATAACGGGCCGTTCACATTGGTGCATTTAGGCGATGTGACGGGGCCGAAAGGCCTCACCGCCGACAACGACGCCGTCCTGACCGCCCGCCTCGACGGGCTGCTCGGCTTGGTGGCGGATTTGCCGCAAGGGCGTCTCGTGATTGTGCCGGGCGATAAGGATTGGGCCAACTCCGGCCATAACGGCCTGAAAGCGGTGCGCCGGCTGGAAGCTTATTGCAAAGGCAAAAACGCCGACGTGGTGGCGCCGGGGAAAGGCTGTCCGGGACCGGAAATCATCGATTTGGCACCGACTGTTCGGCTGGTCGCCATCAATACCGCGTGGTTTACCCACCCTTGGGACCGCCCTGAAGAACCCGACACCGATTGTAAAACCCTTTCCAAAGAAGAGTTCGGCGAACAGCTCGGCGATGCCATTGGGGAGCGCGGGCGGCGGAATGTGCTGCTCGTGGGGCACCACCCGGCCGTGAGCGACGGCGTGTACGGCGGCCGAATTCCGCTGAAACGCCACCTGTTTCCTTTTGAAACGACGCCCGTGCCGCTACCGATTTTCGGGACCGTTTACGCGGCTTTTCGACAGAACGTAGGCACCCCCCGCGACCGCGCTTACCCCGGTTACCAAGAGGTCTCAAAGACGATTCTGGGTGCGATGCGCGATAACCCCGGCGCCATTTACGCAGCGGCGCACGATTATTCGTTGCAGCTGCACCCCGTGGAAGGCGGTTTTCAGGTGGTGAGCGGCTCCATTACGGAGCGCCAATTCGTCGGCCACGACCGACGCTCGCTCTACAATCAAAACCTCGAAGGCTTTACCCGCCTCGATTACTTCACCGACGGCACCGTGCGGGTGGCGTTCCTGACGTTCGAGGAAGAAAATTCTACTCAGGCGAACCAAGCGTTTGCCACTACGCTCTACCGCTCGCCGTGCGGCGCGGCGCCCGCCGATTCCCCGGCAGCGATGCCGAACGACGCTTTCCCGTGCGAGACGACTTCGGAAGTCAGCGACCTCAAAATCGCCAATCCGCCAAAACCCGGCGGTGGGCCGACCACGGTGGTTCCCGGTCCGGAATACAAGGGCGGCGCGGGTAAAAACCTGCTGATCGGGCCGCTATACCGCAAAGACTGGACGACTCCCGTGCAAGTGCCGACCCTCGATTTGGCGACCACGTTCGGCGGGCTGCGGCCGGTGTCGCGCGGGGGTGGTCGGCAGACGACTTCCTTGAAAATGATTGGTGGCGATTCGCTGGAATACGTCTTCCGTTCCGTCGATAAAGACTTGCAAGGCGCCCTGCCGCCGGAGCTGCGGAACACGGTGATTGCGAATATTCTGCGCGACGTCACTGCTACTTCGCAGCCTTACTCGGCGCTCGTGTGCGGCGATTTGCTCGACGCCACCGACATCCTTCACGCCCGGCCGCGCCTGTTCCGTCTGCCCGACGACCCGGCGCGCCTCGGCGGATTCCGGTCGGAGTTTGCCGGGCTGCTCGGCACCCTCGAAGACCGGCCGCAAGACCCGGAACACGGGCAGGACAAGGGTTTCGCTGGTTCCGATGATATCGCTAGCTCTTACGGCCTGTTTCGGCAGCTTTATAAGGACCACGACACGCGCGTCGATGAAGGCGCGCTCGCGAAGGCGCGGATGTTCGATATGCTCGTCGCCGATTTCGGTAAGCACGAGGACAATTGGCGCTGGGCCGGTTTTGAGGAAAAGACCGCTGGTGAGGGCAAGAAGACGGTTTACAAGCCCATCCCCCGCGACCGCGACCAGAGCTTCACCCGCTGGAACGGCGCCCTCACCTGGACCGCCAACCGCGAGTGGGCCGTGCCGAGCATCGAGGCGTTCGAGCCGAAAGTGCGCGGGCTGGAAAGCCTCAACTGGCCCGCCCGCCACCTGGACCGGATGCTGCTGACGTCGGTGACGCGCGAGCAGTGGCAGGAAGCAGCGCGCTACCTGCAAACCACGCTCACGCCGGAAGTCATCGACCGCGCCGCCGACCGGCTGCCGCAGGAGCTGCACGCCACCACGGGTCAGGAATACAAGAAACGCCTCCGCGAACGCCTCGCCGACCTGCCCCGCGCGGCCGACGATTACTACCTGATGCTCGCGAAATTCGTCGATGTGGTGGGGTCGAATAAGGCGGAGATTCTGCGCGCCGAACGGCTGGCGTCGGGTGAGGTGCGGGTGCAGATTTTCGACAAAGCCAAAGACTCCGACCAGCCCGACGGCCCCGCGTATTTCGACCGCACCTTCAAGCGCGACGAAACGAAGGAAATCCGCCTCTACGCCCTCGACGGCAAGGATATCGTGCAGGTGACGGGCACCGCCGACCACTCCATCCTACTCCGCGTCATCGGCGGCGACGGGCAGGATCAGGTCATCGACGACTCCAAGGTGAGCGGGCTGCGGCGCTACACGAAAGTGTACGACGACCGCGAAACCGACCTCAAAGGCGGCGCTGAAACCAACGACAACCGCTCCGCCAGCGGCAAGGTGAACCTCTACGACCGGCGCGGCTTCGAGTACGACGGTTACACGCCGCTCTTCAATATTCTGTATAACCAAAACGACGGCGTGGGCGTCGGGGCAGGCTTTTCGTTCGATAAGCAGGGCTGGCGGAAGCCGGGCTTCAAGAGCCAATACGGCGGCTACGCGCAGTACACGACCGGCGGCAACCGGCAGATTTCGGCCTTCGTGCGCTACCGCCACGTCTTCGGCGAATGGGATTTCGCGGGCCTCGCCGAGTACGGCGATTACTACCCGTTCTACAACTTCTTCGGCCTCGGCAACGACACTAAAAAGGACGAAACCCTCTACGACGCCAATTTCTACCGTGCCCGGTTCAGCGGCCCGCGCGCCGAAGCCGCGTTGGAACGGATGCTCCTGCGCTCCAAAAGCCGCTTCCGCGTGAGCGCCCTCTACGAAGATTTCCAGAGCGACGTGCCCACCAACTCGGTACTGTCCGGCGAACCCTCGAACCCCATTCCGACGCCCGTCCGCGCCGTCAGCACCGCCGACCAGCGGATGCTCGGCGGCCGCGCCGAGCTGGATCTCGACTTCCGCGACCGCAATTTCTTCGCCCGGCGCGGCGTGCGGTTCTTCGCCCGTCACACCTCGTATCAGCAGCTCCGCGTCAGCGGTAATGGCCCGACTGGGTTGTTTCACGTCACGGAAGGCTTCGCCGAATATTACGGCACGGCGCGCATCGGCGTACCGGTGACGCTGGTACTGAAAGGCGGCGGCGCGAAAGCCTACGGCCTCTCAAATGAGCGCATTCCGTTCTACAAATTCCCGCAGCTCGGGCAGGCGCAAAACCTGCGCGGGTACGTCCGAAACCGCTTCACCGGCGACGCCGTCGCGTACCTCAACACGGAGCTACGCTTCGCGCTCGGCCAAGTGCAAAGCAGCGTCATTCCGTTCAGCTACGGCCTCGTCGGGTTCTACGATATGGGCAAAGCCTACGTTGATAATCGCGCTCCCGGCGGCATCAAAGCCGGTTACGGCGGCGGTTTCTACATCTCCCCCTTCATCGACCGGTTCGCGCTTTCCGTCCTCTACGGGCAATCAGATGAAGAAACCGGCCTGATTCAGTTCGCGGCCGGGTTCCGGATTGACCAGTAGGGAATAGCTCAGAATTGAGCATCGTTGCGCACGTTGAACTCGACGTAATACTTCGTTTGCTCGTTGATGCTGGCCTCTATGTTGGTGATAGTAGTCGTGGGGTCAGGCATCAGGTTCGGATAGCCAACGTGCGCATAAGCCCGAATAATCTGGTTTGGCCCAATCCAGCCTTGCTGCTCAAACCACTGAATGCTGGCCAGCAGCTGCTGACAAGCTTCCGTTAATCGGCTTTCCTGCCGATTACTTTCCTCGTTTTCCTGTCGGCCTACCTGCGGCAGCTTGAATTCTACGAAGAAAACGTCGTGGCCTTCCACAAAAAGGCAATCACAACGCTTGGGCTTATTTGGTCCTTGCCCAATCAAGCACTTATCGTTGGAAATCAGCAAGACGTCCCGGCCCGTCGCATTATCGACCCGAAAATGCCGTGTCTCGTCGTAATCCGCCGCAGCAATCCGCTGAACGAAGCCGTTGGGCGGGTCTTCGTAATGCGAGACGTCATCGGAACACCCTTGAATGCAGCCTTTGACCTTGCAGTGCGTGTAGTGCTTTTCTAATTCACTACGCATCGGCTGCCGGCTGCTGTTTTGAAAGCCTTAACAGCTTGCGGAAGGCATCTGAGATGTCGCCTGAAACAGCATCCAACTCATTGGCACCGAGCAGATGCGTGCGTTCATCAGTGATAGGCTTTACGGTGCCGTCTGCCACATAATAAGCGGCAAATTCGGACGGGTTAATCCAGCTCGCCCGCGGCACGATAGCGTCAATCTCTTTCTCCAATTCGGGCCGCTTCTCCCACACTTTCCAAGCCTCCAGAAGCAGATTGCAAGATGCCAAGATGTACGGGCTGTGCGTCGTGATGATAAGGTCATTCTTCCCCTCAGCCTTCGCGCACTTCTCAATCAGCACGTTCAGCAGGGCTTGTTGCGCTTCGGGGTAAAGGTTCATCTCAGGTTCTTCGATGATGAAGCTCTGCGGGCGCTTGGTCTGGCGGCTGAGATGTTCGAGCAGTACCAATAACGGCGCTACTGATTGGATGCCGCTGGCGGTTTCGTAGAGGTAAAGTGGCTTTTCGCGGCCGGGGATTCGGATGTAATCATCGCCGCCGCGTTGTTCGTATTTAACCCCAAAGATTGGTAGTTCTAAGTCGGTTACTTCTTTCTTGGCTCCGGCAAACGCGTTTACGAATTCAAGCAACTGCTTCGGCAAGTTAATGTCATCACGCATCAAACCGGCTAAAGAGAAACTAACAGCACCGCAGAAAACTCGCTCAGCAGGAATGTAGACTAAGGATTTAGGGAAAAGTTGCTTGTGTAGCCATTCTTCAACTTTTTTTACTGCAGCAGACTTAATATCTGCTGTTTTCAAAAAAGCGTCTGCAAGATCTTTACTTGCTCCTGCAGCCAACATTGTTTGCCTAAACTCATCGGATAGGCGCTTCAGGTTGGCTTCATCATTTAGAGTTTTATCTACTGCTTTTTGAAAAGCAGTAGGCCCGTTTTCTATTAGCTCTTTATTATTCCACTCAAGCTTACCTCCGGATGAACTAATCCACTGAATACTGGAAAGATGGTCATGAAAGTTACCTAAGCCAATTTCTTTAATTGCTTGTAGCGAACGATCTTCTGAGGCGCTTAGATTAGAACCATCCTTCCACACCGCCGCCAGCTTCGCCAGCGTGCTCTTCCCTCCACCCGTGGGGCCGATGAAGACGGTGACGCGCTTGAAGGTGACTTCCGCCTCGCGGATGGGGCCGAAGTCGCGGACGGTGAGGGTTTCGTTCATGGTGGACTGATGCTCGGAATCGCCCTTTGCGGGGCGGGGCAAAGGTAGCCGAGCGGGTAAGCATCGGTTCGGCGCGTGCCGTCTCCGGGAAGGCCCGTATTTTTGTAGCATCACATGATCGACCTCTCCTCTCCACCCGAAATCAGCAGCGGCAGCGGCAGCACGACCACCATCAAGCTCGCGGCTATCGATATCGGCTCTAACGCTATTCGGTGCCAGATTTCCAGCGTGTTGCTTTTTGAAGGAACCTATACGTTCAAGAAGCTCGAATACGTCCGGTACCCGCTGCGGCTTGGCGAGGATGTGTTTGCGGGCGGCATCATTGGGGAGCGGCGGGCGGAAAAGCTGCAACAGTTTCTGCATTCGATGAAGCTGCTGATGGCGGTTCACGATGTGGAAGCCTACCGCATCTGTGCCACTTCGGCGATGCGCTCGGCGCAGAACGGCGTGGAGTTGGCGCACCAGATTCGGCAGCGGCTGCGGATGAAGATTGATATTATCGACGGCGTGGCCGAAGCAGGGTACGTCGACCGGATTCTGACGGCCGTTCTTGCCGACGGGCGCCATTATCTGCACATCGATGTGGGCGGCGGCTCGACGGAGTTCAACCTCTACGTGAACCGCGAGAAAGTAGCGTCGCAGTCGTTCGAGATTGGCTCGATTCGGCGTTTGCAAGCGCAGGACGAGGAATCGAATACCACTTGGGAAGCGATGAAAGCTTGGGTCAAGCTTCACGCCCGCCAATACCACGTGAGCCGCGCCATCGGCACGGGCGGCAACATCGGCAAGCTCTACGATATGGCGCACCGGACGCCCGGCCAGCCGATTTTCCGTCGCCAAATCGACGAAATCCACACCCGTCTCGCCGCGATGACCATCGACGAGCGCATCCGCATCGCCCTCCTCAACCCGGACCGCGCCGACGTTATCGTCCCCGCCGCGCACATCTACCTCAAGGCGATGCAGTGGGCGAAAATCGAGAGTATGATTGTCCCTGATGTGGGGCTGAAAGACGGCATTCTGCAAGCGCTTCTGGAAGAGCAGCTTGGCTCGACGATGGCGAATTACCAACTCGCCGTCGTGAATCAGACGTGGTGAGGGGAGTTTTAGAGCGGTTCTCATTCGGTAACCCATCTTCATTGTGAAAGGGGTTGGGGTGAGGATTGCGCTGATTTCGCCTCCCCCACCCCGCCGTACCTTTGCAACCTACAGCAATCAGTACAGCAAGGGCCACCGGATGCAGCTTTCGAGGTTAGAGATTAACGGGTTCAAGAGTTTTGGGGATAAGGTCGTGCTGCGGTTCGACAAGGGCGTGAGCGGGATTGTGGGGCCGAACGGCTGCGGAAAATCCAACGTGGTGGACGCCATCCGGTGGGTGCTCGGCGAGCAGAAGACGCGGAACCTGCGGTCGGATAAGATGGAGAACGTGATTTTCAACGGCTCCAAGAATCGCAAGCCGACGCAGCTCGCCGAAGTCACGATTACGTTTGAGAACACGCGCGGCCTGCTGCCCACCGCCTACAGCACCGTGAGCATCACCCGCCGCTACTACCGCACCGGCGAGGGAGAATACCTGCTCAACGGCGTGGCTTGCCGGTTGAAGGATATCACCGACCTGTTTTTGGATACCGGAATCGGCCCCGATTCTTACGCCATCATCGAGCTGCGGATGGTCGATGAGCTGCTGAACGATAAGGAAAATGCCCGGCGGGCGCTCTTCGAGGAAGCCGCCGGGGTGAGCAAGTTTCGGGTTCGCCGGAAACAGACGCTCAAGAAGCTCGACGAGACCGACGCCGATTTGACCCGCGTCGAGGACGTGTTGGCGGAGCTGCAACGCAACCTCAAAAGTCTGGAGCGGCAGGCGAAAGTGAGCCAGCGGTTCGGTAAGCTTCGGCAGGAATACCGCGCCGTGAGCATGGTATTTGCGCGCCGTGCCATCGCGCACCACGCCGAGTCGCTGATGCGCTTGCAAGACCAGCTTGCCGCCGAGACGACGCGCCGCCAAACGTTCGCCCGCGAGGCTTTCGATTTGGAACGCGCCCTCGATGGATTGCAGAAAGGGACGGAAACCGCCCGCGCCGCCCTCGACCAGCAGCGGACGGGTACGGCGGAAGCCGGTTTCCGGCTGCGCGAGGCAGAAACGGCGCATCAGCAGCGGAAACAGCGGTTGCAGCAGCTGGAAGAGCGGGCGCGCACCTTGCGCCAGACGCTGGCGCAGGAAGCCGCGCAGACCGAGCAAACCGTCCGCGACCTCGGCACCCTCGCCGACCGCCTCACTGCTACCGCCGCCGAGCTAGCCACCGCCCGCGAAGCCACCGCCGCCGCCCGCGCCGCCCAAGAAGCCGCGCAACAGCAACGCGCCACCGCCCAACAAGCGCAGCAAAATGCCGCGCAGCAGCAGCGCACGACCCAAACCACCGTTTTCCAGCAGCAAAAAGACGCCGAGATTGCCGCCCTGCACGTGCAAACCGCCCGCCGCGAGCAGCAGCAAGTGCAGGACCGTCTGCGCGCCGACCACGACGCCACCGCCCATCACGCCGACGAGCTGGCCCGCGCCGACGCGGCCGTGCTGGTCGCCACAGAAACCCTGACGGCGCTTCAGGAAGCTGAACGCCAGCGTCAAGAAGCCCTCACCGCTGCCGAAGCTGACGTGCAGGCGCGCACCGCCGACCTCGCCGCCGCCACGCGCACCCTTGACGCCAAGCGCAACCAGCTCACCCTCACGCGCTCGCTCGTCGAGAACCTTGAAGGGTTTCCCGAAGCGAGTCGGTTTCTGTACAAGGCGGCGCAGAGCGGCCAATGGGCGACCAAAGCCGGCGCCCCGCTCCTGCTCAGCGACGTGCTGACGTGCCCGCCCGACCTGAAAGCCGCCATCAGCACGTATCTGGAGCCGTGGCTGCCGTGTTTCGTGGTTGATTCGCTGGAAGAAGCGACCGCCGCCGTCGGGCTTTTGCAGCGCGAGAAGAAAGGCCGCGCAGGCTTCCTGTTACCGGAAGGAACGGGCGGCAATACCTTGCCATCGGCCCCACCTAAGGGTGCCGAATCGGCGCGGTCGGTGGTTGCGCCGACGGAGCCGCGTTACGCGCCGCTCCTTGATGCGCTCCTCGCCGATGTGTATTTCACGGATGCCGGTTTGGGGGAAGTGCCGACTGATTCGCCGCATATCTGGCTTCAGCGCGACGGTTCGGCCGTCCGCCGACCGGGGCATTTGAGCGGCGGCACCGTCGGGACGATGACCGGCGCACGCCTCGGCCGACGGCAGGAATTGGATGCGCTCACCACCGAAGTGGCCGACCTCAGCGAGCAGGTGAAAACCCTGCAAACCGCCGCCGACGCGGCCCGCACGCAAGCCGCGACGCTCCGCAGCGCCGCCCGGCCGCACGAAATCCGCAGCGCCGAGCAAGCCGTGCAGCAGACCGCCCGCACCCAGCACGCCGCCCAGATGCGCGGCGAGCAAGCGACGCAAAACCGCGAGCGCGCCGAGCAGCAGCTAGCGGCCCTCGGGGCGCGCTTGGCGGAGCTGGAAGCCACGGCCACCGCCCTCGCGCCGGTGGCGGATGCCGCCCGCACTGCCCTCAGCGAAGCCGACGCGGCGCTTTCGGCGGCGGCGCGTACCCTCGACTCGCTCACGCAGACTGCCGCTGAGCGGTCGGCGGAGTTCAATCAGCTTAATATCCGGCAGCATCAGCTTCAGAATCAGGAAGCCGCGACGCAGCAGGAAATGGCGTACAAGCGCGTCAGTGCCGAAACGGCGGGCCAGCGTGCTGAACAGCAGCGCACCGAGCTGACCCAAAACGACGGCGAAGCCACCGACCTCCGCGCCACCCTCGCCGAAGATGAGCGTGCGCTCACCGACCTCCGCACCGCCCGCGATTCCGCCCAACAGCAGCTCTCGGACGCCGAAACGGCCTATCTGCAAGCGCGGGGCGCCGTGGATGACACCGAGCGGCAGCGGCGCGACCGCGAGCGGCAGCGCGGACTGGCCGACGAAGTGACCCGGCAGCTCGCCGAGAAAGTGAGCGAGACGAAACTGCAATTAGTGGCCGTGCGCGAGCGCCTCACGATTGAGTTTGGGCTTGAATTGGGGGAAAACGACGCCGTGCCAGTAGAAGAAGGCGCCGAGATGGAAGCCGATTTCGCCGAATTCACCCTCGAAGATTTGAACCGGCGGATGCTCGATATCCGCAAGCGGCTGGATGCGCTGGGGCCGGTAAACCCGCTCGCGCACGAAGCCTACGAGGAGATTCGGCAGCGCGACGAATTCATCCGCACCCAGCGCGACGATTTGTTGCAGGCGAAGAATCTGCTCCTGAAAACCATCGCCGAGATTGACGCTGTGGCGAAGGAGAAATATCTGGCGGCATTCGCGCAGATTAAAGAGCATTTCGGTCGCGTTTTCCGGTCGCTTTTCTACGAAGGCGACACTTGCGACCTGCAAATCGTCGACCCGAACAACCCGCTCGAATCGCGGATTGAGATTCTGGCGCGCCCCAAAGGCAAGCGCCCGCTCACGATCAACCAGCTTTCGGGCGGCGAAAAAACGCTGACCGCCGTCGCGCTCCTGTTCGCCATTTACCTGTTGAAACCGGCGCCGTTCTGCATTTTCGACGAAGTAGACGCCCCCCTCGACGACGCCAACATCGACAAGTTTAACCAGATTATCAAGGAATTCTCGGCCTCCTCGCAGTTCATCATCGTCACGCACAACAAGCGTACAATGGCGGCCACTGACGTGATGTACGGCATCACGATGACCGAGCCGGGCGTGAGCCGCGCCCTCCCGGTAGACTTGCGAACAGTAGCAGCGTAAATTCTCTACGTTTCGCTTCGATTACAAACCTCTTCTTCATTCTTCTGATTTTTCTGTACCGTCCTATCCTTCCACTGTTCTAATTAAAGGCAATAAGGCTGATGCTATTGCCGCCAAATATTCCTACTGATGGCCTCCTCTCCCCGCAAGAACGTCCTTTTGCTGATTCCGAATCTCGATTTCGGCGGCGCCCAGCGTGCTTTTTATTTCATGAGCACTGAGCTGGCGAAGGAATATAATGTCATTGACTGCGCGTTCAACACCGATTCGGGTATTGCCTATCCCACGGGTAATCCGCTTCTTACGCTCGACGTGCCTGGCGGCGGCTCCGTCATTGATAAGGCCCGCAATTTCTGGCGGCGGGTCGAGCAGCTTCGTGCCCTCAAGCGCAAGCATAAAATCGACGTTACGATCAGCCAATTGGCGGGCGCCGATTACGTCAACCTCCTCGCGGGCGCCAACGATAAGCGAATCGTCCTCGTGCAAGGCTCGCGCACGGCGCCGGATGCCAATATTACCGGTCTGAACAAGCTCTTGCAGAACCGCGTGCTGGTGCCGTGGCTCTACCGCCGCGCCGACCGTATCGCCGTTGTCAGCCGCGATATCGTCCCTGAGATGACGGTGGCTTTTGGCTTACCGGCCGCTCGCACGACCGTTCTCCACAACTGCGTCGATTTGGCGACGGTCCGCCCGAAAGCGCAGGAGCCGATTGAGCCGGAAGTGCAAGCCATTTTCGACGCCTTTCCGATTCTGATAACGTCGGGGCGGTTGGCGGAGCAGAAAAACCAAGCACCTATGCTCGATGTGCTGGCCGGGCTGCGGGCGGGCGGGTCAATCGCGAAGCTGTTCTTCCTAGGTGGTGGCCATTTGCTGGAAGCGCTGCTGGCGCGTGGTAAAGCACAAGGGCTGCGCTGCTGGCATGCTGAAAGCGGATCGCCCATCACGCCCGATTTCGACGTGTATTTTATGGGTTTTCAGAATAATCCCTTTAAGTATTTGGCGAAAGCCGACTTATTCGTATTTCCTTCTGATTTCGAAGGCTTTTCACTGGCCCTCATCGAAGCCCTCGGTTGCGGACTGCCCATCGCGTCCACCGATTGCCCCACTGGCCCCCGCGAATTGCTCTCCCCGACCTCACCTATTCCGCAAGCGCCCATCACCGCCGCTGAGTTTGCCGAGTTTGGCGTGTTGCTGCCGCTGCTCCACCCGGCTGACAATCCGACGGCGGCCGTCGGGGTTTGGGTCGAAGCATTGAAGAAAATGCTCAGTGACAACCAGCTACGTCGGCGTTACGCGGAAACCGCGCCTACCCGCGCCGCCGAGTTCGACCTGAGCCGGTATCTGGCGAAATGGAAAGCGATTATCGACTAGTCGCTTAGCCGACGGCGCACGAGGTGTAGCGCGGGGTTTTTAAGCTGTCAGCCAGAAATTATCGAGGATTTTGTCATTGCGAGGAGGAGGCTTTGCGACGACGTGGCAATCCTCGTTGGCTCGGCTAGGCGGCTGAGCCAACGCCCCCATCCTACGAGGATTGCTTCGTTCCTCGCAATGACAAAACCGGAAAACGTTCGGTCAGCCTGTTAACGCACCCCTTGATCGGGGAAGCGGCCTTTTTTGGTACGATAGAAGGCAAGAATCGTCTCCAGATCAACCTCGTAGTTGCCGGTTGGATACACGAGCGGCCCGACGCCGGCCTCCTTTTTTTCGTAATCGAGGAAGCCGAGGGCGATGGGTACGCCTGCTTCCAAGGCTGTGTAATAGAAGCCTTTTCGCCATTTCGGCTGATACTTACGCGTGCCTTCTGGCGTGATGAGCATCACGAGCGGGTCGTGCTCCTTAAAAAGCGCCACCATCGCGTCGACGAGTGAGTTGTTCTTCGAGCGGTCAACGCCGAGGCCGCCGACCGATTTCACTAGCCAACCGAGGAGTGGATGGTCGACCCACTCCTTCTTCACGGTGAAACGCACGGGTAGGTCCATCAGGTAGAAGGCGCCGCGCGCGTAAATCAAATCCCAGTTGGAGGTGTGCGGCGCGGCAATCATCACGCACTGCGTGACGCCCGGCGGCATCCGCGAAGCAAGCTTCCAGCCGCTGACGGCAAATACGGTCTTCGCGACGACTTTCCAGAAGCCCACAGGCAGGTAAGGTTAGTTGATAAGGGGGGAACGGGTATTGAGCGAACGGCGCAAAGGTCGGGAATGGGCGCCTACTTCTCTCCGAGGAGCCGGAGCAGGTCGTTGGCCTTACTGAGTGTGTACTCGTGCCCGATGCGGAAAAGGTCTTCGGCGCGGCGATAACCGAGGGGGCTGATGCGCCGAAGGGCGGGCGGTTCCAGCACCACATCGCACCCCACGAGACGCGAGCGGACGTTGTTGTTGATGGCGAGCTGGAGCGTACGCATCGCGAGGCCGCGCAGCGTGCGCGGGCGCACCGTGACGTCGATGGGGTTCGTGTGGGAGCCGATGATGACCGTGCAGGGCGTCGGGCAGTCGGTGAGGGCCTCGATGGGGAGATTGTTGAGCAAGCCGCCGTCGACGAGCAGCCGCCCTTCGTACGCGACGGGCTGGTAGAGCACCGGCACCGCCGTAGCGCCGAGGAGTGGGCGGATGAGCGGCCCGCTCGCGTAGAGCACCGATTCGGCGGCGTAGAGGTCGGAGGTGGCGATGGTGAGCGGTATCCGCAGGTCTTCAAACTGAATATCGGCGCCGAGCAGACGGGCGAAAAGGGCTTCCGCGGCATCGTGGCGCAGCAGCCCAAACGCCCCCGCCAACGCCGACGGCGCCCACAGCCCAAATCCGCTGAACGCGGGGCGCAGGAGGCGCGGAATATTGGTCGCTTTCAGCTCTTGCAGAATCCGGCGCGGCTCCCAACCGGCGCAGTAAAAGGCGCCCACGATGGCGCCGCTGCTGGTGCCCGCAATGTGGGCGGGCTTGATGCCCAGCTCATCCAACGCCGCCAAAACGCCCAGATGCGCAATGCCGCGCGCCCCGCCGCCGGATAGCACCACCCCAATGCGCCGACCTTCCCGCGCCGTATCCACTACCGCTGCCCTTGCGGGGGTATTCCCAAAACCTTTGCTCATCGATCTAGCACAACCAGTAATAAAACCAAGCAGCCCACCGATTTACGCAACGTGCCCGGAGGCCGTGCGCCGCAAACGCACCCGCCGGGACCCTATAAATCGGCAATCCGCACAAAATCGGCCGGGCGTACGCCGCGGTCGGTGCGTTGTACGGTGCAGGCTTCCTGTTGGGCGTCGTGCTCGAAAACTAAAATCCAGTTTTCGGCGGCGGCGCGGTTGAGGAAGGCGGTTTTTTCGTCGAGGGTCAGGAGCGGGCGGGTGTCGTAGCCCATTACGTACGGGATGGGCAGGTGCGCGTGACTCGGGAGCAGGTCGGCGCAGAACACGAGCTTTTGGCCTTTGTAGTGGACTAGCGGCAGCATCATCTGGTCGGTGTGGCCGTCGACGGAGATGATTTCGTGGATGCTGGCGGGCAGGCCGCCGTCCTCGACGAATTTCAGCTGACCGGATTCTTCCAGCGGCAGAATATTCTCTTTCAGAAAGCTTGCTTTCTCACGCGCGTTCGGCACGGTGGCCCATTGCCAGTGGCGGCGGTTGCTCCAGTAAGTAGCGTTCGGGAAGGTGGGCCGCAGGGCGTCACCGTCGCGAAGAACGGCTCCGCCGACGTGGTCGAAGTGGAGGTGCGTGAGGAAAACGTCCGTAATATCAGCCAAGCCAACGCCGAGCGTTTCGAGCGACGATTGGAGCGTGGCGGCGCCGTGGAGGTCGTAATGCGCGAAGAATTTCGGGTCTTGCTTCGTGCCGATACCGGTATCGACGAGCGTCAGGCGACCGGCATCCTCAATCAGCAGGCACCGCATCGCCCAGGTGCAGAGGTTGCGGTTATCGGGCGGCACCAGCTTCTCCCAAATCACGCGCGGCACGACGCCGAACATCGCGCCACCATCCAGCTTGAAAAGACCCGTATCGATGGAATGAATCGTCATGGCGTTGTTTCTGGTTTTTGGTTGGCGGTTTCTGGTTTTTCGATTGAAACCATCGAACCCGAAACCCGCCGCGGATTCCCCTATTCCCGTTACCCGACTACGACGCCCATCGCCGCGAACTTCTCGATGCGCTGGTTGATGCGCTCTTCCGGGGAAAGCAGCGCCAGCTCGTCGAGGGTGGCGAGAAGGGTTTCGCGCAGCGTTTCAATCATCTGACGCGGGTTCTGGTGCGCGCCGCCGAGCGGTTCGGGGATGATGCCGTCGACGAGGCCGGCGCGGTGCATATCCGTGGCGGTGAGCTTCATCGCTTCCGCCGCTTGCTCCTTGTATTCCCACGAGCGCCACAGGATGGTGGAGCAGTTTTCGGGGGAAATGACCGAATACCACGTGTTTTCGAGCATCATCACGCGGTCGCCGATGGCGATGCCGAGGGCGCCGCCGCTCGCACCTTCGCCAATCACGAGGCACACGACGGGCACTTTCAGCATAAACATCTCGCGCAGGTTGCGGGCAATGGCCTCGCCCTGCCCGCGCTCCTCGGCTTCCATCCCCGGGAAAGCGCCCGGCGTATCGATGAGCGTCACGATAGGCACGTTGAATTTCTCGGCCATCTTCATCAGGCGCAGCGCCTTGCGGTAGCCTTCGGGGTTCGGCATTCCGAAGTTGCGCATCTGCCGCTGCTTCGTGGTACGGCCCTTCTGCTGACCGATAAACATCACCGGCCGACCATTAATCTCGCCCAGTCCGCCGACCATCGCCTTATCGTCGCCGACGGTGCGGTCGCCGTGCAGCTCGATGAACGTTGGGCACATGCCTTCGATGTAATCCAGGGTGTACGGGCGCTCGGGGTGGCGCGAGAGCTGCACCCGCTGCCACGGCGTGAGGTTGGCGTACGTCTCGCGCTTGAGCGCCAGAATGCGGTTTTCGAGGGCGCGGGCGGCCTCCGTGACGTCCACGCTGCTCTCGTCGGCGAGGGTGCGCATCTGCCGGAGCTTGTCTTCCAGCGCCACGATAGGTTGTTCGAAATCCAGGAGAGTACGGGTAGGCAATGCGGCCATAACGGAAGGGTTCTGCGGAGAATTAGTGCCTCAAGCGGCGGCGGATTGCCCGGAGGGCGACAGCAAAGGTAATCCTTCGCCGTTTTGGTATGGAAGTAGCTTTGCGCGCCGCCGGGCCGGAACCCCGGCTCCTTGGACGACCTTTGTACGTCGTTCCTCACTTCTTTCCACTCGTTGATGCTCGTAATGAAAAAATCGCTGATGACCCTCGCCATCGCCCTGCTGCTGGGCGGCGCGGCGCACGCTCAGAAATCGGCCCCGGCGCCTATTTCCCCGGCGCTCGATGAGAAATATGGGTTTCGTGACCTCAAATTCGAAACCGATACCAGCGCCGTCGAAGGCCTGACGGTTGGCGAAGCGACGCCGTTGCGGCTCGTAGCGCAGCGCGAAGCGGATAGCAAGAAAGTCGGCGCCGCGACGCTCAACAAGATCGATTACGCCTTCTATCAGGGGAAACTCTACGAAGTAACGCTCGTCACGAAAGGCCTCACGAACTCGCACGCGCTCCGCGAAGTCCTCGAAAGCCAGTACGGTGAGGGCGCGCTGGTGAGCGCCGCCGGACAAGACCGCAACTGGGACGGCAAACTCGTGCGCCTGACCTACCGCGAGGACCCCGCGTTCCACAATGCCACTGTGCGGTTTACGTGCAAGAAGCTCGAAGAGCAGCTGAAAGCCGCGCAGAAAACGGTGAAGAAGGCGTCTTCGGACCTGTAACGTAGTAGCGTCTCTCCGAGACGCGTGTCAAAACGTAGCCGCGGCTCTCCCCCAAGCGTGTGAGGGAAAAAAGCCCCCAAGCGCCACGGGGAGGCGCGAAGAAAAATTT
>JANNMJ010000242.1:0-12552 GCA_031397815.1 Hymenobacteraceae bacterium
CAACTCCGCCCGCCACCACTCTAACGCCGCGACCGACTTACCTTTCCCCCCTGTAAAGTCCAATCCGGATTACCACGTCCAGCTGTAAAGCCCCAGCCGGATTATCACCTCACCCTGTATAGCCAGGGCCGGACGAGACAGCGTGACCGATCACACTGATTATGTGCGCGACGTGGCGTTCTCGCCCGACTCCAAGCTCGTGGCCTCGGCCGGTTGGGATGGGTTCTCGTATGTCTGGGAAACGTTCAGTGGCAATCGCGTGGCGGCCCTCGGCGCCAAGGTAGGCGCGGTAGCCGGCTATGAGAAAGGCCGCACGGCGAAGGGGCGTTCCGCCAACATGACGTCGGTGGCGTTCAGCCCCGACGGCACGGAGCTGCTGACCGCTTCCGGCGATCACACGGTGCGTGGCTGGGATACGCAGGGGTGGCAGCAGAAATACGTCCTCTCGGGGCATAACGATGAGGTTTGGGATGCGCGCTACTCGCCGAATGGGCGCTTCGTGGTGAGTGGGGCGTGGGATAATACGTGCCGCGTGTGGGACGTACGAACCCGCAAAAACACGTACACCCTGCCGGCGCACGTGTCGGATGTGTGGGCGACGGCCTTCTCGCCCGATGGCCAGCTGGTGGCTACGGGTGGCGGCGACCGCAAAGTAAAAATCTGGGATATGGCCACCGCCAGTCTGGTGGAAGAGCTTGGTGGCGAGGCGCACAAAGCAGAGGTCGAGAACTTGGTTTTTAGCCCCGATGGCCGCACTCTGGCGAGTGTCTCACGCGATGGAGCGCTCAAGCTCTGGCGCGTGCCGACCACCGCCGACCGGGCCGCCGCCTACGTCAATCCGTTGATGGCGAAATGGGAAAAGAAAGGCGAGTTTGAGAAGACGAGCGAATACGACGCGCGAATGGCCACCCGCGCGAAAAAGCCCAACGAGTTTCGGCAGGAGTTCCGGACCAAGATGATCGCCGCCTATGGCCGCACGGCGTTGTGGCAGCAGTTTAAGCTGGGCGACTATAATGCCGATACCGAGCAGTTTCAGGTGACGTCGGATAGATTTCCGGGAACGTTTGTCCTGAAAGTGGCGCCGCGCGATGCGCCCGCCGTGCGCGAGCATTTCGAGGAAGCCAACTACCGCGAACCCGCCTTCGACTTGACCACCGAAGAGCAAATCAAGCTCCGCTCGACCGAAATACTGATCAGCAACGGCACCGAAACCAAGGTATTCACCCTGACGCAATAAATGACGATGCTAGTTACTGCCTTGCTCCTCGGGGGCGCGCTCAGGATGTCTAACCCAACGGCGCCACTGCCGCCGCGCCGCGAGTTCGCGCTCCCCGACGGTCCCGCGGCCCTCGCCACCAGCTCGCCCGATGGCCGCTTGTTGGCTTTATCGGGCGCATCGATGAAAATTGCCATTTTCCAGATCCGGACCGGGCTCCCGCTGCGCGCGTACGTCGGGCATCAGCGCCCGGTGGCGGCGATGGTATTCAGCGCCAGTCGCGACACCATTCTGAGCGCTGACGCGGGCGGAGAAATTCGTCTTTGGAATGCCGAAACGCTGACCACTTTAGGCATGTGGCGCGTGCCGGGCGTCCCCGCCGCCGTGCGCATTACGCCGGACGGCCGCACCGCGCTCGTCGTGCTGACAACCGGTGATATCTGGCGCTGGAACCTGCGCAAGCCCGCGACCGATGCCGAGCATTTGCCGCTGAAACCGTTTCCGGCAGGCACGCGCGTGACCAGCGTGAGCCTCCATCCGGCGGGCTCCCGCATGGCGCTGGGGCTGGCGAGCGGCACCGTCGCGACGGTGGATTTAGGTACTAGCTCCATCCAGCTGACCCCGCTTTTTCAACAGCCTATCACCAGTGTTTTTTTCGCGGCCGATAGCGTAGTCGCAGCGGCCAATACGCCCGAAATAGCCGTTTGGCACCCCGATCAGCCAGCTACGGCCTTGTCGAGTATTGCCCGCGTCCCCCTGCTCAAAGCCATTTCCGGACTTACGGCCGACCCGTCGGCGCCGCGTCTGGCGTTCAGTAGTGCCACCGGGGGGCCAGCGATCTTTTATCCCGCAGAGCGGCGCACTGAGTATCCGACTACGTCGGTCGTGCCCACCCACTATGCCTGGTTCGAGCCCCTGGATAACCTGTTGCTCGCTTTAGGGACCGATGGACGCGTGCGCTCCTGGAAGCTCGACCTAGCTCAGTAGAGCGGGCCGGAAGCAAGGGCCAAGTGATATGGTGAGATGGCCGGGACCGAACGGGCAGTAGACATAAGGTGTCTTCGAGACCCGATGCAGACTACTTTTCCCGCCGGTCCCGCGCCGTCTTCCCGTCGTGAATACGATGCGGCGTTCCGCACCGAAGCCGTTCGGGGCGTGTGACGGATGGCCAACCCGCCGCTATTGTTACGCGCACGTTGGGCCTGAGCCCGTCAGTGCTGACCTGCTGACTGGCGCTGGCTCGCTGCTCGGCGATTGCTGGCGCCGAGCAGAGTTGCCAGTGCAACTCCCACGCCTTCATCGTGCGCCGGCATTCCGCGCTGGATTATCAAGCACCGGCCACCTCCGTCAAACTTGCGATCTCACGCCAGCGGGTGCGCTTCCCGCGCAACAAGTCAGCCCACTACTGGTTGGTTCATCGCAGTTTCATTCTCTATGTTCCGCCTCACCACCGACGACTCCATTTCCTTTACCCGAAAGGATGCGGCGTGGCTTACCCTTTTCTACTTGGGAGCAGCCCTGCTAGACCGCACCACGGTATGGCTGCTGTGGGGGGGCGGGCAATCGGGGCAGCCTTCCTTCTTGGACCCTACCGAGCTGATGGCCAGTTCCGGTATAGACTTTTTACTGAGGTTTCTGTGCGCGCTACTCATCGCCTACCTGGTGTGCGCCCGGCTGCACGCCCTTCCCTGGGGCTGGCAAGTCGTGACGTATACCGTCCTGGGGGTAGCGTTTGTGATGATTTGCGGGCTGCTGGGCGCGCACCTCAAATCACGGCTAGGGTGGATGGAGCTGTTTGGCGGCAAGCTAGGGGTATACGCCTACTATGTGTCGGCACTGTTTTACCTGCTGCAGCTGGGCCTGATTCTGCTGCTGGTGCACGTGCGCAAGTACAAGCAGGCCGTGCGGGAGCAAGCGGCGCTGCGCGATGCCCTGATTCGCAGTCAGCTTTCCGCGCTCAAGGCGCAGCTGAATCCGCACTTTATCCACAACACGTTCAACAGCATCAACGCGGCCATCGAGCCAGCAAACGAGCAGGCTCGGGAGCTGATTATTGATTTGTCAGACCTTTTTCGCCACCAGAACGCCGTTGCCCAGCGGGAGTACGTGACCGTGGCAGAGGAAATCGGCTTTCTGACCAAGTACCTGGGGTTGGTGCAGCGCCGGTTTCAAGACCGGCTCCAGGTGTCGTTCGCCGTGGACGAGGCGGTGTTGGCGCGCCCGATGCCAGCGATGCTGCTGCAGCCGCTGGTCGAAAACGCTGTGCAGCACGGCGTGACGCCCCACGTGGGGCTGTGCACCATTCACGTGTCAGTGCAACCTGTGGGCGGCCGGCTTTTGTTTACGGTCGCCGACACGGGCGCTGGGTTGCCGGTGCAGGGCTTCCAGCCAGGCGTGGGCCTCGGCAATACCCAGCTGCGGCTGGAAAAACTCTGCAACGCCACGCTGCACCTCACCCCCAACGAGCCCCGCGGCGTGCGGGCCCACTTTAGTCTGTGAAGCGGGTGCTGCTGGTCGACGACGAGCCGGACGCCCGGCAGCTGCTGCGGCAGTACGTGGGCCAAGAGCCCGGCTACGAGCTCGTGGGAGAAGCCCGCGACGGTCCTGAGGCCGTGCAGGCCATCCACGCTTTGCGGCCGGACCTCGTGTTTCTAGACATTCAGCTGCCGGGGCTGACCGGGTTTGAGGTGCTGGCCCAGCTGGAGCAGTTGCCGCAGGTGGTGTTTTCGACGGCTTACGATGCGCACGCCATTCGGGCTTTTGAGTTTTACGCCCTGGATTACTTACTCAAGCCCTACGGCCGCGCCCGTTTCCAGCAAGCCCTGGCCCGCGTGGCCCATAACGACGCCCGCGTGGAGGCGCTGGCCCAGCGCCTGCTCCAGGTTGGGGCCCCTTACGCCCCGCGCGTGATTCTGCACAAGGGCGCGCGGCGCGTGGTGGTAGCTGCGAGCGCAATTTGTTACGTGGAAGCGTACGGAGACTACTGCAAGGTGCACCTGCCGAACGAGCAGCTCCTGGCTCTTGGCGGCATTTCGGAGCTGGAGCAGAAGCTCGATCCGGCGCTCTTTTGCCGGGTGCACCGCTCCTACCTGGTCAATATGGTCCACGTGCGTGAGTTGTTGCGGGAAGGGCGCCACAGCTATCTGCTGCTCGACAACCAGGTCCGGGTGAAAGTAAGCGACTCGTATCAGGCCGCTGTGCAAAAGTTGCTGCTGTAGCGTCCTGGTAGACGACCCATTTAGCCCGTTTGATCCGCTGATATGCCCGTCAAACGGTTTCGTCGACTGCTGGGCGGTTTCGTCGGATTTCTCCTGGATTAATAGACCGGGCTGCCGAATATCGCGGCCTCACTCGTCCGCTCGCAATGAAATACCTGAAATATGTAAGCTTGCTTAGCGCCGTTCTGTTGGGCGTCGGGCAAGTGGCCCACGCGCAGCTACGTCCCGCCCCCCGCCTCTACGTGCCCGGCCGTGACTCGCTGCTCACATTTACGGGCGTGGAGCAGGCGACCTACCCGGACGGCAAGCTCCGGGTCTGGAAAGAGCTCGTGAACGGGCAGTTTAGCGGCACGTGGCTGGAATGGTATCCCGATGGCACGCTCCGCTACCGAGCCGAGTGGTTGCAGGGCAAGGGGCACGGGACGTGGGAATATTTCTACCCAACAGGGGTACGCCGGTCGGCCGAAGTATACGAGCACGACCTGCTGGTGGGCTTGGCCTACCAATACCATCCGAACGGCCGGGTGGCCACGGAAAGCGCTAACCTGCGGGGAAAACGGCACGGCTATGTCCGCACCTACGCCCCGGACGGGACGCCGCTCACCGCTCAGTTATACCAGCACGACCAGCGGGTCCTCAACCAGCCTGTGCTGTTCGAGCCGGGACTCATTGCCACCGCAGCGCATCAAGAATGGGACATCACCTTCGAGCCCGATGGCAATACCCTGTACTTCACCCGGAAGCTGGCCGGCACCACCAGCCAGCAAATTTACCGGTCGGAGCGGACGCCCACCGGCTGGAGTGAGCCCCAGCCCGCGCCTTTTTCCACCGGTCCCGACGAGGGCGCTTTCATCACGCCCGACGGCCGCCAGTTCTATTTTGCCTCCCTGCGCCCGCTACCGGACCGTCCCAAACGGCCGGGCTCCCCCCCGGACATGAACCTGTGGGTAATGGACAAAACAGCGGGCCGTTGGGGAGCACCGCGGCCCGTACCCGGCGCTATCAATGGGGTGCAACTTCCCGGCGAGGCGTGGCCCGCGCACTATGAAGCGGGCCCGGTCACCGACGCCGCCGGCAACCTCTATTACTGGTCGGGCAGCCGCACGGGCACTGATGCGAATTTGTACGTCGCCCCGCGGCTACCCGATGGCCGCTTTGGCCCACCCCAGGAGCTACCCGCTCCCCCCAACCACCGCGGCACCGACAGCAGCCCCTGTGTGTCGCCCGACGGTAACCTGCTGTTTTTTGCCTCCTACAACCGGGGGGACGACGGGTGGGGGGAGGAGGATATTTATTACTGCCGCAAGGTAGACGGGCGGTGGAATCGCGCCCAGAACCTGGGCTCAGTCATCAATTCCGAGCGCAACGATAGCTGCCCGCGCTTTTCGCCCGACGGCAAGTACTTTTTCTTCAGCAGCGACCGGGGCCCAGAACTGGACGCAACGGGGGAACGGATGTACAGCATTTACTACATGGAAACCGCTTATCTGAATTTACAGCCATGAAGTACCTGTTTATCCTACTGACCGGAGTGGTTACGCTGACCGGCCTCCTCACCCAGCCGATACCGGCGGACACCGCTAAGCAGCAAATGATTGCTATGAGCCAGACCACCCAGCGGCCAGCCCCCCAAGGCAACCGATACTTTCAGCGGGGCAGCAACCGCCCCTACACCGGGTTGCTCTACGGCCGTTACGCCAACGGCCAGTACCAGACCATTCAGCAGTACCAAGACGGCCTAGGCAATGGGTATTGGATAGACTTCGATCCCGAAGGACACAAGGAATGCCAGGGCACTTACCGAGCGAACCGGGTCGAAGGCCCAGTGACGTTTTTCTATGAAAATGGCCGCATAAAATCCAAAGGGCAATACCTGCACTGGAAACGGCCCATTGGCGAGTGGATCTACTACGACAAGCACGGCCGCGTGGCGCACTGCGTGACTTATACGCCGTAAATGGCGACAGTAAATAACCGGTTGCTCGCTTTAGGGACCGATGGACGCGTGCGCTCCTGGAAGCTCAACCTAGCTCAGTAGAGCGGGCCGGAAGCAGGAATCAAGGCCTGTGAGCTAGAAGTCGGTCGTGCCGGGTAAGCGGCCCGTGACGTCGAGCAGCGCCGCGGCTTTGGTCGCCGGGTTGAGGTGATGCTCTATCCCGTGAACAAACCTTATTTGTGCGCCTGGCTACCGGCGGGCGCTGCCTCGCCGAGCAAGCGGGCCATCTGGGCCTGGAGCGTGAGCAGGCTGGCGTGGTCGGTGGCGGCCCCGGCTTCGGAGGCCGCGGCGCGGGCTTCCAGGGCGGCGATTTTACGCTGCTGCGCGTCGATGAGCTGTTGCTGGTCCTGAATGGCCTGCACCAGCAGCGGCGTGAGGCGACCGTAATCCACGGCCCATTGGTTGGTGATCGTCGTGCCGTGGTCGCCTTCCTTGACCGCGTCGGGGTAGATGCGGAAGAGGTCCTGCGCCAGGAAGCCCGTGACGCGGCTGGCCGCCGCCTGCCCGATGAAGTTGTAGTCCTTCACCTCGATCCGGAGCAGGTCGCTCAGCCCGAAGCGGGTGCGGCCGATGTTTTCCTTGAGGCGCTTATCGGAGCTGGTGTTGTAGGTCACCCCGTTGCCGGCGGAATTCATCGTGATGTTGCCGATGTTGCCCGTGCCGGCCCGGTTGAAGCTCACCAGCTCAGAGCAGCTCGCGCAGGCCGCGGTGGCCGGCACGTTGATGGTGAGGATGCCATTGGGATCGCTGGCGGTGGAGGTGAGGATGAGCTGCTGGCCGCCGCTGCTCTCGACATCGAGCCGGGCATCGGGCGAATTGGTGCCGATGCCGACGTTGCCGCCGTTGTCGTTAATGAGCACGTTGCTGGTGGCCTTGCCCCCGCGGATGTAGGTGTCCTCGGCCGTGCTGAAGTTGAAGTGACTCTCGCGGGTGGTCCCCCGGATGCCCAGCGTGCCGAAGTCGCCGGTGCCGCGGGCCAGCTCCAGCGTGGCCTGGGGCGTGGTGACGCCGATGCCCACGTTGCCGTCGCCCTGAATCCGCATCAGCTCGGTGCCGTTGCCGTTTTTGCCGCCCGCGTAGAACACGTGGCGGTCAGTGGTGCTCAGCACGTGGTAATTAAGCTGGCTACCGCTGATGCCGAATCCGTAGTGGTTGATCGGGCTGCCGCCGTCGTAGAGGGTAATCTTTGGCTCCACCGCGCCGGGGGTGATGCTCAGGCGCGAGAGCGGCGTAGCCGCGCCGATGCCCACGTTGCCGGTGCTACCGACCGTGAGGCCGGTGCTGCCGCCATTGCCCACCAGCGCGTTGGCGCCGAGCTGGACGTTGCCACCCGCCGAAATGGCGCCAGCTGTGCTGACGATGCCGCTGCCACTCACAGTAAGGCCGCTGGTGCCGCCGTTGCCCACCAGGGCATTGGCCCCGAGCTGCACGTTGCCCCCGGCGGTGATGGCGCCGCCGGTAGTCAGGGCGTTGGCCGTACTGACGGCGCCATTGTTGCTGACCGTCAGACCGGTCGTGCCGCCGTTACCCACCAGGGTATTGGTTCCCAAGCTCAGGTTTTGGGTGGCGGTGTGGTTACCCAGATTGTCGCCGGGCAGGTTGATAAAGTTGCTGCCATCGAGCACGGGGGCCGCGTACACACCACGGGGCGTAATAGTGAGGCTACCGTTGCCGGTGCTGGCGCCGGCTGTCAGAATAATGGCCGAGCTGCCCGTGGGAGTCACCCACGATGAGCCGCCGCCTCCACCGCCGCCGCCGGCACCCCCGCCGCCGCCGAAGTAGCCACCCCCACCGCCGCCGCCTAAGGTGTTAGCGGTAGTGCCGGCACCACCGGCGCCAAAGCTGCCCCCGCCGTTGCCGCCGCTCGTTTGCGTGGCTCCCGTGCCCGTGCCGTTGGTCCCGAGCGTGCCATTGGCCCCATTAGGGGCTCCGCCGCCGCCCCCTTGCGAGCCATTGAAGTTAAACCCGCCTCCGCCCCCGCCGGCAGCCACCAGCAGGCGGTCGTTCAGGGTGCCGCCGCTGCTGCGTAGGTCTGTGGCCCCGCCCCCAGACCCACCACCTGTAGCCTGTCCTCCACCGTTGTAGCCGCCGGCGATGGTACTACCGATCGTATATCCCCCGGCGCCCCCGACCTGAATCTGGAACACCTGGCCGGGACTGACACTCAATGTGGCCTGCACCTGCGCGCCCGCGCCACCTCTGTTAACGACATTTGAACCACCGGTGCCGCCCGCCGCCGCGCGCGCATCCACGCGCAGACTCGTTACGCCGGTCGGCACGGTGTAGGTCTGCACGGTCCCGGTGTAATTAAAGGTCACGGTCGGGTTCTGATAAGGCTGCTCGGTGGCGGTCAGGCCCCCTTCCCAGCTCGTGCCGTTCCAGGTATTGAGCTTGTTGGTGGTTGTGTTGTAGATGGTCAGGCCTGCGGCTGGACTGGCGATGGCGTCGCGCTGGACGTGGCTCATGCGCGGGGGCAGCAGGCCTTTGGTAGTGCTGCTCACGTCGAGGGCGGCCGAAGCGGCGGGGGTGGTGGTGCCAATGCCGACACTACCGCCGGCACGATACACGTCGGCTCCGCTCACCGTCCAGGGGAAGGCCACGTTCACGAAGTTGGTGGCATCGAGTATCGGTGCCGCGTACTGCAGGCTGGGCGTGAGGACGATGACGCCATTGCCCGCCCGGTAATTAGCCGTCAGTGTCAGGGCGCTGGTGCCCGCGGGCGTGACCCACGACGAGCCGCCTCCGCCCGCCCCGTAATAAACGGCCGCGCCTCCGCCGTAGTACCCGCCCCCGCCTGCGCCGGCGGGCATGCTGGGGTCCGTGCTGCCGCCCTGCCCCAGGGCGCCGCCGGTGCTGCCACCCGCGCTTTGCGTGGCCCCCGTGCCGGGTGTGAAGCCGCTCGCCGTGCCGCCGGTGGCTCCGTTGGGAGCCCCGCCCGCCCCGCCGACGCCGAAGTACCCGCCCCCACCGCCGCCAGCCGCCACCAGCACGCGGTCGGCCAGGGCCGTGCTGGGGGCCGTGGCCGAGCGGCGAACGTCGCTGGCCCCGCCCCCCCCACCACCGTGAGCGCCCCAAGGGTATCCGGCGTTGGCGCCGCCGTTGTACCCGCCTACGCCTGCCGGGCTGGCAGTCCCGCCCACGTAGAGAGTCAGCGTTTCGCCCGGCGTCACGGCCAACGTGGTCCGCACCCGGGCCCCTAGCCCGGCGCCGTTGCTGCCATTACCGCCGCTGCTGCTGCCGCCGCCAGCCCCGGCCACGTCCAGGGCCAGAGTGTACACGCCGGTCGGCACGGTATAGGTCTGGGCGGCCCCGGTGTAATTGAAGGTCACGACCGCGGCCTGATAAGGTTGTTCGGTGGCCGTCAGGCTGGCGGTCCAGCTCGTGCCGTTCCAGGTGTTGACCTTGTTGGTGGTCGTGTTGTAGATGGTCAGGCCGGCGGCTGGGCTGGCGATGGCGTCGCGCTGGACTTGACTCATCCGCGGGGGCAGCAGGCCCTTCGTCGTGCTGCTCACGTCGAGGGCGGCCGAGGTGGCGGGGCTGGTGGTGCCAATGCCCACACCGCCCGTTTGGGCCAGCACCGTTCCCCCGCTCAGCGTCACCAACGCCATTGCCAGAAGTCCCTTACCGAAGAAGCCGGCGGAAAGCAGCGCGAACCGGAGAGTGGGCCGGGCAGCAACCAGCCGCCGGGCGGGCGCCGCCAAGCTCTGCGTGGGTTGGGTGGCACGCCGCGCGGCGGCGGCCGACTGAAACCGGGTGATGGGTCGGCAGATCAAGCGCGAGAGGGCGTTTTGCATAAGGAGCTCCGAAAGTGACGCGGCCGTGTCGCCGATGGTCACCACAAAATTCCCGTCCTACTGCTCCCTTCAAAAGCGCATTTTGATGCTATCCCCTCTTTACTTTCGCCGTCGGCGAATCGTCAGCTCCTGACGCGCCGCATCCGGGCGCTAAGCTCGGCTTTGGAGCTGATTTCAAGCTTATCGTAGATCTTGCGGATGAACGAGCGCACCGTGTTGAGCGTGATGCTCAGCCGCTCAGCCACCTGTTGGTAACTCAAACCCTCCTCGATGGCCTGTACCAGCTGCAGCTCACGGGCCGTGAGTACTTCCGTCGCCGACGGACGGGGCCGGAAGTGTTGCACCACGTGGCGCGCGATGGCCGGCGACATCGGCGAGCCACCATCAAGCACTTCCAGCAAGCCGGCTTTGACGTCGCGCAGTGGCGTGGTTTTGAGCAGGTAGCCCACCGCCCCCGCGCACAGCGCCTGAAACACACGCTCGGCGTCGGAGTACACGGTGATGAGCACCACGTCCACTTTCGGTAACAAAAGACGGATGCGCCCCACCCCCTCGATGCCCGTCATGCCCGGCAATCCGATGTCGCTCAGCACCAGCCGCGGCGGCACCGGCACCCCGCGCACCTCTTCCAGAAACTCCTCGACCGAACCGGCCACCAGCACACAGTCGAACTCCGGCTGCGCGCACAGGTACGTGTCGTACGTCTGCCGGATGGTGGGCTGGTCTTCGATGATGGCGATGGGGGTACGCATTGGGATAAAACAGGAGTAAAGCAGTGAGCGGCAAGTAGCAGCAGCGTGAGCAGCGAGTAGCGGCGCAGTCAGCGGAGACAGGGCAAAGCTACCGGCTCCGCCCACCGCCCAAAAGCGCATTTTGATGCGGCCCCGTTCGCGCGCTTCCGCCGTTTCGAAAGCCATCAGACCGCCGAAAGCGATCAGACGGCGCCGCGTTCCTCAGCGCAGCGGCACGCTGACGCGTACCGCGAAGCCGCCTTCAGGTCGGGCCGCGGTGGTGGCGTGCCCCCCCAGCGCCGCGGCGCGCTCGCGGATATTGCGCAGCCCGTGCCCGGAGGCGCGCCCACCCAAGCCACCGTCGAAAGTCGCGGCGCCGGGGCCGGGGGCCGGACCGTCATTTTCCACCGTCAGCTCCAGCCGGTCGGCGGTGTAGTAGAGGCCGATGGTCACGGGGGCGCCCGCCGGGGCGTACTTCAGGATGTTGTGCAGCGCTTCCTTGTAGATCAGGTACAGGTGGCGGCGTACGTCCGGGGGAAGATCGACCGAGGGGACCTCGCCGGCCTGAAAGTGGACCCGCCGCCCCGTCGGGTGCAGCACATCGTGGGCATAGTCGCGCAGGCGGGCCAGCAGGCCCGGCAGGGTGTCGTTGTGCGCGTCGAGGCTCCAGACGACATCGTTGAGCTGGCGCACGGCCATCCGCGACGAGTCGGCGACTTCCGCGAGCTGCGCGGCGTGCTGCCCGGCCGGCATCAGGCCTTCGTGGAGCAGGTCGGTTTGCAGCGCGATCTGGCTCAGCAGGGCGCCCACATCGTCGTGCAGGTCGGCGGCGATGCGCGCCCGCAGCGCGTGCTCGCGCAGCAGCCGCGCCGTGTGCTGCCGCTGCCAGACGTACACCGCCGCCGCCGCCAGCAACGCCAGCAGCACCGACCCTGCCGCCCACGCCGCCGGGTACTGCCACCAGTGCCCGGCAACCCGCAACGGCACCCGGAGGCGGTTACGCGCGGCATCGCCGTACGCCGTCTGCCCCTGAATCTCAATCACGTAATCGCCGGGCATCAGGTGGTCGAGACGTAGCTGATAATCGCCGGTAATCGGCCGAAACTTCCGATCGGCATCCCCCTCCAGGCGGTAGGTGTAGCGCGGCGGCTCGGGGGTGGTCTGGTTGGTGAGGGCGAGGGTGAGCTCGACGAAGCTATCGTCGGCGGCGAGGCGGAGGCCGTCGGCGGGGGCCTCGCCGTTGAAGTAGCGCGTGAGCACCGTATCGCGGGCAGCCGAGTGCTGGCGCACGCCCGTGAGCAGCAGCCGCGGCGCGCGCAGCGGCGCGGGGCCGGTGGGGGCAATCCGCGTCAGCCCCCCTACTCCACCGAAATACACCCAGCCGCTCACCGGGTCGCGCCACGCCGACTGGCGGTTGAGGTCGGTGGCGGCCAGACCATCGGCCGCGCCGAACCGACCCTGTTCATGGTCGCCGAGGGGCGGACCTTCGCGGAGAGCTTCTATTGGGCGGGGACGACCGCGACCTCGACCGGCTATGGCGATATCAGCCCGCAGACCGCGGGCGGGCGAGCGCTGGCGTTCGTGGTGATGCATTTGT
>JANNMJ010000252.1:0-11113 GCA_031397815.1 Hymenobacteraceae bacterium
TACGCGGGCTACGCGGGCTACGCGGGCTACGCGGTTCCCAACCCACGTCACAAAACCGGCACCGAGACGGTGCCGGGTACGTCTTAATCTGACCGAAAAATCCTCGCTGCCCGGTGCGCTGCTTCCAGATTGGAGCGGCGCACCGGGCAGCTTTTTTAGGGGGATTCCCGTCTGCGCCGATAGACCCAATTTTTCATTGTCTTTTTAGCACTCACCGATTGTATGAAGAACCGTTTTCTGGCCACACTCGCCCTCGCCGCGCTCATGATGGCGTGCCACAAAGACGACGTAACCGCCATTCGCCCGACGGTGGTTGAGCCAGCGTCGTTCGCGGGGCTGACTACCCGTTATGCCCCGCCGGTGCAGGTTTTTGAGTTCGACCCGACCGTCGCGCAAACCTTCACTTCCAGCGGCGGCGCCCGCTTGGAGATGCAAGCCAACTCCTTCGTCGGCACCGATGGCACGGCGCCGACTGGCCGCGCCGTGCTGCATTTTCAAGAAATCTATTCGCCTGCCGAGATGATTCTCGCAGAGCGATTGACGATGATGGGGTTCCACCGAGGATTGGAATCGGGTGGTGAATTCAATGTCTCACTAAACGAAAAAGTTACTGGTCGGCCGCTGAGGCTATCTGTCCGTGATGGTGTCAGCTCTCGAAAGCTGCGGCTCCAAAGCCCCGTACCCACCCGTGTCCTGAATAGCCCGGCCCTGACCCGGATGATTGAATGGACGCCCTCGGTCTCAAACCCGTCCTTCTGGGTCGAGATAGATACACTGTCTCTTGACGGCAGCAATGGTCATAGTGCTAACCCGCTGGGCACTCTGCCGGTCCCTTTCGTGCCGAATACGGGCGGCGCAAATGGTAGTTTTATAACGTCTTTCTGGCCCAACCAACTAGGTTGGTTAAACATCGACACTTACTACCCATTTGGAACGCAGACAGTATGGGTTTTTTTGCAGACGGAAGCAGGTGGCGATGAGACGCGTATGTTTTTTGTCCCTACCGGTATCAATGGAGCTTTTCAACCAGTTTCCACTCCCACCAACAATTTGGCGATGTTGGAAAATATACCCTTAGGCGCTGAATTGACAGCAGTTGTTATCCGAGTGCAGGACGGTAAGTATTTTTTCGGAACTCAGAAAGCGCGTGTTACGCCAAGCATCGTTTACCGCCCTGTACTGGAACAGGTCAGCGAAGAAGAGCTGGTGCGGCGCTTGCGGCTGTTGTAGGCGCGAGGGACTGAATCGTTCTACCCCACCCGCCACGCTTCCAAGTGCGTAATCAGCTCGCGCAGCTCTTGGGCGGCGAAGGCGAGGGCGTCGGGCCAGAAGGGGTCGGTGGGGGAGAGGCGTTCGAGGTCGAGGAGGGTGTCGGCGAGGGCGGGCGAATCGAGCATCCGCACGGATGGCGCGAGCTTGTGGGCGGTCTCGGCTACGTGCGGCGCATCGGCGGGCGTGGCGGTGGTGAAGACGGCGAGAGCGGCGGGGCCATTCGCCAGAAAAGAATCCACGATGCGATGCGCGAACGTGAGGTCGCGGCGGCCCATCCGGAGGAGCGTGGCGGGGAAAACGCCGTTTTCGGGCGCCGGGGCGCTGGGTGCGGGTTCGGCCTTCGCTTCTGAATCGAAAGGAGAAATAGCCGCTGAAGTGGAAGGAATGGCGCTGGCTGCTGCGGCTTCGGCTGCCGCTTGCTCTTCGGCCGAGCGGGGCGGCAGGAGCTGATGCAGTGTCCGGAGAAGGTCGGTTTCCTCGAACGGCTTCGTCAGGCAGGCGTTCATTCCGGCGGCGAGGTAGCGCTCCACATCGCTGCGGAACGCGTTGGCCGTGAGCGCGACAATCGGGACGGTGGCGCGGGCTTCGTCGGGCAGCGCGCGGATGGCGGCGGTGGCTTCCAGACCGTTCAGGCCGGGCATCTGAATGTCCATCAGCACCAGCTCGGGCAGCGCCGCGAGGGGCAGTTGGGTCATCAGCGCCACCGCCGCCGTGCCGTCGACGGCTTCCACGACGTGCAGGCCGTGCGCTTCGAGCAGGAGCCGCGCGAGCAGGCGGTTCACCTCGTGGTCTTCGGCGAGGAGGATGCGCCGCCCGCGCATCGCGGCGGCTTCAATCGGCGGGGGCGGCGCGAGGGGCTGCACGGCGGTGGTGGCGCGGGGCAGCCGGATGGTGAACGCGAACGTGGTGCCCGTGCCGGATTCGCTCGAAAGCACTAATTGCCCGCCCATCTGCTCGACCAAGCGACGGCTGATCGCCAACCCCAGCCCGGTGCCGCCGAACCGCCGCGTGGTATCGGAGTACGCCTGCGTGAACTCCTCGAACACGGCTTCCTGGCGGTCCGGGGCGATGCCGACGCCCGTATCGTGCACCCGAAAGCAGACCGTGAGCGCCTCCGGCGTCTCGCTGCGCACTTCCGCGAGCAGCCGCACCGTGCCGCGCTCGGTGAATTTGAGGGCGTTGGTGAGGAGGTTGAGCAGCACCTGCTGCAACCGGTGCGGGTCGGCGAGCACGGGCGGGGTGGGCGTGGCGGGCGGCTCGACGTGCAAGGCGATGCTTTTCTCGGCCGCCCGGAACGCGACGTGCTGCGCCGAGGTGCGGAGGAGGTCGGCGAGGTCGATGGGGGAAGCTTCCAGCTCCAGATGCCCGGAGCTGATTTTGGCCATATCGAGGACGTCGTTGAGGAGCGCCAGCAGGTGGCGGCCCGACATCTGCACCGTCGCGAGGAACTCGTGCTGAGTGGGCGTGAGGGCGGTTTTCGCGAGGAGCGCCGCCATTCCGAGCACACCGTTGAGCGGCGTCCGGATTTCGTGGCTCATACTCGCCAGAAAGTTTTCGCGCGCCAAAACCGCCTCTTCCGCTTCCTGCTGGGCTTCCCGAACGGCCGTGATATCCACCCCGTACCCGATGAGCAGGTACAGCGAGCCGTCGTCGTGGTAGAGCGGCTTGAGGTGGCGCCGCAGAATCCGCGGCTGCCCGTGGAGTGTCAGTTTTTCGTCCCACGCCACCACCCGCCGCGTGATGAGCACGGCGTCGATGACGTCGTGGCGCCGGGCGGCGCGCTCCGGCGGCACCTGCGCGTGGGCCACATACTCATCCCAGCTCTTCCCGATGACCCACTCGCGCAGCTCCTCATCGGGCTGGGCGCTCGGGTTGACGTAGCGGTAGCGCAGCTGATGGTCGAACACGGCCACATCGGCGGGCAGGTGGTCGAGGATGGTCTCGTAGAAGGTGCGTTGCGCCGAGATGGTGTGCTGGGCTTCGCGCACGGCGGTCATTTCGAGGCCATAGCCGATCATCATCCGAAATTCCCCCGTGGTGGCGTGGAAAACGGGTTGCAGGTGGCGCCGCAGCACCCGGAGCTGTCCGTCGGAATCGGTCATTTCCTCTTCCCACTCTACGAGGCGGCGCTCCTGAATGGCCTGCTCGAAGAGGGCGCGACGGCGCTCGGCAATCGCGAGCGGGCGGCGGCGGTAGGCGCAGTATTCGGCGTCGGTGTGCCCGATGACCCAGTGCCGCACCGCCGGGTCGGCGATGGCGGCGGGGTTCACGAACCGGTACCGATGGTCGACGTCGAGGACGGCGACGTCGGACGGCAGGTGGTTGAGGATGGTTTCGTAGAAGGCGCGTTGCTCGGCCACATCGCGCCGGGCTTGCTCGCGGGCCGTGACGTCGCGCCCGACCAGCAGCCACCCGCCGCCCTCGCTTTCGGCGAGCGGTTGCACGTCCAGCTCGATCACGCGGCCGTTCGTCAGGGGCAGCTGCAGGTTGCGCACCGGCACCGCCTGCCGCGGAATCACCCGCGCCCACGCCCTGATTTCGGCCGGTCGGGCGAACGACGGCAGCGCCCGCCGCACGAGCTGTTTCACGCGCAGGCCGAGCAGCTCGTGGGTGGGCTGCTTAAGCCCGAAAAGTCCGCTGAATTGCTCGTTGGCGAGCAGCACGCGGCCGTAAGAGTCAGTTAGAAGGAGGCCGAGCGGCACTTCGCGCACCAGCAGGGCGGTGCGGGCGTCGGCGCGGCGCTGCGTGCGCCCGCTCACCTCCAGCGGCATATTGGCGGCGAGCTTCTGCCGCAAAGTCGCGGCTTCGCGCTCGGCCCGGAAGCGCGCGGTGCGCTCGGCTTTGAGCAGCGCCGTGAGCTGCCCGACGGCAACGATGGGATCGGAGGAGAGCGAAGAATGCGGCATCAGGCGGAAGGAAGCGTGGAAGAGAGCGGGGGCGCCACCGGCAGAGCCAGCAACAGAAGTAGACTGTAAAGTAAGTGTCAAGCCCGACCTTCGTCGGGTGATGACTGCTGAATCTGCCGCTTTTCCTGCCCCGTTCCGGGAAATTACCGACCATTTGGGCCGCCCGCTGCGCGTTCCGGCGCATCCGCTGCGCATCGTCTCGCTAGTGCCGTCGCAGACCGAGCTGCTCGTAGATTTGGGGGTGGGCGAGCGGCTGGTGGGCGTCACGAAATTCTGCATTCACCCGCCCGATATCCGCCGCCGCGCGACCGTCGTGGGCGGCACTAAGCAGGTCGATTTCAAAAAAATCGCCGCCCTCCGCCCCGACCTCATCATCGGCAATAAAGAAGAGAACGAGCAAGGCTTCATCAAGCAGCTAGCCGCCGATTACCCCGTCTGGCTGAGCGATATCGTCACCCTCCCCGACGCCCTCCGGATGATGCGCGACGTCGGCGACCTAGTAAGCGCCCCCGCCCAAGCCGCCCACCTAGTAACCCAAATCGAAGCCGATTTCGCCGCGCTCCCCCCGCCGCCCTCGCCGCCGCTGCGCGTGCTCTACCTCATCTGGCGCGAGCCGTGGCTCGGCGCCGGTTCCGGCACCTTCATCGACGAGATACTCCGCGTCGGCGGCTTCCAAAACGTCCTCTCCAACCGCCCCCGCTACCCCGAGCTAACCCCCGCCGATTTCGCCGCCCTGCACCCCGACGTAGTGTTCCTTTCCTCGGAACCCTACCCGTTCAAAGCGAAGCATTTCGCCGAAATCACCGCCTTGTGCCCTTCTGCCCGCGTCACGCTCGTCGACGGCGAGCCGTTCTCGTGGTACGGCTCGCGGCTGCTGCATACGGCTGGTTATTTGAGGGAGCTTCGGGCACAGCTTCAATAGTCAGGTTGTAATAACTAAGCCGTTAGGATAAGATTCCCCAACCCCGAAGGGGGAGGGGTGCCCCGAAGGGGCGGGGTGGGGATGGCGGTTACGGCAATGTGGTTACAGCCTTGCGACCGGGTTTGGGCAGCCCCGTAGGGGCTATCTTCCGGTAGCTAATCAGATCAAAAATTGCTAGGCAGCCCCGTTAGGGGCTACCCCCGCCCAACAACCGCCGTCAGGGTAGTCCCCACGGGACTGCCGGATTCGGTTTCGGAATAGAAGCTACCGGAAGATAACCCCTACGGGGTTGCCCCAGTTAGCCGGTTATGGGCATTGATTGGGTTCTCATGGCGGGCTGTATCTACGTGTTCCCCCACCCCGGCCCTGCGGGCCACCCCGTCCCGCCGGGGCGGGGAATCTGGAACGCCTAGCCCATCAACCCCCCGCCACGTCAACCCCCAGCTTCCGCAACTCTTCCCAATACCGCGGGAAAGACTTCCGCACCACGGCCGGGTTTTCCATCCGAATCGGCCCCCGCACGGCGAGGGGGGCGAAGGCGAGCGCCATACGATGGTCGTGGTAAGTGCGAACGAGCTGGTTTTCGATTCGGAAGTCAGGCATTTCCAAGCGCCATTCTCCCGGCTTGGCTTCCTGAAAAACGGCTCCGAATCGTGCTAGCTCGGTTTGTAGGGCCACGAGCCGGTCGGTTTCCTTTACCCGTAGACTCTGGACGCCGGTGAACGTTGCGGGGAGGCGTTGCGCTGCCAGCACCACGGCTACGGTCTGCGCGAGGTCGGGGCAATGGGTGAAGTCGAGCGATTGGGCGGGGGCGTTGCGGGTGGGGGAGGGGGCGAGGTGGAGCGTCTGGTCGGCGTCGAAATGGGCTTCCACGCCTGCGCCAGTCAGCAGCGTATGGATGACACGGTCGCCTTGGCGGCTTTGCGGGTTCAGCCCTTTTATGGCCAGCTTAAAACCGGGCGGGGCGAGGGCAGCCAGCGCGTACGCGTAGGAGGCGGCCGACCAATCGGCTTCCACGGTGTAGGCCGTCGGGCGCAGGCCGCCGGGGAGGACTTGTACCACATCAGGCGCCACAAAATGCACGGTGGCGCCCCATTGGCGCAGCACATCGGCCGTTAGGTCGAGGTAGGGGGCCGAGGCGGGCGCACCCACCAGCCGCACCCGCAAGCCGTGCGGCAGCGCGGGCGCGACCAGCAGCAGCGCCGAAATAAACTGACTGCTCACATCGGCCGGAATCTCCACTTCTTCTGCCCCTGAATACCGAAACCCGTTGAGCCGAAGCGGCGGAAAATCGGATTCGCCCAAATAATCAATCTCCGCACCCAGCATCCGCAGCGCATCCACGAGCGGCCCAATCGGCCGTTGGTGCATTCGGGCGGTGCCACGCACTACAGCGTGCCGCCCCTGCACGGCGAGCAGCGCCGTGAGGAAGCGCAGGGTGGTTCCGGCGTCTTCGCAGTCATATTCCGGTGTGTCGGGCGGGAGGGCGAGGAGGCGGGCCAGTAGCTGCGTATCGTTCGCCTCTGATAGGTTGGCGATGGTGCCGCCGCCTGCCAAAGCGCGCATAATCAGCGCCCGGTTGCTTTCGGATTTGGAGGCGGGGAGGGTCATTTTTTTTGGGGAGATGGAGGCGGTGAGAATGCGCGTTTATCGGCCCCCGTGGCGCGGGCGGGCGCAAGGCCCGCCCCTACAGTCGTGTTGCCGGATAGGGTGAGAATGCGCGTTTGTCGACAGCCCTTTTACCGCACCACCGTCTGGTACCAGCGGAGTGCCGCCGCTACTTCGGAAACCCGAATCGGGTGGTCGATTTCGGCGGCGCCGATGCCCGTCAGCAGGACGCAGCGGATGGTGCCCTGCGCGTTCTTCTTATCCTGAAGAGTGCGCGCGGCGATGGCGTCGACGTCGGTGGGGGCGAAGGTGATTTTGGGGAACGTGGCGCTGAGGAAGAAGACGACGTGGTCGAAATTATCTTCCGAAAGCAGGCGCCGCTCGCGGGAAATCCACGTTTCGGTCATCATCCCGGCGGCTACCGCGAGGCCGTGCGGCACTGGTTGGCCCGAGGCGAGCAAGTGGCTTTCGAGGGCGTGGCCCACCGTGTGGCCGAAGTTGAGGAGCCGCCGCGTACCGCCTTCGAGCGGGTCGAGGGAGACGATAGCCTGTTTCACCGTCACGGCGTGGCGGATGAGCGCGGGCCAGTCGGCGCCGATGATACCGGTCTCGACGAGGGCGGCGAACTCGGCTTCGTCGCCGCCGATGAGGCTGTGCTTCACCACCTCGGCGTAGCCGCTGACCAGCTCCGTCGGGTCGAGGGTATCGAGGAAGCGGGAGTCGATGAAAATCCCTTCCGATGGCTCCCGAAACGTGCCGAGGTAGTTCTTGATTTGCAGAAAATCGACCCCATTCTTCCCCCCAATCGCCGCATCGACCATCCCCAAAAGCGTCGTCGGGACGAGCGCGCACCGAATGCCGCGCTGGTACGTGGCAGCCACGAAACCGCCCAAATCAGTCACCACCCCACCACCGAGGCACACGAGCACGCCGTCGCGCCCGACGCCCGCTTTCGCCAGCTCCGCCCAAACGTGCTGACACGAATCGAGCGTTTTGTGCGCTTCCCCGGCCGGAATCGTAATCACGACCGTATCAGGCGGCAGGTGCGGCTTCACGAGCGGCAGGCACACGCGGGCGGTCGTGGTGTCGGTGAGCACGGCCACGCGGCCGGTGGCCGGACGGGCCAGCGCCTCAGCGAGTGCCGGTAGGGCCGTGGGGGCAAAATAAACGGGAGTCGCCACGCGATGAGAAGGGGGGTTTAGGGGCTTCGGAAGGCTTGAAGCCGCAGTTTAGCGCCCCCGCGCCGAACGGGCGCCGCCTACGCGCCGGGCGTCTCCTGCGTGCGGATGCTTTCGAGGTGAATCAGCTCGTAAAGCTGCTGCACGAATTCGGGGCGCAAGCCGAGGCTTTCGGCCCACGCGGTGCGGGTCGCGAAAATGTCGCGCCAGCGTTCGGGCTGGTGCACGGTCACGCCGTGTTGCTTTTTGTGGGTGCCGATGGCGGTGACGGTTCGCATGCGGTTCGCGAGGGCTTCCACTAATTCGCGGTCGGCGGAGTCGATGCGTTGCCGTAGCTCGTCGGCGAGGGGGCCGTAGGTGGCGGCGGCGCTCCCGGCCTCGCGGACGATGAGGGCGGCGAGGACGTCGGCCATCGCGGCGGGGGTGAGCTGCTGTTTGGCGTCGCTGAGGGCGCGGTCGGGGTCGGGGTGGATTTCGATCATCAGCCCGTCGTAGGCCAAATCGAGCGCCCGTTGGCTGAGCGGCGCGATGAGGTCGCGGCGCCCGCCGATGTGGCTCGGGTCGCAGAGAAGCGGCACGTCGGGGTAGCGGCGGCGGAACTCAATCGGCAATTGCCAGAGCGGCGCGTTGCGGTACTGCGCGTCGGGCGCGTACGTGCTGAACCCCCGATGCACGGCGCCGACCTGCCCCACGCCCGCCCGCCGCAGCCGCTCGATGGCGCCCGCCCACAGCTCCAAATCCGGATTGACGGGGTTTTTCACCAGCACCGGCACGCCGGTTCCAGCCAACGCATCGGCCAATTCCTGCACCCGAAACGGGTCGACGACAGTGCGGGCGCCGAGCCACGGTACATCCACGCCCGCCCGCAGCGCGGCCTCGACGTGCTGCGGCGTCGCTACTTCCACGGCAATCGGCAAGCCGGTTTCGGCCTTGGCTGCCATTAGCCATTCCAGCGCCGCCTCGCCCGCGCCCTCAAAAGCGCCCGGCCGCGAGCGCGGCTTCCAGACGCCCGCCCGCAAAAAATCGGCGCCGAGGGCCTTCGCGGCGCGGGCCGTAACGAGCACCTGTTCGGCTGATTCGGCGCTGCACGGCCCCAGCACGAGGAGCGGGCGCGGCGGGGTAGCGCCCCTAGCCGCCGCCAAGCCCGGCAACAAACCGGGAATCGAGACGGGAGACGAAACAGGATGAGCAGCGACGGGCGGCAGATTCGGCATAGGAGTGACGGTGGAGTTGGTCATCGGGGCGGCAAAGATGGTCGCGGGGGCGGGCTTCGGATATCGGCGGCCCGGTGCTTGATACCGGTCGGCAGCGCGGATCGATTCTTAAAACTACCCAACCCGCTCAGGGTTATCTTTGCCCTACCCGCATTTCATCCATTTCGTTCGTGCCCGTTCCCGCCGCTCCCGCCACTAACCCTGCCTCGTCGGTTTCCTTCGACGACACCGCCATTGCCTTCGCCGCCCGCACCGATGCCGAGCTGCGGCGGATGTACGGCCTGTTTGCGATGATGAACTCCAACCTCGCCGTCCGGTTAGGGGGGAAGCTGCTGAACGGCGCCCTCAACATCGGGATTCCCGGTACGAAATGGATGGTGAAGCAAACCGCCTTCCGGCAGTTCTGCGGCGGCGAGACAATTGAGGAATGTCGGCCCGTAATCGAAGAATTGGGGCGCTACCACATCGGCACCATTCTAGATTATTCGGTGGAAGGCGAAGGCGACGACCGCGCTTTTGACGCCACGGCGCAAGAGATCCTCGCCACCGTGAAAATGGCCGCGCAAATGGGCGCCGATAAGATTCCGTTCTCGGTCTTCAAAGTCACGGGGCTGGCGAATACCGATTTGCTGGCGCGAGCGCAGTCGGGGAAGCCAGTCACGCAAGACCAGCAAGCCGCTCTCGACCGCGGAATGGCGCGGGTGGATGCTATCTGTAAAGCCGCCCACGCCGCCGGGGTGCGCGTTTTCGTGGATGCCGAGGAGACGTGGATTCAGGAGACGATTGACCGGTGGGCTTTGGAAATGATGCGCCGCTACAACCGCGAGCGCGTCATCGTCTACAACACGTATCAGCTTTACCGGCACGACCGTCTCGACGCCCTGAAAGCCGATGTGACGCAGGCGGAAACGAGCGGCTTCCACGTCGGGGCGAAGCTCGTGCGCGGCGCTTATCTGGAGAAAGAAACCCGCCGGGCGGCGCAAATGGGCTACGTCAATCCGATGAACCCCACCAAGCAAGCCACCGACGACCTCTACGACAATTCCCTGCGCTACTCCATCGCGCAGCTCAGCCGTATGGCCATTTGCGTCGGCACGCACAACGAAGATTCCTCGCGCCTCACCACCGAGCTGATGCGGCAAAACCACATCGCCCCATCCGACGACCGCGTGTATTTCGCGCAGCTCTACGGCATGAGCGATAACCTCTCCTACAACCTCGCCGCCGCCGGTTATCGCGTGGCGAAGTACGTGCCCTACGGCCCCGTAGAATCGGTGATGCCGTACCTCCTGCGCCGCGCCAACGAGAATACCGCCATCGCCGGGCAAAGCTCCCGCGAGTTTCTGCTGATTCAAAAAGAGATGCGGCGGCGGAAAACCAGCCGGTAAGCGCCCTTTTTTTATATCTTTCGCCAAGCAGCGGTTCCCTCTGAACCGGTTGCCACCCCGCCCTTTCCCTCTTCTATCCACCCTCCCTTCCCCATTACTCCCCCAATGCCGCAGACCCGACGTATCCGCGCTACGCTCATCAATCTGGCGCGTACGATGAGTGGCACCATTACGCTCCTGACGCTCAACACCGAAACCGAGCTGGGCTTCAACCTCGATTCCTCGCACGAGCGGTCGCGCCTGCTCGAAATGCTCGCCGAAATCACCACCAACGAGCATTTGGCGGGGCGCCCGCTGCTATCGTCGCTGGTGCGCATCAAGGGCACGCAAGGCCAAGGCGATGCCTTTTTCCGCCTCTGCGAACGCCTCGGCCTCGGCGAGTGGCGCACGCTCAAGCAGGATGAAGCTTTTCTGGAAGACCACCAACGCCGCGCCCGCGCCTTCTGGCGCGACGATGCCAACTACGAGGAGTTCCGAACGTTGGCGGTCGTGGAAGAAAAAGACGTTGATTCCGACGAGTAAGTTTTTCGGTTGATTTCAGCCTAAAAGTCCTTGGCCCCGGTCGCAGTAGTTGGTACTGCGGCCGGGGCCAAGGACTTTTTTATTAATCGATTATCAGTCGATT
>JANNMJ010000023.1:0-2143 GCA_031397815.1 Hymenobacteraceae bacterium
ATACGAACCCCAACGGGGTTCTTTTCCACAGCCCGGGGTTGGCGGCGCTTTGCGCCGACTACCCCGGGCTAATGCGGCGGACGACACAGCCCGAGCTACCCCACCGCCTCCACAAACGCAAACCTTGCCCCGTCAAACAACCCCTTATCACTCAGCTTCAACGCCGGAATTACGAGTAGCGCCAGAAAAGAAACCGTCATAAACGGCGCCCCGAGGGGCGAGCCGAGGGTGCGCTTGCTGAACTCGTCGAGGCGGGTGTAGGCGGCTGCTACGTGATAGCCGTCTTCGGTGCTCATGAGGCCCGCGACGGGGAGCGGCAGGACGTGGTCGGTGCCGCGAAGGTCGGTGGCGGCGAGGCCGCCGTTGGCGGCAATCACGAGGTTGACGGCGCGGCAGATGGCTTCATCAGAGGTGCCAACTACCACGATGTTGTGCGAATCGTGGGCTACTGATGACGCCACCGCGCCGTGCGTGAGGCCGATGCCGCGCACCAGCGCCACGGCCACCGGCGCGTGCGGCGCGTACCGGTTTACGACGGCAATCTTGAGCAAGTCTCGCGCGGGGTTGGCGTGGATGGAGCCGTCGGTTACGGGCATTTCGGCGCGCTCTTCCTTGGTCACGAGCTGCCCGTCTTCGGCCACTATCACGCGGGCCGAGGCCGTGGCGGCGCCCGTGGGGGCAGCGAGCCGGAAGTCAGCGGGGGTGCGCGGGGTGGCGATGAAGAAGTTCGGCGCGGCTTGGGTAGCGGGGGCGGGCTTGAGGTGAGAAATGCCGTTTTCAGCCACTAATTCGCCTTTGAGCCACGTTTGCTGCACCCGCAGGTCGGCCGTCGGTGGGCCGTTGAGGACGAGGAAATCGGCGCGGTCGCCTTCGCGGAGCAGCCCGACGGGCAGCTTGTAATGCCGCACCGGGTTGAGGCAGGCGGCGCGCAGGACGGCCCACACATCCAGCCCGCGCGCCAGCGCCCGGCGGACGAGCGCGTCGATGTGCCCGACGGCGAGGGTGTCGGGGTGCTTATCGTCGGAGCAGAACATGAGCTGGTCGGTCCAGCGCGGGTCGGCCATGAGGTCGATGAGGGCGTCGAAATTGCGGGCGGCGGAGCCTTCCCGAATCAGAATCTTCATCCCCGCTTCGAGCTTGTCGAGGGCTTCTTCGGCGGTAAAGCATTCGTGGTCGGTGCTGATACCGGCGGCGATGTACTGCCGCGCCTGCTCGCCGCGCAGCCCCGGCGCGTGGCCATCCACAGGGCGGCCCAAGCGGTGAGCTAGAGCGATTTTGGCCGCCACCTCAGGGTCGTTGAAGAGCACGCCGGGCCAGTTCATCATCTCGGCGAGGTAGCCGATTTGGGGGTTCCGAAACAGCTCCTCGATATCACTGACGGTCACCGTCGCGCCAGCCGTCTCGAACACCGTGGCCGGTACGCACGACGGCGCCCCGAACGCAAACCCAAACCCCGGCACCCGCGCCGCATCGGCCAACATAAACTCCACCCCCGCCACCCCGAGGACGTTCGCGATTTCGTGCGGGTCCGACACCGTGCCCACCGTGCCGTGCGCCACCGCCAACCGCGCAAACTCCGCCGGGGTCAGCAGCGACGACTCCACGTGAACGTGCGCATCCACGAAACCCGGAATGAGGTACAGCGCGTCGGGCGGCAGCGCATCGGGCGGCAGCTCGGTGAGGCGCGTAATGCGCCCACCAGCCACGGTCAGCTCAGCAGGACGGAAGCGGCGGGCGTCCAAATCGGCCACGTAGGCGCGTAGGGGGGTGGCGGGGAAGGTAGTCGGCATTATTATCATTATGAGGAGCGCAAGGTAGGGCGCTGCTATTCTTCGGGGAATTGAAATGGGTTTTCGAAGGTCGATTGAATTCTGCTCGAAATTGAAACGGGCCTCTGAAGGTCAAATGAATTCTTGTCGGAATTGAAATGGCCTTCTGAAGGTCGATTGAATTCTTGTCGGAATTGAAATGGGCCTTCGAGGGTCAAATGAATTCTTGTCGGAATTGAAATGGGCCTCCGAGGGTCATTTCAATTCTGCTCGGAATTGAAATGGGCCTCTGAGCATATGAAAAGGGGTTCGGCGGAGCAAGAAGCCACATGCGGGCGGGCACAAGGCCGCGCCCCTACGTATCCGGCAGGAAT
>JANNMJ010000058.1:0-61290 GCA_031397815.1 Hymenobacteraceae bacterium
CACGCGGCGCGGGCACACGCGGCGCGGGCACACGCGGCGCGGGCACACGCGGCGCGGGCACACGCGGCGCGGGCACCCACCGAATTGCGCAAAAACCACCAAACCTCGTTTCCCCCCTACACCCCCTCTCCCCGCACAAAATCATACAGCGTCAGCACGCGCAAGCGGTAATGCGCCACCCATGCCGCACGCAATGCATTAACGTACGCTTGCCGGGCGGCGTCTTTTTCCTGCTGCGCGATGCCGAGGTCGGTGAGGGAGAGGCGGCCTACTTTATAGACTTCTTGGGTGATGACGTAGCGGCGCTGCGCGAGGGAATCGGCGCGGGCCGTGAGGCGCACTTGCGCGTGGAGCGTCGGGAGCTGCGCGGCGTGGGTGAGGATGGTTTGGTCGAAGGATAGCTCGTCCTGCTCGACGGTGCGGCGGGTCAGCTCGCGGGTGGCTTCGGCGATTTTGACATTCGACCGCTGCCGCCCCCAATCGATGATGGGCATCGAGAAGCCGATGCGGAGCTGCTGCTGATTCTGGGGGTTGAGGTAGGAGTTCCAGAGCGTTTCCGCCCGTTTGATGTAGCCCAGATTGGCGGTTAGCGACGCTTGCAGACCGCCCGTGAGCTTCGCGAGCGCCACGCCCCGGTCGGCTTCGAGCTGACGGCGGCGGAACCCCACCACTTCCGGGCGGCGCTCGCGGGCTTGGCGGAGGGCTTCGGCGGGTGCCACGGTGGGGGCGGGGGCCGCGTCGGGCACCGCGAGCGGGAGGGGCTGGTCGGGCGGGCAGCCCGCGTAAATGGCGAGGTTGAGGGCGGCGGTCTGCGCCGCTAGCTCGGCTTGCTGCCGGTTCTGCTGCGCCCGAATCTGGTTCAGCTCCAGCAGCAGCACATCCGCTTCGGCGAGGCGACCGAGGGTGAGCTTCTCACGGCCCAAGCGGAGTAGCTCAGTGGCGGTGCGCTCGTTCTGGGCGGCGAGGGCGGTTTGTTGCTGTTGGAGAAGGACGTCGAAAAACAGCTCTGTAGTGCGCTGCGCGATGGTTTCGCGGTCGAGGGGGAGTTGGCGCTGGGCTTCCTCGTATCGCAGCGGCTCAGTGCGACGCGCCCACGTCAGGGCGTTGAAGCCGCGCAGGGGCTGGGTCAGGCCCACGGCGAACGGCTGGGCATTATACAGGCGCTCACGGCCGTTGAAATCATCGAACCGCTGCATCCCGGACGCCACGTAAAGCTGCCCGCCCGTGAGGCCGATGTTCTGCGTCACGGCGAGCTGCACGTTGGAATTGTTGAGGCGAACGGCGCGGAAATCGAGTGGTGCCGTCGGGCTGCACCACGGGCGCAATGGCGCGGCTGAAATCGGGGAGCGTCCCGACTAAGCCAAGCTGCGGGCGGAAGTCGGCGCGGTAGCGTTTCCACTGCCAGCCGGCGGTTTCGCGGGCGGTGGTAGCCTGTTGCGCCGCCACCGATTGGCGCTGCGCCAGCCCGATGAGGTCGGGGAGCGTGAACGGCGCGGGCGCCGCCGCTTGGGCACCGGCCAAGAGGGGCGCAAGAAGCAGGGAGAAGAGCAGGCAGAGGAGGAGAAAACGGTTCATACTCCTTTACTCGGTAATGGTGATTTGGGGAGCGTCGCCGAAGTCCTTGGTATCGGTCAGGATGATTTCTTCCCCCGATTTCAACCCCGCCTTCACCTGCACCCAATCGAAATTCGACGCCCCGAGCTGCACCGTGCGGCGCACGGCGGCGGAGCGGTCGGGGAGGAGCACGTACACCGCCTGCTCGTGTCCGCCCTGATAAAACGGGCCGTTCTTGATGCGCAGCGTGCGCGCCTCACGGCTGGTCACGACGAATACATCGACCCGCAGATTCGCCCGTAGCGCCGCGTGGTGATTATCGTCGAGGGTGGCGTAGAACGTCACCGTCCCCTTATCTACAGAAGGGTTCACGGTGCTGATCTGCCCACGCAAATCCGGCCCGCTGCTCCCGAGGCGCACGATGACGGGGTCATTCGGGTGGAGGGCTTCGGCGTAAGAGTCGGAAATGGTGGCCCGCACGCGGAAGGCGCTCAGGTCGGCAACGCGCGCCAGCTCCGTGCCCTGCGCCACGGTCGCGCCGAGCTGGTCGTTGATCCACGTCAGCACCCCCGGCTGCTCGGCGCTGATGGTGGCCTGATGCAGCTTGCGCTCCAGCTCCTGAATGTCGCGGGCTTGGGATGCGAGCTGGAAGCCGACTTCGCGCTGGTCGGCGGCGGCGGAGCGGTGCTGGGTGCGGTTTTGGTCGCGGAGGCGGCGCAATTCCAAGTCGGCCACGCGCAGATTCAGCTCGGCTTGCCGGACGTTTTCGGCCGTGGTGCCGCCGATTTTCAGCAGGTATTGCTCATCGCGCAGGGCCGCTTGCAGGCTCCCGACGCGCGCTTCTTGGGCGTCTTGCTGGGCGCGGAGGTCGTTGAGGGCGCGTTCCAGATTCAGGCCGAGCTGGGCAGTCTTGTTCTGCTGCCGCGCCTGCTCATCGCGGAGCTTGCCGAGGGCAGTGGCGGTCTGCTCCTTATCCAATTCCAGCAGCGGCTCCCCGGCTTTCACCGCATCGCCGACCTGCCGCAGCACCCGCCGGATGCTGCTCGCGATGGGCGCCGTAATCGCCACCTCGCGCCCCGGCACCACCGTCCCCGACGCCGAAAGCGCCGCTTCCACGTCCCCGACTTCCACGCGGGCCACCAGAATCTGCGCGCCCGCCACGCTCGGCCGCAGCACGCTGCGGAACGCCAGCAGCGCCAGCACGGCCATCACTAGCGCGGCGCCCCCAATCAGCCACGGTCGGCGGGCGCGGCGCCGCTGCTCGTGGGTTGCAATCACTCTGTCCATTTTCGGAGATGCGGCATTAGGCCGCATCCCCTCTCCGCCGACAACTATGCCAGTCGGGTAGGAGCTTGATTTTCAGATGAAAAGCGTAGAGTTGAGCGGTAGGGGGGGATGGAAAAAGTGTCCAGTTCCGAACAGGGTGTCCGGTTTGGGGGTGGTGGGAGTGAGGCGTGAAACCACCCCCAGATTACACGAACCTATCGATTGGAAGCGACCCCGTTAGGGGACACCGTTCGGTAGCCGGGGGCAACGCCCCCGGAAAGAAAAGGAATAAAAAACAGGCGTCCCCGTTAGGGGATACCGTTCGGTATTACGCTCGTTACCGGCCGATAAGGACGCAGATACCGAACGGTGTCCCCTAACGGGGACGCGCCGAATGAACGGGGTTCCGTCGGACCGGGGGCGTTGCCCCCGGCTACCGAACGGTGTCCCCTGACGGGGACGCGCCACCGTACTGAGGCAACGCTCCGGCTACCGAACGGTGTCCCCTGACGGGGACGCGCTTGGCATTCCGGCTTTTACTTCTTAACCGGTTTCTTCATCGCTTTACCGCGCGTACCCGCCCCGCTCGGCGCAAGGAGCGACACGTCATTACGCTTCACGTAGAACTGCGCGCCGCCGTAAAGCGCCCGGTACCACGTCGAGTCAAGCTGACTGCGGATGAAAAGCTGGCGGTGGGAGCTGATGCGGAGCGGCTTACCCGCCTCGTTGGGTTCCGGGTAAAGCAGCAGCTCAGAACCGGCCGGAGTGGCTTGGCGGCTGATGTTGCGCTCCGGACTAGTGGTGCTCGGAGTAGCGGCGGCGGGCGCCGCGACGGCAATGGTTGCCGGTAGAGATGCTTCCGTTGCAGGCGTCGTCTGGGCTGCTCCCGCGAGGGGAAACAGGCCGACGACGCACAGAGGAAGGAGCCAAAGCTTGGACATTGGTCAGGGTAAAGTAAAAATGTGATGAGTTGTAAGCAGGGTGATAGCTGCAAACATAACCGATTACTAACCCTATTCAGTACTATTTTTTTGTTACCTGATGAAAGTCACCCCGTGGCCCGCCGTGCGGCGTCTGCCTACCTTCGCAGACCATTTCCAACGCCCCGGCCTCTGGTCGGGACAACCGTCAGTCCGATGAAATTCGCCACCAAAGCCATCCACGCCGGCGTCCATCCTGACCCCGCTACCGGGGCCATCATGACGCCCATCTACCAAACCTCGACCTACGTGCAAGCCTCCCCCGGCGACCACAAGGGCTACGAGTACTCGCGCACCCACAACCCCACCCGCACCCAGCTTCAGGATGCGATTGCGGCCCTCGAAAACGGCCAACGCGGCCTGTGCTTCGCGTCCGGTATGGCCGCCACGGATACCGTCATCAAGCTCTTGCAGCCGGGCGATGAAGTGATTTCCACCAACGACCTCTACGGCGGCAGCTACCGCATCTTCACGAAAATCTTCGCCGCTTACGGCATCAAGTTCCGGTTCGTGTCGATGGCCGACGCGGCGAGCATTGAGCAGTATTTCACCGAGAAAACGAAGTTGGTTTGGGTCGAGACGCCCACCAATCCGCTCCTCAATGTGATTGATATCGAAGCCGTCGCGCAGCTTTGCAAGAAGCACAGCGCGATGCTCGTCGTCGATAACACGTTCTCGACGCCGTACCTGCAAACCCCCCTCGACCTCGGCGCCGACATCGTTCTCCACTCGCTCACCAAGTACATGGGCGGCCACTCCGACGCCGTGATGGGCGCCCTCGTGGTGAACGACGAAGCCCTCGCCGACCGCCTCGCCTTCATTCAGAATGCCTGCGGCGGCACGCCCGGTCCGCAGGATTGCTTCCTGATTCTGCGCGGCCTCAAAACGCTCCACCTTCGCTTGGAGCGCCACTGCCAGAACGCCCGCAAAGTGGCCGAATACCTGAAAGCCCACCCGAAAGTGGAGAAGGTCTACTGGCCCGGCTTCCCCGACCACCCGAACCACGACGTCGCGGCGCGCCAAATGCGCGATTTCGGCGGGATGCTCTCCTTCGTCCTCAAAGGCGACCGTAAGGAAGACGCCATCGCGGTCCTCGAAAAACTCCAGCTTTTCGCCCTCGCCGAAAGCCTCGGGGGCGTCGAAAGCCTCTGCGGGCACCCCGCCACGATGACCCACGCCAGCATCCCCGCCGAAGAGCGCCGCGCCGCCGGTCTCAGCGACGCCTTGATCCGGTTGAGCGTCGGGGTGGAGGACGCCGATGATTTGATCGACGATTTAGCGCAGGCCATCGGCTAACCCGCCATCTAATGGCTGCCCTTGCTGCCGACTTGCGCGCGGCGTTTGCCGCCGCGCTGCCTGCCACCCACGCGTCGTCGGCTGCTGCCGACGACGCGTGGGCCGAGCTGGTCAAACGCTACGGCGCGCGCGGCCGCCATTACCACACGCTTCGGCACCTAGCGCACATGCTCGCCGAGCTGGCGCCCTATCAGACCGCCATCGGCGCGGAGTGGCCAGCGGTGGTGTTGGCCGTTTTTTACCACGACATCATCTACAACCCGCGCCGCGCCGACAACGAGGAGAAAAGCGCCGCGCTAGCCGCCGCCCGCCTTCCCACGCTCGGCCTCTCTCCCGAAGCCGTGCAGCAGTGCGTCGGGCTGATTCTGGCCACGCGCCACCTCAGCCACCAAGCCCTCGACCCGGATTGGCTGACCCAGCTTTTCCTCGACACCGACCTCGCCATTCTCGGTGCTGCCCCAGAGGTCTACGCGACGTACACAGCCCACATCCGCCGCGAGTACGGCTGGTTTCCCGACTTGCTCTACCGGCCCGGCCGACGCAAGGTGCTACGGCATTTTCTCGCGCAGCCACACCTTTTCCGCACCCCTGATTTTGCCGCCCGCTACGAAGCGGCTGCCCGGCAAAACCTTGCGAATGAGCTTGGGGCGCTCGATTCCTGATAAAGTCAGAAAACCCTAAAAAATTGCCCGCATCAATGCCTTTACCGGCTCATCCGGCAGGACGACGTGCAATCGGCCGTCGTTGAGGGGGGCGTTTTGGCCTTGCTTCCGAATGGCAGCCGCCAAGCGTTGGCGTAGGTCGGCGATGGTGCGGTCGCGGTCGGCGAGGGTTTGCTCCAAGTTGCGCGCGCTGGTTTTGGCTATCTGGAGCTGCTGGGCTTGGCGGGCGACGGAATCGCGGCTGCTGCGGACAGCGCTTTCGAGTTGAGCGGTTTGGCGGCGGAGCAATTCGCGGGAAGGAGAGGGCGCTTTTGAATCGGGGCGGGGAGCGGGTGATTCAGTTACCGGCGGCTTGTTGGCGGCGGTTTCGAGATTGGTGCGCCGGGTGCGCTCAGTGGTGAGCTGGTCGGTGGTGGCGGCGAGGTCGGCGGCTTGCGCTTCCAGCTGAGTGCGGAGCAGGAGGAGCCGCACTTGCTGCTTCGCGATGGTCAGCTCGGCGGCTTGCTCGGCGCGCACGCACTCCGCTTTAGTGGCTCTGAGCTGCTGAATATCCGTCAGGTGTTGCGCGCTTACGCACCCGCTCAGCAGCAACAACGCCAGCGGAATGTAGAGCCGTTGCCAATGCTGAGTCAGGTGGAAGTAAGCGGCAAGCCGGGGCATAAGCAGATATCAGATAGCAAGCAGATAAGGGACGCGGGAGAACTCCATTCAGAAAGGCAGCAGACGAAGATAAAGCCCGTCCAAGCGCCGCTCAGGCCCGAATGACCTATTTCAGCAGCTCAAACAGCTCGTCGAGCTTCGGCGTCAGGATGATTTCCGTGCGCCGGTTTTTCTGCCGCGCTTCCGCTGACGAGCCGGTATCGACGGGGACGTACTGCGAGTGACCGGCGGCGGTCACGCGGCCCGGCGCGATGCCGTTTGTGGTGAGCAGGCGCGTAATCTGGGTGGCGCGCAGGACGCTCAAATCCCAGTTATCAGCGGGGAGGGAACCGGCGGGGGCGCGCAGCGGCACATCATCGGTGTGGCCCTCTACTAATACGTTAACGTCGGGTTGCGCCGCTAGGGCCGTCGCGAGCTGCTTGAGGGCTTCCTGCCCTTTGGGGTCGACTTTAGTGGAACCCGACTTGAACAACAGCTGCTCCGAAAGCGACACGTACACCTTGCCGTTCTTGATTTGCACGCTCAGGTCAGTCCCCGAAAACCCGGTGAGGGCGGCGGCGACCCGCGCCCGCAGATCGGCGACGGCTTTGTCCTTATCGGCCAGCGTTTGTTCGAGCGATTTCACCTTCGCCTCGCGCGCTTTCAGCGTGCTGCTAAGGCGGTTCACGGAGTCTTCGCGGGCGCGGAGGCTGGCGGTGAGCGTCTTATTCTGAACTTCCGCAGCCCGCAGCTCGGATTCGCGGCGCAGGAGGTCGCGGTTGGTGCGGTCGAGGTCGGTGGCGGAGTTGGCGAGCATCCGGTCGTTAGCCTTCATCAGCTTCTCGTAGGCGCCGTTCAGCTCGGCGTTGGCGGCGCGCTCCTTGGTAAGCTGAATGTCGTTACGGATCGAGTCGGCGGCGAGGCGGCTGAGGCGCTTGCGGGCTTCGGTGTGCGTTTCCTGAAGCTGATTGAGCGATTTGGTGGCTTGCTCGGCCGTCCGCTCAGCCTGTTCGCGGGTCGCGACATCCTGCGCGGCCTGCGCTTTGAGGTCGTCGAAACGCTTGGCCGTCACGCAGCTGCTGAGCAGAAGGGCCGCTACCGGTGCGGCGCGCAACCACGGCCGGACCAGACTAATCGAGAAAAGAGTCATTACAAAAAAAGAAGGGTTAAGGCCGGAACACGCCCGACGGGCACTGGATAGCCCTGCGAAAGTAGGGCCAACTCCGCGGCCTTGGTGGTAATTGCGCGCCAGACGCCGCCCCCAACAACGCGCCCCCCGACCGACGGCGGTATATTTGCCGCCCCGGTTCGCAGCCGGAGCGCCTCATCGCCTGACCTTCCTTCGTATCTCCCGGACCCGCCGCCGCGGGCGGAGCCGCTGCTTCTCAATAGACTTATGTCGTGGTTTAAACGGGTGGAAAAGGGTATCAGTACCCCCACCGATCAAAAGAAAGAGACCCCCGACGGCATTTGGTACAAATGCCCGGAGTGCAAAACCGTGACCACCACCGCCGAGCACGAGCGCGCCCTCTGGACGTGCCCGAAGTGCAACCACCACGAGCGCATCGGGTCGGCGGAGTACTTTGAAGTGCTCTTCGACGGCGGTCAGTTCACGGAGATGGACGCCGACCTGTCGTCCGGTGACCCGCTCCACTTCGTCGATACCAAGCCGTATCCGAGCCGGATTGCCGCTACGCAGAAATCGACGGGCCTGAAAGATGCCGTCCGGACGGCGCACGGCCTGAGCGCCGGGCAGCCGCTGGTGGTGGCGTGCATGGACTTCCGATTCGTCGGCGGCTCGATGGGTTCGGTGGTCGGCGAAAAGATTGCGCGGGCCATTGAGCTGGCGCGCCGTGAGCGGTGGCCGTTGCTGGTCATCTCGAAATCGGGCGGCGCGCGGATGATGGAAGCCGGTTTTTCGCTGATGCAGATGGCGAAAACGTCCGCCCGTCTCGCGCAGCTCGCCGAGGATAAGGTGCCGTACATCTCGCTCCTCACCGACCCCACGACGGGCGGCGTCACGGCGTCGTTCGCGATGCTCGGCGACTTCAACATCGCCGAGCCCGGCGCGCTCATCGGCTTTGCCGGGCCGCGCGTCATCCGCGAAACCATCGGTAAAGACCTTCCCGCCGACTTCCAAAGCGCCGAATTCGTCCTCGATCACGGCTTCCTCGATTTCATTATCGACCGCAAGCAGCTCAAGCTCCAGCTCGCCGAGCTGCTGCGGCTGTTGCGCGTCGCGCAGGAATCGGCCGCCCCCCTAACGGCCGCTGCCCGCACTGGCGCGTAGCTGTTGGGTAGCTTTGCCCCGCGCTAGCTGCGGTTGCCCCTCAAGCAACACCTACTCTCTTTTACCCCTCTTCTCATACTCAAAACCTGCTCTGGCACCCTCTTTGGAAAGCACTGTCGAAACCGATTTTTCAACGGTTTGGCTTCCATTTCCGTATTAGGGCGCGAAGTAGTCTGAAGCTGTTTTTTTAACCAACCCCCTCCCCAAGACAAGATGTTGAAGTTTGCAAAATCCTACGTGTGCGTGGCCCTGGCCAGCACGATGTTATTCTCTTCGTGCGCAGGCTCGAAAACCGCCTCGAACGGTTCGGGCTCGGCGCAGGACGATAAAATGGCGCAGAACGGTACCGGCGAGCGCAAAACCGGTATGAGCAAGACGGCGAAAGGTGGTCTGCTCGGCGCGGGTGCTGGTGCGGCGCTCGGCGCGGGCATCGGGGCGCTGATTGGTGGTGGTAAAGGCGCGGCAATCGGCGCAATCGGCGGAGCCGCTGTGGGCGGTACGACCGGCGCCGTCATCGGCAGAAAAATGGACCAGCAGGCTGCTGACCTCCAGAAAGACATGGAAGGCGTGAAAGTTGAGCGCGTCGGCGAAGGCATTATGCTGACGATGCCCGCCGGTATTCTCTTCGAAGTGAGCAAATCCAACCTGACGCCCGGTGCGCAGGGCGAGATTGATAAGCTCGCGAAAGTGTTGCAGAAATACCCAGACACCAACATCCTGATCGAAGGCCACGCCGACGCATCGGGGGTAGCGGCGAAAAACCTGACGCTCTCGCAGGAACGCGCACAGGCGGTAGTCAACTACCTCGGCTCGCACGGGGTGGATATGGCCCGGATGAAAGCCGAAGGCAAAGGCGACGTGGAGCCAATCGCCGATAACGCTACGGTTGAAGGCAAAGCCGCCAACCGCCGCGTAGAAGTGGCCATCTTCGCTAACGAGAAGATGAAGAAAGCCGCTGAGCAAGGCAAGCTGTAAACCAGCCAAGATTAAGAAGAAGCACGCGGTCGGGTAAGCGGCCGTGGGCAGAAACGAGAAACGGTCAGGCGCGTAAGCGTCTGACCGTTTCTCGTTTTGGGGCTCTCGTTTTTGAGGCCATTGCGGTGCCCCTAAACGATTTCTGCGATTCTGGTCGGCCGCGACCATTCGCCCGCCGCCCTCACAGCAGCAGCTCCGGCGTGTGGAACACGAGCGGAATCGGGTTATCGGGCGGGTTTTGGGTGGGGTCGCAGTGGTAGCCGAGGAGGTCGGGGTAGCGCGCGAGGTGGGGGAGGAGGGCGCGGTAATACGTATGGCCGCCCGCGCCTTCGGCGAAGATGATATCGTGCAGCACCCGCGTGTGGGTGGCGGGTGGGAGGGTATCGAGCCAGTCGAAAAGAAAATCAGGCTCGGCCAAATCGCCGGAGTAGACGAGGCGGTCGGGGCCGTCGTCGAAGGCGTAGGCGAAGCTCATGAAATCGGCGGAGTGGCGGCCGAACGTATCGAGGGCGCGCACGCCGGGGAGGTGGGTCAGGGGCTGAAAATCGGCGTATTTCGAGGGGGTTTTGAGCTGCACGGTGAGCAGCCGCACAATGTCATCGCGGAAAGCTTCGGTGGGGAACCAGATGGTGGGCGGCGGGCCGGTTTTGCGGTGCGCGCGGTGCAGGAGCAAGTTGGCGAGCGAGCCGGAATGGTCGCAGTGGAGGTGCGTGAGGAGGATGCCGCTGCACGCGCCCGTCAGGCGGCGCCGCGCCAGCTCTGGGTACACGGTAAAGCCGCAATCGAGGAGCAGGGCTTGGCCTTGGTGCTGCACCAGAGCGGCGGAATTGCCGTATGCAAAGTCGAACGCGCCGCCGGTGCCGAGGAACTGGAGTGATGTCATCCGAAGGAAAAAACGAAAATCCGCGCAATAAACGACCACCCGCCCGAACCGTGCCCGCCCCCGGCGCGCCGTAGCTTGCACATCGGTTCGGCGGAGCGCCACACGGTCGCGCCTGCTTCGCCCATCTTCTTCAAGCCCCTTCCGGCTAGCCCAGCATCAGCGTGCGCCTCATTCATCACCCGGTTTTGCTCAATTATTACGTGACATTTCGCTGCAACGCGAAGTGCTCGTTCTGTGATATCTGGGAGAAACCGTCGCCGTACGTCACGCTCGACGCCGCCCGCCGCAACCTGCGCGATGCCCGTAAGCTCGGCGTGCGCGTCGTGGATTTTACCGGCGGCGAGCCGCTCCTCCACCGCGAGCTGGCCGATTTGCTCCGCATCGCCCGCGCCGAAGGCCTCATTACGACCGTCACGACGAACGGCATGCTCTACCCGAAGCGCGCCGAAGAGCTGCGCGGGCTGGTCGATATGCTCCACTTTTCCCTCGATTCCGCCGACCGCGCCACCCACGACAAAGGGCGCGGCGTGGCGTGCTTCGATTTCGTGATGGAAAGCATCCGAGTGGCGAAGGAGCTGGGCGAAAAGCCCGATATCCTCTTCACCGTTTTCCCCGAAAATATCGCCGATCTGGAGCGCGTCTGGCAGGAAATCACGCAGCCCAACGGCCTCGTGCTCATCATCAACCCGGCGTTTCAGTACAACGACGTCGCCGCTGGCGATAACCTCACCGCCGAGCAGCTCGATTACGTGTCGGCCTTCGGGCGGCGGCCGGGCGTGTACCTCAACGAAGGCTTCATGGCGCTCCGGCGCGACGGCGGTAACCACATTGCCAAGCCCGTGTGCCGCGCCGCGAGCACCACCCTCGTCATCTCCCCCGACGACGAGTTGGTGCTGCCGTGCTACCACCTCGGCGAAAAGAAATTTCCGATTGCCGGCGAGCTGTTTCAGCTCTACCAACAATCGGAAATCAAGCGGTTAATCGCCCTCGAAGGCAAGCTGCCGGCGTGCGAGGGCTGCACCATCAACTGCTACATGCAGCCAAGCTTCGCCGTCGAGACCAGCCGGTATTTCTGGAAAGCCCTTCCTTCGACCATTAAATACAACCGGATGAAAGGAACATGGAAGCGGTTGGTGGGGGTGCGGTAGGGGCGGGCCTTGTGCCCGCCCGAATTGTCCCCAAATCCCTTACCGCACCACCAGCTTCCGGCTCGTGCTGCCACCATCAGGTAGCGTCAGTCGAACCACGTACAGACCCGGCGCCAATCCCTGCACGGCCACCGCGTGGCTCCACGAACCGGCGGGCGCCGTGGTGGTTTCCTGCCGAACCGGGCGACCAAGGGCGTCGGTCAGCAGGATTTGGATGCGACCGGCGGTTGGTACGTCGGCCGTGAGCGTAGCGCCCGTGGTGGTGGCGGGGTTCGGATAGAGGCTCCACGCGGCTGGGGCGTTCGGCTCAGCTACCAGCCCGTTCACGGTTTGCACGAGGGTCGTGACTTCGTTGGTGCTGATGGGGGCGTTAAAATCGAACGTGATGTGGGCTTGGTTCGGGATGAGGTCGCCGGGGTTGAGGGCGGGGGAAGGCGTCACGCGGAACCGCACGAAACCCATCGAGCCGACGGCGTTTACGTTGCGGTGCGGCAGCTTGATGCCGGGGAACGACAGGCTCATGTGCCCCTGACCATCGAGGCGCCACTGGCAGTTGTGCGACTGCGCCACCATCTCCACCGTGCCCAGCCGCAGCAGCGACGCGGGCAGGCTGTCCTGAATCATCACCGCGAACGCCGTGTCGGTGCCGATGTTCTCGAACCGAATCGTGTAATCGAGGGTCGTGCCGTTGGCCACTTGCTGTGGTGTCAGGCGCGAGTAGTTCACCTGAATATCGTTCGGGTCGGCGGAGCCGACGACGACTTGCCGCAGCGTATCGCGGTTATTGAGCGGCACGAGGTCGGCGGGGACGTTCGTGAGGGCCGCGAGGGTGGTGATGGGCGTGCCGAGCGGAATGTTAATCGGCAGATTGACCGCCATCGAGAAGTTCAGCACCTGAAACGGCGCGACCGTCGGCAAAGCCCACGTTAGCTGCTGACCGACGTGCGTGGTAGGCGTGGGAGAGGCGCCAACATACTGGCTCTGCCCGACCGTATCATACGTAAGCACCAGATTGGCGCCGCTGACCGGCATCGCCCCGACGTTCTCGACGCGGGCCTGATAGTAGGTGGCTCGCCCCACACGCGCCGGGGTATACGACGTGACCGTGACCCGCAAATCAGCCGCGCCGGGGATCGGTTTCAGACCAAATACCCGCGCCGTATCGGCTTGCCCGTACTGCGTGAGGAGGCCGGTGTACCCCGCCGCGCCCTGCCCGAGCGTGTAGTGAAGCGGCGGCTGCGCCACCTGCACGGTGTAGCGCCCGGTGTCGGCGTAAATCGTGAAGCGGCCGGTTGAGGGACTGCTCGTGCCGAGAATGGCGGAGTTCAGCGGGTCGCCGAGGAGGACGTGGCGCGGGAATGGCGGCTCCCCGGCATCGCGGACGCCGTTGGCGTTCTGGTCGAGGTAAACCCGGCCGGTGATGCGGGCGCCGGGGTCGAAACGCACCAGATACGCCGAGATGGGGCCGAACGGCAGGCCGTCGTAAGAGTCGGTGTAGCTCGCGAAACCCCCGACGTAAACGCGGTTATCGGCATCGACACCGATGCTTTGCGCGAGGTTGGTGCCGAAATCGGGGCGGTCGGCGCCGCGTGCCCACTGGAAGGTGCCGTTCGTGTCGAAGCAGGTCACGAAGGACGCCAGACTCTGATTGAGGCCGTTTTGAACCGTGTAAGAGCCAAACTGAATCTCGGGGTCGCTGAAGGTCCCGGTGGCGTACATCCGGCCGTCTGGGCCGGTGGTCAGGCCCATCACCTGCGGGAAAGCCCCGGCCACGGGGCGCAACCACTGCGGCACGCCCAACGGATTGAGGCACGCGAAGAACACGCCCGTCGGGGGGAGCGGGAAGGGGCCGATGGCGGGCGTACCGTCGGCGCGCCCGCCCATATACACGTTGTTTTGCGCATCAATCTGGAGCGTCGAGGGCGGCGCCACGTGCGGCAGCACCCACTGCGTAGAGCCGCCCGTGGCGGTGAGCGTGACGTGGGCGATGAAGCCATCCAGCGTATTCGCGGGGGTAGATGCTCGCGAAGTCAGCACCGGCGGAGTGCCATCGGCGCCGAGCTGCGCCGAGCCGTTCAAGCCAGCAGCCACCACTACTTCGCCGTTAGCCTGCACCGCGAGCGCCCCCATGTTGAGCTGCGTGGGCAGGAACGAGGAGGCCGCGCAGTTCCAAGCGGCCGTAATGCGGCCCGTTGCGGGGAGGCAGCGCGCCACGAACCCCACCGGCGCCAGTCGGCCGGGCAGGAGCGTGACGGCATCGAGCGAGTCGGTATTGCGGGCGATGCCGGAGAAGTAAACCCCCGTGCTATTGGCCACGATGGAGTACACCAGCACTTCCTTGGCGAGGCTCGGCGCGGAAAAATCGCGCGTCCCCACCAAGCGCGCCCAATCGACGGCCCCCGTCGCGGTGCTCATTTTGGCCATAAAGGTGCCCGCACTATCGAGGGTATGCGTGGCGCCGAGCCGGAGGTTCTGGTTGTTGGTGCCCGATACGTAAACGGCGGCGCCGGTCGGGTCGACGGCGATGGCGTACGGAATATCAATGCCATCGGAATGGACATTCTGCACCCACTGAAGGCGACCGGTCGGGGCGATTTTCGCCACGTAGAGGTTGGTGGAGAGATCCGTCGGCGCCGCCGTGAGCACGGTGCCGTCGATGGAAACCGAGCCGCTCCAGCAGCCCACGTAATACGTGTTCCCGGCGGCGTCGGTGGCGGTTCGGATGTTACCGACGCTCGGGACGGCCGGGTGAATAATCTGTTGCAGCATCGCCGCGTGCTGCGCCTGCGCGGGCAGGGCCGCGCCCCCGCTCAGCACGAGCAGCGCGGCGAAAAGCCGGTAAAAAGTCCGTAACGAAGTCATCGGATTCAGGAGGAAAATCAAGTGAGGGAAAAGCTCTTTCCGATGCCACGGGGCACCGAGCCGGCCGGTTCGCGGCACCCGTGGCATCGGAAAAGCGGCCCACCGGCCGCCGCTGAGCAAGCGAGAAGTCGTAAGCGGGAATCAGAAATCAGAAGGTCGAAATCAGAAGGCGTAGCGCAGCCCCAGCTGCACCCCCGTAGCAAGGGGCCGCTGCGTGAGGTGCGTGGCGGGCTTGTACACCGATTGCGCCTGATACCGCACCGTGGGCGCCAAACTGGCGCTCAGGCGCTGCGTAAGGGCATAATTGAGCGCCACCGACGAGGTAAGCGCGAAATTGAACGGCCGGAACGGCCCATCGGCGCGCCCGATGCGGGCGGTAGCGAAGGAGCGGCCGTCGGTCGTCGTGACCTGCGTGCCGCCCATAAACCACTGTAATTGGGCACCGGCGCTCACGTCGGCCCACCAGCGCGGGGCGGTCGGGGAGGAGGTCCAGTCGGTGGTGCGACCGAAGCGGTAGCGCACCAGCACGGGCAGCGTCAGGAAGTGGTAGCTCGGGCGCAACACGCGGCTCACGACTTCGTCGCGGGTCGTGATTTTGGGCGTGAGCTTCCGGTTGACCGTCGTGACCGTGGTGGTGGTCGTGAGGTACGTCCATACGGTGTCGTTCCGCTGCACATACACCGAATCGTAGCCGATAATCTGGTTGTTGAAGTTCACGACCGGCGAAAGCCGCAGCTCATCGACGACGCGAATCGAGTACGCCTCCGTGGTGAACGTGGTATCGCGGGTGGTTTGCACGAGCGAGACAATCGTATCAACCTTCACCGACGTTTTACGGTCCGTCAGGCGCAGCTCGCCGCCGTATGCGCTCGTGCCGATGCCCGCACCCACGCTCCACCGGTCCGTAAGGCGGTATTCGGCCAGCAAAGCGGCGTTGTACCCGGCGCGGCCCTGCTCGTGCACCGTCCGCAGCGCGGCGAGGGTATCGGCAGCGGGGGCGTTCAGGCCGAAGAAATCGCGTTCCGCCGCCGCCGTCAGCAGCACCGACCACCGTTGTTTCGGCTTCGCCACCGGCAGAGAATCCACTGCCGTAACGGCGCCCGTTTCGGCCACCGGCGCCAGCGCGAGGAGTAAAGAATCTGTCCGAAGCTGCAATCTGACCAGCGCCGCCCGCTGCATCAGGAGCGCATCGCGGCGCCGCTCACGGGCGGTAAGGGCCGAATCGGCGCCCCACTGCACCTGCGTCTGCTCGGTGCCGACGAGCGGCAGCAGAACCGTAGGAATAACCGGCGTTTGGGGGTCTGACCCCAAACGGAGCGAGTCGGACCCCACCGCGAGAGGGTCAGACCCCACCGCGAGAGGGTCGGACCCCACCGCGAGAGGGTTCGACCCAGAAGCTGTGCCCAAATAGGGCGACGTTTTGGGGTCTGACCCAGAAACTCTGCCCAAATAGGGCCGCGCTCCGCCCAAATAGGGCACCGGTTTGGGGTCAGAGGCCAAATCGCCGCCCTTTTTGGGCGCCGCTTGGGCTTGGGACGTCCGCACGGTGGCTTTCTCTGCCGACCAGAACGCCGGGCCCGTCGGGGCGAGCGCCCACATCAGCAGCATTCCGACCATCAGCCCCGCGAAACCGGCCAGCCACGGCGCCCGCCGAGGGTTTGGGGCAGCAGCGCGCGGCTGCAAGTGCGGTTGCAGGTTCGCCCAGATGCGCGCCGGAGGGAGCGGCGGGGGCGTACGGGCAGCCTCCTCGAAATGGGCGCGGAGGTGGGCGTCGTAGGCGAAAGGATCTTGTTCGTCGGGCGTGTTCATTGGAACAGGAGAGCCGTAATGGGGTGAAAAGGCGCTTGCGGCGCTTCGGAGCGGACGGAAGGGGCGGCGACGGGCGCCAGTGCGGGGGGCGCCGGACCGGGTCGGGCGGCCGTGCGCTCGCGGTTCGCCTGTTGCACCAGCGTGGTGAGGCGGGCGCGGGCGCGGCTGAGCTGCGCTTTGGAAGCACTCTCGCCGATGCCGAGCAGCCCCGCTATTTCGGCGTGCGAATACCCTTCAATCGTGTAAAGCAGCATCACCACCCGGCACCCTTCGGGGAGCTGATCGATGAGCGCCTGCACCTCCGCGAACGTGAGGCGCTCGATGGCCGACGCCTCCGTGGCGGGTAAGTGGTGGACTTCCTCCAGCTCGAAATCGGTGCGCCGCACCTTCCGGCTCCGCTCCGCATTCAGGGCCGTGCTGATGACAATCCGCCGCACCCACCCCGGAAAAGCGCCCTCCACGAGCTGCTCATCCAGCCGCTGAAAAACCTTGATGAAGGCGTCCTGCAACGCATCCTCCGCATCGGCCATCGACGGCGAGTACCGCGCCGCGATTTGCAGCATCGGCCCGGCAAACCGGTCGTACAGCGCCCGTTGCGCCGTCGGCTCGTAGCGTCGGCAACGCTTCAGAAGCTCGCTCAAGCTGGCATCAGCCGATGAAGAAGAAGGAGATGAAGCCGACATCCGAGGCGGAAGGAGGTGAGGCGGTTGTGAGCGAGGGGGAAGGTACTCGAAAGACACGCGCCCTAGGTGGATGGCTACACGGCGGGGAAAAGAAATCGAAAAAGAAAAATCGTCCCCGCCGAACCCAACCGGGTCCGACGAGGACGATTCTCTTTTTCGACGCCGCAGCGGGCGCTGGGCGGTACGCGTTCCTCCGGCTTACTGCACCACCAGTCGGCGGCTCACGGTGGCGCCATCGGGCAGCATCAGCCGCACCCCGTACACGCCCGGCGTCAGGCCATTGGTGCTGACAGGGTGTTGCCACGCCCCGGCGGGCGCCGTTACGCTCGTGCGGCGCATCTCGCGGCCGAGGGCATCGGTGAGACGCACTTGCACGGTGCCCGCACTTGATAAATCGGCGGTGAGCAGGGTGCGCTCGGTGGCGGGGTTGGGGTAGAGGCTGAGGGCCGTGGCGCCGGGGGCGTGCGGCAGGCCGGTGGGGTTCTGCACAAGCGTAATCGCGTAGTTGGTTGCTACCGGCGCGTTATAATCGAACACGATATGGGCTTGACTCGGAATCACGGTGCCTAAGCCGAGCGTGCGGCGCGGCACCACCCGGAAGCGTGCAAAGCCGTTCGAGCGCACCGAATCTGCCGACCGGTTCGGCAGCCAGATGGAGGGGAAGCGGATTTCCAGTACGTTCGAGTCAAGAATCGTCCAGCTCGCCGGGTGCGACTGGCTGATGAGTTCCAGCGTATTCAGCTGCAACAGGTGGGCAGGGAGCGTATCCTGAATATAAACCGAAGAGGCCGCGCCGGTCCCCAGATTCTCAAACCGCACCGTGTAGTCGAGCGGCACGCCGGCGGCAATCTGAGCCGTGGTCAGAGTGGAGTAATTTACGGCAATGTCGTTGGGGTCAAACGGGCCGATGATGGTCTGGCGCAGCGTATCGGCGTTGTCGGATGGGGCCACGTCGATGATGCCGCCGCTGAGGGTCACAGTCGCCGAAGAAACCAGGTCGCTGCCGATCACGAGGGTCGTAGGCATCTCGAACGTTACATCGAAGTCCCGGGCTGCGAGCGGGGGCAGAGTCGTGAAGTTCCAGCCGCGCACCTGCGGCTGGGTGAGATTGGCCGGCGGCACCGTCCCGGTGATGGCCAGGAGCGGATCGATGCGCACCGTCAGTTGACCGCCGGGGATGGTGGTAGTACCGATGTTTTGGAGGCGGGCACGGTAGCGGGTAGTAATACCCTGACGGGCAGGAGTGTAGGGAGTGAGCGTGACGCGCACATCAGGCTGATTGGGAATAGGGGCCAGCCCGAAATCGAGCCCCGAATGGCTCAAGTTATAGCCCGCGAAATTCCTCTGATAGCCACCCAGCCCTTGAGTAAGGCGGTGGTAGCGCGGCACGGTGGGCATCTGCAGATCGTAGCGACCCGAATCAACAAAGAGGCTGAAGATGCTAGTAGGCGCCTCGGCCACAGCGGAGGCGGGGCCACCGAGGTTGAGCAGGAGCACCGGATTGGGGTAGCTCTCCTCGCCGGGGGAGCGCACGCCGTTGGCGTCGCGATCGATGTAGACGCCCCCGCTGAGGTTGTTGGAGCGTACGCGGAGCTTCTGGATATACACTCCATTATAATAGCTCGCCGCTGCCTCACTCGTGAAGCTTTGCTGAACACCTACCCAGTAGGCATTACCAGCATTATCGTGCGAAATGCTACTTGCTAATCCAAAATACCAATTGTGATCTATGGGGTCAGGGGTCTGGTTAGTGGCCCATTCTACTCGCCCCTGCGGGTCAAGCTGGACCAGATAAGGGCGGTAAAGGCGCAAATTGGGCGTCCCCATCCGGAGGGGATAGGTACCATAGGTCATATCATAATACTGCGAGTGACTCACTAGCACACGGCCACGATTATCTACATCGATGGAGCCTAGGAAAGAGTGCACAAACAAGAAGTCGATCGGTTGGGTAGGCTGGGTAATCCAGGCCGCCTGGCTGGTGGTAAGCAGCTTCGCGACAAAAAGCCCCCGGTTGGGGCGGGCCTGCTGCCCCAACCGCCAGTTACGGTCGGAGCCGGTATTGCCGGTGGTATAAAAATTTCCGCTCTGGTCGGCTTTCAGGTCAAGGAATACACAAGAGCTGGTGGTGCTACTGCTCAAAAAATTGCCGTTCGGCCCTAAGCAGGCAATAAATCCTTGGGGTAGCTGCGTGTTCTGGATTGGAGGGATAAGGTTGTGCGGTCCGGAAGCGCTACCGATCCTGACCGTGTCGAACTGTGTGCCGATAAACATACTGTTGCCCCCAGGGCTGACCGCTAGCTTATACGGATAGTCAGAGTTATGCAACCCGACAACCGGCTGGAGCCACTGGAGCTGGCCGGCGGAGTTGTACTTGAGGAGGATGAAATGAGTGGGCCTGCCCGTGGAATCGACGCGCAGCTGGTCGACCTGCCGGATGCTATACGGAGATAGGTTGCCATCTCCCGCTACGATGAAAAAATAAAGGTTGCCGGCGGAATCCGCTGACAGGCCGGTCGTTTTGGTAAATAGGAGGGAGGGAGCATAGCGAACCAGAATGCTATGGGTCCAGATAATGCTGCCGCTCTGCGAAAACTTTACGAGCAGTGGCCCAGTGCCCCGCACTAGCAAGTTGTTCACCATGATCGGATCCGGGTCGCGGCGCGAGATCAATAAGACCGGCTGCTCTTGGGCGTCAAGCGTTATGCTTGCGAAGATGATTAGCTGATGGAGATTCGAGCTTCTCGGGTGGTAGATCTGGCGGTGCCATTCCTTCTGGCCGCTGGCCGAGTATTTCGTCAGCAGGATGTCAGTTGGTTCATTCCCGCCGGGTGGGGCGTGTGAGATGATCGTGGTATTCCCCAGCACCAGTCTCTGATGGAACAAGGTAAGGACGTAGCTATTGCCCGCCGAATCTGTTACGTGGCTGACGTCTTCTGAACCCAATTCCCACCCTACGGGGGGGGTGGTTTTCTGGTGCTGGGTCCAGATTGGCGCTTGGCCGAGGCTGGGCACGGCGGTTCCCAGCAGCCAGAGCAGCAGTAGGGTGAAAGGGAGACGAAACGTGTACATGGAAAAAGAGGGATTATGGAGAAAAGAAAAAGAAACGGAATGCGTGGAAATGCCCCCTCAGCAAGCCCAACGTAGTGGGGAGCAGGGGCGGGCCGGACCCAGAGCCCGGGTGCGGTCGGCGGAATGAAGCGGGTAGCTGGAGTGGGCAACGCCCGGAATCACTCGAAGCCCCGGCTCGGCAAGCTGCTACCGGAGGAGCCGGTCAGTCAGGGGCGGGGCGAGAGCGGAGGAAAGCAGCAAGGAAAGCAGCAAGGAAAGCAGCATCGGAAAGTGGAAAAGGGATGAGAAAGGCGAAAAGAAGCCTGACAATATACGAACGAAATAGACACAGGCGAGATAAAGAAAATCGTCGCCGCCAAACCCACTAACGGGTCAGCGACGACGATTCTCTTTTTTGACGCCGCAGTGGGCGCTGGGCGGTACGCGTTCCTCCGGTTACTGCACCACCAGTCGGCGGCTCACGGTGGCGCCGTCGGGCAGGGTTAGCTGCACCCCATACACGCCCGGCGTCAGGCCGTTGGTGCTGACCGGGTGTTGCCACGTTCCGGCCGGAGCCGTTACGCTCGTGCGGCGCACTTCCCGCCCCAGCGCATCGGTGAGGCGCACTTGCACGGTGCCCGCCGTGGGTAAATCGGCGGTGAGCAAGGTGCGCTCGGTGGCGGGGTTGGGGTAGAGGCTGAGGGCGGTGGCGCCCGGCGCGTGCGGCAGGCCCGTAAGGTTCTGCACGAGCGTGCTGACTTGATTGGTCGCGAGGGGGGCGTTGTAATCGAAGGTGATGTGGGCGGTGTTCGGGATGAGCGCGCCCGGTTGCAGCGTGGTATTCGGCACCACCCGGAACCGCACGAACCCCATCGAGCCGAGCGTACTGACGTTATGGTCGGGGAGGTTGATGCGTTCGAAACGCACCACGAGCTGGTCGTTGCCGAATATATCCCACCAGCAGTTGTGCGAGGAGCTGATAAGCTCCAGCGTGCCCAGGCGCAGCAGGTGCGCAGGGAGCGTGTCGGTAATCACCACGGTAAAGGCCGTATCGGTGCCCATGTTCTGAAACCGAATGGTGTAGTCGAGCGGCGTTTGGGCCGTTAGCTGCGCAGACGTGAGGGTGGTGTAGCTGACGGTTAGGTCGTTGGGATCGTAGGAGCCGACGACGGTTTGCGTGAGTGTTTCGGCATTATTGATCAAGTCCACGTCGCCCGCAACCGTGACGGTAGCTTGGGAGGTCAGGACGGTATTCAGCGGCACATTGAGCGGAATGGAACCGGCGACGTCGAAATCGCGGGACGCAAAAGGCGCCAGATTCTGAAAATTCCACGTAGCCGATGGCCCCGTCTGCGTGGCAGGCGCCGGAACCGCCCCGACATAGTTCATCAGCGCATCGAAGGCGACCGTCAATTGGCCGCTCGTGATCGTCGCGGTGCCGATGTTCTCCACCCGAGCGCGGTACCGATTAGCAAACCCCCGTCGGGCGACGCTCCGCGGCGTCAGGCTCACGCGCACATCCACCACGTTCCCCGCCACGGGAGCGAGGCCGAAAACGCGCGCCGTATCGGTTTGGCCGTAGCTATTCAGCACCCCCGCATACCCGTTCACGCCCTGCGTAACCACGTAATACGTCGGGGCGCTCGCGATACGCAGATCGTACCGTCCGGTATCGGCATACACCACGAACTCGCCGGTTTGAGGGCTGGATACGACGGCAAGATTCTGCAACCCCTCCCGAACCGCCACCTGCCGCGCAAACGGCACTTCCCCCGCATCGCGCTGGCCGTTGGCATTGGCATCGAGGTAAACTGTCCCGCTAATCTGCGCAAACTGCGCATTGAGCTTCACCCGCGTGCTCCCCCACCCATTGACAAAACCGGGGCCGTAAGGAAACCGGATAGCCGACGTATTATTATTCAGCAGTGTCACGAAGACGTTGCCGAGCGTATCGGTGCCTATCCGGTCGTCGTTATAAATTCCTTGCGGGCCAAACGGCGCCGTTGAGATGACAGAGAGCGTAGTAAGGGCGGTGTCGGTTAAGACAATCGTGTTGGCGTCGGTCCGAGGGTTGTACCCCGTGACTACCAGCCGGTTTTGCGGCGTTATCGCTAACCCTTTGGCGAATTGTATGCGGGTGCTTGCGTCCAAGTCAAGAATAGGCCGAGACCATAAGCTGTCGCCTGCTGCGGTGTATTTGAGAATGCGGCAAAGAGCCGGAGTAGAAAAATCGTGTATTGTTGAAATATAGAGACTGCCTTGGTTGTCAAGTACTGCGCGATTAAATTTTGGAGGCGACAAGTCGCCGCTATGGCTAGTGATTGAATTGATGAACGTACCATCAGTTCTTAATTTAATGATAAAGCCTTTGCCATTTCCTATCGGGAAGGGTCCTAATGGGTTCAAGAGTAAGTGTCGGCCAGTGGCGCTGTAAAGGGCTAGCGTGTCATAACTGTTTCCTGTTAAATAAACGTTTTCTTCTTGATCAATTGATATGTGGCTAAAAAACGTCCCGTCGTCGCCAGAAGGAGGATTTACCGGGCTGCGCGAAATAGTAGAAGCCCATTGCGTGACTCCTTGTGGGTTGAACTTGGCAATCACGGCGCTTAGCCAAGAATCGGTGGTGGACAAAGAAGGCATCACCACAGGAATCTGATTGACAAAGCCGGTCGTTGCGTGCACGGGAGGGTCGATCCAAGTTGTTTGTAGGTACGCGTTACCCACAGCATCTACTTGAAAGCTGCTTTCGCTGGTATAGATCTGATCGAGTGGATCAGCGGGCATACTGATTCGTTCGGCCCACTGCAATACGCCGTTGGTATTGAATTTCGCCAGAAACATTCCGGGGAGGGGCAGGATAGTGGTGGCGTCGAAGGCGGCGCTGCTGTCGTTTCGGCCCAATAAATACACGTTCCCGGCGGCATCGGCATCCACTTCCCACATATAAACGCCCTTGAGCTGCAGGAGCCATTGCGGCTGCCCCTGTGCAGAATATTTGATTAGATAAGTGCCGCCGATACGGGGAGCCGCCGGGCGTGGGTTCGGCCACGTATGCACGGGGCCGAGCGGGGTAATAATCGAGTCGTTGATGATGCCCGCCACGTAATTGTTGCCGCCGGGGTCGTTGGTGGCTCTATCCCGCATAACGGGGGTGCGGGCAGGGCGCACGGTGGAACGAATCCAGTCGATGCGCTGGCCGGATGCTGTTTGCCACGAAGTACCCAACAGCAAGCAGCAGAGGAAGACAGAAAACAGAAGCGACTTCATAAATCAGGAATAAAAAACGAGTGAATTGCGCGCAGGCAGTCGCCGGGCGTCAGAAAGCATAGCGTACCCCCAGCTGCACGCCCGTAGCGGTGGGTTTCTGGGTGAGGTTCGTACTCGCCTTATACACCGATTCGAGCTGGTGGCGAATCGTGGGCGCGAGGCTCGCGCTCAGGCGCGGCGTGAGGGCGTAGTTGAAGGCCACGGCTCCCGTCAGCGCCAAGTTGAGCGGCCGGAACGGGCCATTGCGGGCGCCAATGCGCTCGGTCTGATAGGTCAGGCCATCGCGGGTGGTGATCTGCGTGCCGCCGAGGAAGAATTGGAGCTGCGTGCCCACCGCCACATCGGCCCACCAGCGCGGCGCCGTGGGGGAGGAAGTCCAGTCTTCGGCCCGGCCGAGGCGGTAGCGAACCACCACCGGCACGGTCAGGAAGCGGTAATTGGGGCGCAGAATGCGGGCACTCGTCTCTTGGCGGGTCGTGACGGTGGGCTTGTAAACCTGCGTGGTGGTCGTGACGGCCTGCGTGTTGATCAGGTTCGTCCAGACCGTGTCGAGGCGCGTCGTCGGCAGGTATTCGTAGCCGATGATCTGGTTGTCGAAATTGACGATAGGCGCCAGAATCGAGTCACGCACCCGCCGAATGGCCCACGCCCGCGTCGTGACCGTGTCGAACACCGTGCTGGAGCTGGTAATGGTATCGACTTTGGTCGTGATCGTGGTGCGGTGATCGGTCAGCCGCAGCTCAGCGCCGTATGAGCTGACGCCCGCGCCCGCGCCCACGCTCCAGCGCCGGTCGAGGCGGTATTCGGCCATTAAGGCCGCGTTCCAACCGCCGCGCCCCTGCTCGTGCGTCCGGCGCAGGGCAGCCAGCGTATCAGCCGCCGGAGCATTCAGCCCAAAGAAATTCCGCTCCGGCGCAAACGAGAGCGCCACCGACCAGCGGTTTTTCAGCGGTGCTACGGGTGTCGAATCAACCGTAGTCACGGCCGCCGTCATCGGCTCGCCGAGGGCGAGGAGGAGCGAATCGGTCCGGAATTGCAAGCGCGCTAGGGCCGCCCGCTGCATCAGCAGCGCATCGCGCCGCCGCTCACGGGCGGTAAGGGCCGAATCGGCGCCAAAGCCCGCCTGCGTCTGCTCCGTGCCGACGAGCGGCAGCAGCACCGTCGGGATTCCAACGCCCACCAAACCCGCCGAGGCAGGGACACTTTTTAGGGTATCCGTCGCAATCACTTTTCGAGGCGTCGCATCCACTTTCCGAGGCGTCACATCCACTTTTCGAGGCGTCACATCCACTTTTCGGGTCGTCGCATCCACTTTTCGGGTCGTCGCACTCACTTTCCAACCCGTCGCATCCACTTTTCGGGTCGTCACAGCCACTTTTCGGGTCGTCACAGCCACTGAACGACGGTTTTCGTGGGTTTCCGGGGCTTTTGTCAGCTTTGGAGACAGCCCCAGCATCATCAGCATCCCGGCCACCAGCCCCAACAAACCGGCTTGCACTTGCGGCCGGATGGACGGCTTATGCGCCATCGGAGGCAGCAAATGCGGCTGTAAACCCTGCCACACCCGCAGCGACGGCGTCGGCGCAGCCGCGTCCCCGCCGTGGTCGTCGGCATCGAACGCCGACCGCACGCGGTCGTCGAAGGCAGAAGAATCGAATTCGTGGGGGGTATTCATTGGAAGAGAAGGACCGTAAGGGGGTTGAAAGGCGCTTCCGAGGCCGGATGGAGATCGGGGCGTCGCACCGTGTTGGGGGGCGCGGAGGGCGCCGGCGTGGGCGGCGCGGGGCTGCGTTCGCGGCTGTCGGCGCGGGCTAGGGCGGTGAGGCGTTGGCGGGCGCGGGTGAGCTGCGCCTTCGAGCCGCTCTCGCCGATGCCGAGGAGCGCCGCGATTTCGGCGTGCGAATAGCCCTCCACCGTGTACAGGAGCAGCACCAGTCGGCACCCATCGGGCAGCCGGTCGATGAGCGCTTTTACTTCTTCGAGCGTCAGCCGCTCAATCGCGGAGGCGTCGGGCGCGGGCAATTGGTGGGCTTCATCTAGGTCGAACCCCGTCCGGCGCACCCGCCGATGATGCCACGCGTCAATCGCGGTGCTCACCACAATCCGCCGCACCCAACCGGCAAACGCGCCGTCTTCGCGCTGCTCGTGGAGCTTCTGAAACACCTTGATGAAGGCGTCTTGCAGAATGTCTTCGGCGTCGGCCAGCGTCGGCGCATACCGCGTCACCACGGTCAGCATCGGCCCCGCAAACCGGTTGTACAGCGCCCACTGCGCCGCCGGCTCAAACCGCCGACACCGGACGAGCAAGTCGGGCAGCGGCGCGTCGGAAAGCAGAGCAGCAGGAGCCAACATCGGAAGGTGGAAAAAGAGTAGCGCGCTCAGCCGAAAGGCACGTTTCAGCCAAATCGCCCCCAAGACGGCCAACCCTCCGCAAAGGCTACACGCAGGGCGGTAAAAAACCGAAAAGAAGTGTCACAATCTACGCCCGACCGGAAAAAGAAATTCGTCCCCGCCAAACCCAGCGAAGGGTCGACGAGGACGAATATTTCAGAGAAAATTATTTATTGACGCCGGAGCAGCGTCGCTAAGCGCCCCTAAACCATCCGCTACTGCACCACCAGTCGGCGGCTCACGGTGGCGCCGTCGGGCAGGGTTAGCTGCACCCCATACACGCCCGGCGTCAGGCCGTTGGTGCTGACCGGGTGCTGCCACGCCCCAGCGGGCGCCGTTGCGCTCGTACGGCGCACTTCCCGGCCAAGCGCATCGGTGAGGCGCACCTGCACGGTGCCCGCCGTGGGCAAGTCAGCGGTGAGTAGGGTGCGCTCGGTAGCGGGGTTGGGGTAAATGCTGAGGGCGGTGGCGGAAGTCGCGGCCACCAACCCGTTCGGGATTTGCACGAAAGTCGTGACCTGATTCGTCGCGACGGCGGCGTTGTAATCGAACGTGATGTGGGCGGTGTTCGGGATGAGCGAGCCGGGGACAAGCGCGCTATTCGGGGCCACCTGAAACCGCACGTACCCCATCGAGCGCACCACGTCAACGCCCTGATGCGGCAGCGCGATATTGATGAACCGCACCGTCAGATGCCCTTGCGCATCGAGCGCCCAGCGGCAGTTGTGCGATTGGCCCACCAGCTCCAGCGTGTTCAAGTCGAGCAGATTAGCGGGCAGCGAGTCGTGCAGCACCACCGCGAACGCCGTATCGTTCCCCATATTCTGAAACCGAATCGTATAGTCGAGCAGCGTGCCGGCCGCTACCTGCGCGGGCGTCAGCGAGGTGTAATTGACGGTTAGGTCGTTGGGGTCGAAAGAACCGCGAATGATTTGCGGCACCCACAGTGTATCGAACCGCGAAATCTGACCTTGCGGGTCGAAAACCGCCTGCAATACCCGTGATACCAGCGTATCGCCGAGGGCTACGCTCAGCGGCACGCTGAAGCTCAGGGTAAAATGGCGGCTCTCGAACGGTGCCAGCGACGGCACGAGCCACCCGAACGTCTGACCGGCAACAGTCGGCGCGGGCTGCCCGCTGATGAATTGCACCCGCGAATCGAGCGTCACCGAAACCGGAATCTGCCGCAGCGTCACGGTGCCGATATTCTCCACTTGCACGCCGTACCGAACCGGCAGCCCGCGCCGGGCCGGGGTGTAGGGCGTGAGTGTTACCCGCAGGTCGGGCTGCCCGGGAATCGGTGCCAACCCGAAATTCAGCCCACCAACGGTGCTGCCATACCCCGTGAATGTCCCCTGATAATGGCCGCCGGGCGGCGTGGTCAGGCGGTAATGCACGGGCGTCCGTTGCAGCCTCACGTCATACGGCCCCAAGCCGGTTTGCAGCACAAATGAATTTCCATTACGCGGCTCATACGTGGTGCCGGGACCAGCAAAAACCGGCACGGTGCGGCCAAATCCTGTTTCGCCCGCATCGAGGACGCCATCACCGTCGGCATCCAGAAAAACCTTTCCCGTCAGCTGATTCAAGCGCGGGCTGACGCGCCCCAATACATCGAAATAGTTGCCCTCCAGCCGAAATCCGTTGATGGTCACCACGCTGTCGGCGCCGCCGTAGATGTAGAGGTTACGGGCCGCGTCGATTTTCATCGTTACGGCGTAAAACTTCCAGCTTTCGCGCGGCGGATACAGGGTCGCCCACCGCACAGTGCCGTTGGGCGCAAAACAATTGACCGTCATTCCGGTGCTCGTGACGTAAATATTATCACTGGCATCGGTGCAGAGGGGGCCAATATCCCAATCATTATAGCGGTCAATCGTCCATTGGTAGCTGCCACTGCCGCTGAATTTCATGATGCCCGTCGGTCCCGCCACGATGTGCCCATCCAAGGTCATCGCATTACCATTGAAATAGCTGGCAAGCCCGGCCACAATACTCCCCTGCGTGTCAATGGCGACGTGATACGCCGCCTGCGCGCCTCGGTCGTGCCCCTGCTTGGCCCACACCAGATTGCCTTGGCGGTCATATTTCGCCACAAAGGCATCGGTAAAGCCCGTGAAGCCGTTGATATTAGCAGTGTCGCCAATCAGCGACTGGCCCGGCGCTACGATCAGCGTATCGGCAAAACTGCCCGCAATGACCAGATTGCCCGCGCCGTCGGTCGCGGCGTCGAGAATCACGCGGTCGTAGTAGGCAGGCGGACGAATATGCTGGCCTTTCAGCTGCCGCACCCACTGAAACTGACCACCGGCGGTCATTCGGGCAATAAAAGGGTCGTAGGTATTGCGCTTAATCAGCGGCAGGTTTCCGATGGAATCAGTCAGGTTCGCGTGGCCGATTAACAGGCAGTCGCCGGAGTTATCCGGTACGAGCTGGATGATGCCTAATCGCGAGCCGCCACTGTTGCCAAGCTGATTATTTATCTGCCGTAACCACCGGCAATTTCCGGTTTGTGCGTCCAGATTAGCCACAAAGCTGCCATCCCGAGTCAGCGTAAACGCGTCTAAATGAAACTCGCCTACCGAATACCCCGATAAAAACAGGTTGCCGAGCGTGTCAAGCGCCAGTGCCAAGCTATTCGCGTAGCCATTCGGCGTAAGGGTGCGGCCACTGCTTTGCGTAAGCCAGATGGGCGTATTGGCGCTGTCGAGCTTGACAATAAAAACCTGCTCCTCAAACCCCGCGGTCGTGTTGATGGTGAACGCGCCAATCGTCAGCGAACCGCTGAAATAGCCCGCCAAGTAGGAATTGCCGTCGCGGTCGACGGCTAATCGGTTCCCTACGCCATCCGTCGGGGCGTGCTGGTCACTCAGCTTCCGCAACCAATCGACCCGCTGGGCGGTGGCGGTTAAGGAAGGCACCGCCAGTAAGACGGCGAGCAGGCTAAGCCCGCGAAACGCTTTCAAAAATCGAAAAAGAAAAGTCATGTCGTTGGAAGGGGGATGAGGAAAGGAAAAGCTTGAAAGGAGGCTTTCACTGGTAAGACGTAGCGTGTGTTATTATTCCTACTATCGAATCCCGATTTTTTTCGCACAGAGTTTTTAAAGAGAGTTGCACAAAGTTTCACAGAGTTTTCAATTAGCTCTGTGAAACTCCTTTAACTCAATCATTAACTCTGTGCGAAAAAAATAGTCAAAAAGAATACCTCACCCCCAGCTGCAACCCCGTCGCAAGAGGCCGCTGCCCGAGCTGCGTACTCGGCTTATAAATAGACCGCGCCTGCCACCGCACCGCCGGCGCCAAGCTCGCCGACCACCGCTCGGTGAGGGCATAATTGACGGCAATGGCGCCCGTAACCGCCACATTGAGCGGCCGGAATGGCCCGGCAGCCGCGCTCACACGCTGCGTTCGGTACGAGTGCCCGTCGTCGGTCACGAGCTGGGTGCCGCCGAGGAACCATTGCAGCTGCGCGCCGACCGCCACATCGGCCCACCAGCGCGGCGCCGTCGGCGAGGAGGCCCAGTCTTGGGCGCGGCCCAGTCGGTAGCGCACCATGAGCGGGAGCGTCAGGAAACGATAGTTGGGCCGCAGCGTGCGCGCCGTAACGGTCTCGGCTTTGGAGATGATGGGCGTGGTGATGCGGGTATGCGTGGTATCGTAGCCGGTGACCGTGTTGCGCGTCCAGACCGTATCAGGGCGTGGCACTAGGACGGTGTCGAACCCGATAATCTGGAAATTGCTGTTGTAGCGCGGCGAGAGCGTCGGGTCGTATACCGTCCGGATGGAGTACGCGTAGGTGATAACCGTCGACGTACTCACGCTCATCGAATCAGTCGTGACGAGCTGCGTGGTGAATTGCGTGCGCCGGTCGGTGAAGCGCAGCTCGGCGCCGGTGGTGCTCAGGCCCGCGCCCGCCCCCACGCTCCAGCGCGGCGTGAGGCGGTATTCGGCCATTACGGCCGCGTTGTACCCGCCGCGTCCTTGCTCGTGCGTCCGCCGCAGGGCAGCCAGCGTATCAGCCGCCGGGGCATTCAGCCCAAAGAAATTCCGCTCCGGCGCGAACGAGAGCGCCACCGACCAACGGTTTTTCAGCGGGGCCACGGGCGTCGAATCAACCGTCGCCACGGCCGTCGTTTCGGCCACCGGCGCCAGTGCGAGGAGCAAAGAATCCGTCCGAAGCTGCAATCTGACCAGTGCGGCCCGCTGCATCAGCAAAGCATCGCGCCGCCGCACACGGGCGGTAAGGGTCGAATCGGTGGCCAGAACCCCCAACGTCTGCTCGGTACCCACAAGCGGCAGCAGCACAGTCGGAATAACCGGCGTTTTGGGGTCTGACCCCAAACGGAGTGAGTCGAACCCAGTCGGGAGAGGGTCTGACCCAGAAAATCCTTTGTCTGACCCAGACGCTCCGCCCAAATAGGACGGCGTTTTGGGGTTCGACCCAGAAGCTGCGCCCAAATAGGACCGCCCGCCGCCCTTTTGGGGCCGCGCTCCGCCCAAATAGGGCGGCGGTTTGACATCTGACCCAGAAGTTTCTCCCAAAGAGGGCCGCGCTCCGCCCAAATTGGGCGCCGTTTTGAGGTCGGAGGCCAAATCGCCGCCCTTTTTGGGCAGCGCTTGGGCCAACGTGGTTCGGGCAGTGTCTTTTTTCGTCGACCAGAACGTCGGTTTCGTCGGCAGAAGCGCCCACATCAGCAGCATTCCGATCATCAGACCGGCAAAACCGGCCAGCCACGGCGCCCGCCGGGGTATAGTGGTGCTGACTGGGGGCCGCATACCGGCTTCCACGCCAGCCCAGAGGTGGGGCGGCGGGGGCGGCACCGTGCCGGGCGGGGCGCTCATGAAGTCAAAGGCCTCCCGGAGGCGTTCGTCGAGGGGCGATTCGGAAGCGTCGGGGCGGTTAGCGGGCGTGCTCATTGAAACAGGAGCGTGGTCAGGGGATGAAAAGGAAGGGGACGGTAATCGTCGGCCGTCGGCGATGCCGATGCGGCCGATGACGATGTACCCGGTGGCGCCGGTCGCTTCTGCCGATTGGCTTCCGCCACCAGCAGCGCCAACCGTTGCCGGGCGCGGGCGAGCTGCGCACTCGATGCGCTCTCGCCGATGCCGAGCACCTGCGCGATTTCGGCGTGCGAATAGCCCTCCACCGTGTACAGCAGCAGCACCAGCCGACAGCCATCGGGGAGCCGCTCGATGAGCGCCCGCACTTCTTCAAGCGTCAGCTGCTCCACCGCCGAAGCCTCGGGCGTGGGCATGTGCTGCGCGACTTCCAGCTCGAACGTCGGGCGACGGGCGCGGCGCTGCCGCCACGCGTCCAGCGCCGTCCGGACCACAATCTGCCGCACCCAGCCCGCAAACGCGCTATCGACGCGTTGCGTCGGCAAATGCTCGAAGACCTTGATGAAGGCCTCCTGCAAGGCGTCTTCGGCGTCCGCCGTGGTGGGGGCGTATTGCCGCGCCAGCGCGAGCATCGGCCCGGCGAAGCGCTCGTACAGCAGCCGCTGCGCCGCCGGCTCATGCCGACGGCACCGGGCCAGCAGATCGGCCAAAGCCAGCGCTGAAAAGGACGGTGATGAGGAGGAAGGAGAGGAGGGCGCCGGCATCAGAAGGAAAGCTACGGGCAATTCCGAGGGAGAAGTACCCGCAAGACGGATGCAACCGTCAATTTCCTACCTTGCCGCTGAAATTTATTTTCGAGCGGCGAGTTTTTTCTTTCTTCGAATATTTTACCTTTCCCCCATGCTTCTCCCGGTTCACGGTATTTATCCGCAATTCGGCCCCGGCGGCTGGCTTGCGCCCAACGCTACCATTATCGGCGATGTGGTGATGGGGCGCAGCTGCACCGTGTGGTTTACGGCTGTGGTGCGCGGCGACGTTCACCGCATCCGCATCGGCGATGACACGAATATTCAGGACGGCGCCGTGCTGCACTGCACGTACCAAAAAGCGCCGCTCACCATCGGCAGCCGTGTGAGCATCGGGCACCGCGCTATCGTCCACGGCTGTACGGTGGCCGATGATGTGCTCATCGGAATGGGCGCCATCGTGATGGACCACGCGCACGTCGGGGCGGGCTGCATCGTGGCGGCCGGGGCGGTAGTCCTCGAAAATCAGGTCTGCGAGCCGGGGTTTTTATACGCCGGAATTCCCGCCAAAAAAATCAAGCCCGTCACCGACGAGCAGCGCGCGATGATTGCCCGGACGGCTACTAATTACCAGACGTACGCGGGTTGGCTTGAGGCGCCGGAGACGTTGAGTTAGGTGCGGTAGCGCAGCCGCGTGGCTGTAACCGCGTTCCCCACCCCGCCCCTTCGGGGCACCCCTCCCCCTCCGGGGTTGGGGAATCTGCTATGCCTGCGCTGTTCTAACGAACTCCCCGCCCCGGAGGGGAGGGGTGGCCCGCAGGGCCGGGGTGGGGGGACACCCCAATCGGCCCCGCACCGCCGTGCGTCTTATTAGCCGCTATCTGAGGAGCAAGCGAATGATTATTCTTCCTCAACCCGCTTTTCTTCCCGCACCGTCAGTTGCACGATCTCGACGTTCCGTTGCGAGCGCTGCAAGACGCGGAACTCGTAATCGTCGTTCTGCGCGAGGTCATTCACTTCGGGAATGCCTTCGTAGAGCAGGTGCAAATACCCGCCAACCGTTTCATAGCTCTCCGATTCGGGGAGCGGGAGCGGAAGGGAGTCGTTCGCATCAGGAATCGCGAGGGAGGCATCGACGCGGAACTCGTACGGCGACGTTTGCTCGACCTGCGAGACCTCGTTGTCATACTCGTCCTGAATCTCGCCGACCAGCTCTTCCACCACGTCTTCCATCGTCACCAGCCCACTCACGCCACCAAACTCGTCGGTAACGATGGCCATATGGAGGTGACGGCTCTGGAACTGCTTGAGGAGCGTGTGAATCTTAATCGTTTCCGGGACGAAATACGCCGGACGGATGATTTGGCTCAGCACCACCGGCTCTTCCTGCCGCCGGGCTTTCGCGAGCAAATCCTTCACGTACAGAATCCCGACGATGTTATCGATGACCTCATCGTACACCGGCACCCGCGAAAAACCTTCGTCGAGGAGTTTGCTGAGGGCTTCATCTTCGGAAAGCGTCACGGGAATGGCGGCGATCTTGGTGCGCGGCACCATAATCTGCTTCACCATCCGGTCGTTGAACTCGAAAACGTTCTCGATCAGCGCGTGCTCGTCGTTGTGCAGCTCGCCGGAGGTCATACTTTGCTCTAAAATCAGGCGCAGCTCATCAGCCGAGTGGGCTTCGAGATGCGGCACGGCTTTCAGGCCGAACATCCGCAGAATCAGCCCCGAAAGGCCGTTCAACACCCAGATAAACGGCTTGAAGACGAGGTAAAAAACCTGCATCGGCACCGCCACGGCCATCGAGGTGCGCTCGGGCTGTTGAATCGCGAGCGATTTCGGCGCCAGCTCCCCGAACGTGATGTGCAGCACCGTGATGACGGCGAACGCAATCGGGAATGAAATCTTGTGCGCGAGGACCGGATCGGCGGCTACGCCCATCGCGTGCATTGCCGCCAGCACCATCTCGGAAACCACATTTTCGCCAATCCAGCCCAACCCCAGCGATGCCAGGGTGATACCGAGCTGCGTCGCCGATAGATAGGCGTCGAGGTTGTTGAGCATGTTGTGCGTCAGCCGGGCAATCTTGTTGCCGCTCTGAGCACGCAGCTCAATCTGGGAAGCGCGCACTTTAACGAGTGCGAATTCGGCCGCTACAAAAAAACCATTCAGCGCGACCAGCAGAATGGTCAGGAGTATACTACCAATCATTGAAGTGACCAACCGGGGCAATGCGCGCACCCGGCGGTCGGAAGGGGGGATTACGGTAGCAAAGTACGGGACTAAACCGACTTCGGGTGCGTTCCCTTCCCGCTAATCCGTAAGGAACATCGCCGATGACCGTCAACTTCCGCGCAAACGGTCGTCATTTTCCCGCCTTCCTTGGCCCACGGAACGCACTTCCATTGCCCGTTGTCGCGCACGTACTTTTGAGGTCTGCAATTCGTTCGTCAATGCTTTTGTTGATGTTCTCGCTGCGCTATCGTTAGCTTCTGATGATACTTCCCGTCGTTCTTCGTCCGCACAGCGGGCGTTCGTTGCTAGTGGGCCGGTTATCGGTCCTGCTTCTTTTCCTGCTGACGGTCTTGGGCGCAGGGTCGGCCACGGCCCAGCTCGTCGAGCCGACGACGTGGAGCTTCCGCCCCGCGAAGCCTTCCGTGAAAGTGGGGGAAGAAGTGGAGCTGATTTTCACCGTGAAAATCATCCCCGACTGGTACCTCTATTCCTCTGATTTCAACCCCGACCTCGGTCCTACCGTCACGACAGTCGATTTCAAGAAGCACCCCAGCTATCAGCTCGTCGGGAAGCTCGTGCCGCAGCATCCGAAGAAGAAATTCGACGAAACCTGGAACGGCGAGTACACCTACTTCGTCGGCACGGCCGAGTTTCGTCAAAAAGTGAAGATTCTGGCGACGCCGGTCGTCATCAAAGGCTCTTATGATGCCTTGAGCTGCTCGCACGTTGATGGCCAGTGTATTCCGCAGGTAGGAACGTTCAATTTCGATGTAAAGGCGGAGGGTAAGGCTACGGCTGCTCCGGCTCCCGCCACGCCCGCTATGGGTAGCACCGGCGCTACGCCCGCCAAAGACGCTGCAGTAGCAGCGGCAGCGGTCACGGAAGCCCCGACCGAAGTCGCGGCCACTCCAACCGAAGCCGCGCCCGCCACGGCAGAAGTTGCGGCAGCTCCTGAGCCAACCACCGTTAAGCCTGCCGCTCCTGCATCCGTCGCATCCACCACCGCTCCCGCAGCCGCGCCCCCCGTCAGCCTCTGGGGTTTCCTGCTCGGCGCTTTTGGCGCGGGTCTGCTGGCGCTGCTCACGCCGTGCGTCTACCCATTGATTCCGATGACCGTCTCGCTCTTCACCAATTCCGGTGATTCGCGGGAGCGCGGGATTCTGAAGGCTATAGTGTACGGCGGGTCCATTATCGGCATTTACACGTTGGTTGGGGTGCTGGTGGTGAAGCTTTTGGGCGAAGAAGGCCCGAACCTGATTGCCACGCACTGGCTGCCGAATATGCTGTTCTTCACGGTTTTCGTGGCGTTCGGTCTCTCGTTCCTCGGCTTGTTTGAGTTGACGCTGCCGTCGTCGTTCGTTAATAAAGTCGACCAGCAGGCTGATAAGGGCGGCTGGGGCGGCATCTTCTTTATGGCGACAACGCTCGTCGTCGTGTCGTTCTCGTGTACCGGGCCGATTGTCGGGTCGCTGCTCGCGCTCTCGTCGCGCGGGCAAACGGTGCTTCCGGCGTTGGGGATGATGGCCTTCGGACTGGCGTTCGCGCTGCCGTTCACGGTGTTCGCCATTTTCCCGACGCTCCTCAAGACGCTCCCTAAATCGGGCGGCTGGCTCAATGTGGTGAAAGTGGTGCTCGGCTTTCTGGAGCTGGCGCTGGCGCTCAAATTCCTCAGCACCGCCGATCAGGTTTACCACTGGAATCTCCTCAACCGCGATGTTTTCCTCGCGATGTGGGTCGTCCTCTTCGGGCTGCTCGGGTTCTACCTGCTCGGCAAGATTCGTCTCTCCCACGATTCGGAGCTACCCTACCTCGGCGTGCCCCGCCTGATGATGGCCACGGCGGCCCTCGCGTTTACGGTGTACCTCATCCCTGGCCTGTTCGGGGCGCCGCTCTCGCCGTTGGCGGGCTTCCTGCCGCCCCAGACCACCTTGCCCTTCGACCTCACCCGCACCGATGGTACGGGCGGCGGTAACGGCCACTCCGGCAGCAGCCAGCTCGCGCTGCACGACCAGAACGCCGCCTGCGAAGCCCCGCGCTACGGCGATTTCCTGCACCTGCCGCACGGCCTGCAAGGCTACTTCGACCTAGAGCAAGCCCGCCGCTGCGCCCGTGCCCAAAACAAGCCCATCTTCATCGACTTCACCGGCCACGGCTGCGTGAACTGCCGCGAGATGGAAGCACGGGTTTGGTCGAACCCGGAAGTCCTGCGCCGCCTGCGCGATGAGTACGTCGTCGTCGCGCTCTACGTCGACGACAAAACCGACCTTCCCGCCGCCGAGCAGCTCGTCAGCCCGCGCGATGGGCAGCCGAAAACCACCGTCGGCGCCCGCAACTTCGACCTTCAGATCTCGAAGTTCAACGCCAACGCCCAGCCATATTACGTCGTCCTCGACCCCGCCGACGACAAGCTCCAGCCGCTCGTCCAGCCCCGCGCCTATGATCTGGACGCTACCGCCTTCGCCGGCTTCCTCGATGCTGGCGTCGCGGCGCTCAAGAAAAGCGGCGCCGTCGCGCGCCGATAATCCGCTAATTACGCCCCCGGCACCACCCCAATGCCGTAGAATGCGTATACCGGTCTTCGAACCCCCTAAAATGAAAAAGGCGGCCCAAAAGGCCGCCTTTTTCACACCAATCAACCAATCAACTTCAGGCGTCTTCGCAAGGCTTACACCTCGCGCCGACGCGGCTGGCGAACCAGCTTTCCCGCCATTGATTGCGACAAAGGTAGGTGAACGGTGCAACTTCTTGCAAATTTTTTACACTTTCGGGTGAATTTTTACAGAGTTCGTAACTTTTTTTTGCATAACTTGCGAAAAAATTAAAACCCCCTCCATCACGTGGCCTCCAATTACGAAATTGACAGCATCGACCGCCGCATCTTGGCTCTGCTGATCGAAGACGCCAAAATGCCATACACCGAGGTGGCGAAACGCGTCATGGTTAGTGGCGGCACTGTCCATGTGCGCATGAACAAGCTCGAAGAGATGGGCTTGGTGCGCGGCGCGACCCTCAAAATCGACTATGCCCGCCTCGGCTACGACATTTCCGCGTTCCTCGGCGTGTACCTCGAAAAGAGCAAGCTCTCCGACAAAGTCGTCGATGCGCTCAAGGAGATTCCCGAAATCGTGAGCATCCACTACACGACCGGCACCTACAGCCTCTTCTGCAAGCTGATCTGTAAGGACACCAACCACCTTCGGCAAGTACTGCACGACAAGATTCAGCTCGTCGAAGGCATCGAGCGCACCGAGACGCTCATCGCGCTGGAAGAGACGCTGGACCGCTCGGTGCAGCTGGACGTGGAGTAGGCGCAACCCGCCAAGGAGATTTCCTTTCCAAAGCCTCTGCACTCGCCGAAGCTCCGCAAATGGGCTAGGCGAGTGCAGAGGCTTTTTACAACTCACTCACCAAAACGACGCGGATCTCCTGCACGCCTTTCAGCTTGCGGTCATTGGTGAAGAAAACGCTGGCCCCTAGCACCAAGGCCGTGGCTACCTGTAGGGAATCCATACCGTGCAGGAAGCGGTATTTCGCTCGTAGCCGGTAAGAAGTAGTAGCAATGTCGAGCGAAACGGGAGCGGGGACGATGCCAAAGCTCCCGAACAAGTCTTCCAGCTCTCGGATAAGCTCCGGCTGGCCCCGCCGCTCAGGTTGGATGCAGTATTCGGCGTAGGTCAGGACGCTGGTTTGGAAAGTCGCGTCCTCGTTGGCGCCTTCTGCAATAAAGTCTCCGACCTTCTGACAGAAAACCGGATGATTCTCCAGCAGGTAAATGAAGGGAGCGGTATCGAGGAAGATGCTAGAAGCGGTCATTCTCCCGCAGCTGGTTAACGTAATCCTGCGCGTCTAATCCCCACACGCCGGTCCCCTTTCCTTTGACCTTATCGAGTGCCGCACGGGCGCGCGCTACCCTATCGAGGCGGCGTTTTAGCTCCTGATACACCGCTTCCGTCTCTTCCGGGGTAAGCGTGGCAATTTGCTGGAGAATAAGCTCGGTTTTGCTCATAACAGATGCGTCTTACCGCTTAGCTGAAGCCTTCTGGAGAATTTCTTCCAGTCGCTCGACGGGCGTTTTGCCGGTTGCTTTATCCAGATAGGCTTTGCGCGTGGCCATATTGGCCGCCGCTTCCTGTCGGCGGGCTTCCTGCCGAGCAGGAGAGTCAGGACACGTATTGGTAACAGATTTTTTCATAGAGTGCGACTGCTTCAATAGCCGGGTCGAATACAAAGCTAATAAAGTAAAAGTTGCTTGCCGAAGAGGGGCTGCTCCGCTGCTAACTACCCCCGCGCAAATCCGTCAAGCGCGAGTAAACCACGGAGTCCAAATACCGGCCGTTGAAGAAGCCGCATTCCTTGAAGTGCCCTTCTTGTACGAACTGGTGGCGCTCGACGAGCTTGCGCGATGCGGTGTTATCGGGGTCAATGATGGCCTCGATGGAGTGCAGGTGCATCTGCTGAAAGCCGTAATGAACGACGGCCTCCAGCGCCTCCGCCATAATGCCTTGGCCGTGGCAGTCGGCGCTAAGGATGTAGCCGATTTCGGCGCGGTGCGCTTCGGGGTAGATGTTGACGTAGCCGATGACCCCGAGCAACACATCTTCGCCGGTGCGGGTGATGGCCCAGTTGATGCCTTCGTGGAGGCCTTCGCGGGCGTGCATCAGCTCGATGACGGCGGCGGCATCGGCGGGGGTTTGCGCTTGAGGGCGCGGGATGAACCGCATCAGCGCGGGGTCGGCGCGGAGGGGGAAGTAGGCGGGGGTATCGGTCAGCTCGGGGCGGCGTAAGGTGAGGCGCGGCGTGGTGATGACCGGAAACGGGGTGAATGGAAGCGTTATCATCAGGATGGTAAAGAACGGGTGGCTGACCGAAAGGCTGCGCGCCGATTCAGAGATACTTCCGTGGCAGACTTAAGCCGCTAACGCGCGGATATCCGTCACTTCGAGGACGGGTTTGGGCGCGCCGTCGGTGGTGACGCGCAGCATGGCGCGGGCAATCTCGCCGACGGTGCCGGCGGTGCTAGGTGCCAGCGTGCGGAACGCCAGATACAGCCACCCCATCCACTTGTATAAGCTCAGAATGTGCATCTGTTCAGGGAAAGGCTTGATGAAACCGGGCCGGAACGCCACTCCACGCGGGCCGAAGAGCTTGCGGAGGTCGTTTTCGGTCCGGCCCTTCACCCGCGCCCACATCTGACGGCCTTTTTCCGACGAATCAGTCCCCGCACCGGAGATATAACAGAACGTAAGGCCGGGATTCCGCGCCGCTAACGTCTCCGCGACGTGTAACGTGAGCGTGTGCGTGACTTTCGTGTAATCCACCTCGTTCATCCCCACCGACGACGCACCCAAACAGAAATAACAAGCGTCAAACCCCGTTAACTGCGCCGCAACGGGCGCTAAGTCGTAGAAATCAGGGTGTAAAATCTCGCGAAGCTTCGGGTGCTGATGCCCGCACGTCCGGCGCCCGAGCACCACCACTTCCCGCACCCGCTCATCGCGCAGACATTCGAGTAATACGCCTTCGCCCACCATACCGGAAGCACCAGTAAGCAGGACGCGCAGAGAGGGGGCTGACTTATTCATCGGATTCAAAAAAGGGTTTGACCGTGGAGGCGTAATCCGAAGCAGATTATTGTATTGAGAAGGATAATAATCAATCTCAATCAAACTTCAACGCCCTCTAAAAGCCTTACTGCACCAGCACGAGCGCCGTGTTCGCGGGCACTTGCACCGGCGCAGTACCTACTTCGAGCACTTCTAGCCCTTGCTCATTCAAATGCTCGCCGCGAAGGACGATCTTGTAGTTTCCTGAGGGGACCGACACACTAGCCGGGGCTTTATTTCCGTTGAAAACGACGATAATATTCCCCCAAGCGTCGCCGCCGGCGTGGTCTTTTAGCTGATACGCGATGGTATTGGCGGGTGTGTTTGGCAGAAAGACGAGATGCCGCTGAATCAGCTCTTGGGTAGGAAGCCGAAACGCGGGATGCCCACGCCGCATCGCGATCAGGCGGCGGTAAAAGGCGAACACCTGCTGGTATTGCGCTTTCCGGCTCCAGTCAAGCTGATTGATGGAATCGGGAAGGTTGTAGGAGTTGTGGGAATCGCGCTTGGTGCGGAGAAATTCGTCGCCGACGGGGAGGAACGGGACGCCTTGCGACGTGAAAACGATGGTATTGCTCAGCAAATCCATCCGAATGAGGTCGGCTTCCGTGGCGCCGGGGTTGGAAGCGGTGAGCTTGTCCCACAGCACGCGGTCGTCGTGACAGGCGACGTAATTGATGCACTGGCTGGGCGTTGTCGCCCACGGCGCCTTCGCATAATTGACGAGCTTGTAATCGAGCTGCGGGTGTTGCGTGGCTCCGACGATGCCAAAACGCACACTTTCTTCCAGCCCCATCTGACCACTCGCGAATCCCGGCTCTGTCTGGCGGGCATAATGGCCTTTGACACCATCGCGCAGCTCATCACTAAACGCCGCGACGCCATCCAGCAGGCCGACGTTAATTTTTACCGCCCGTTGCGTCTCCGGCAAGGGGCTGGAACCGGCCGTCCAGCCTTCCCCGTAAACAAATAAGCTCTTATCCTGCTGATCGAGGGCGGTGCGCACGGCTCGCATCGTCTCTAAATCGAGAATCCCCATCAAATCGAAACGAAACCCATCGACCCGGTACTCTCGCGCCCAGTACGCCACCGATTCAACGATGAGTTTCCGCACCATCGGCCGCTCACTCGCCACTTCATTCCCGCACGCCGACGCATCCGAGCGCCGCCCGTTCGCTTGCTGCCGATAATAATACCCCGGCACGAGCTGCTCGAACGCACTACGGTCGGCAGAGGCGGTGTGGTTGTAAACGACGTCCAAGACCACCCGCAGATTGCGCGAATGCAGCGTTTTTACCAACTCTTTCAGCTCCCGAATGCGGCTCTTTGGGTCGGCGGCGTCGGTGGAATAGGTGCCTTCGGGGACGGAATAATTCAGCGGGTCGTAGCCCCAGTTATAATACGGACCGGGCTGGCTTTCGTCGAGGGAAGCAAAGTCGTTGATAGGCAGTAGGTGGACGTGGGTCAGCCCCAGCTCTACCAAATGGTCTAACCCGGTCTTCACACCGTTCGGGCATTTCGTACCAGCTTCGGTAAAACCCAGAAATTTTCCCTTCTGCTGAATCCCCGAGTTCGGCGCCATCGACAAATCGCGCACATGCACCTCTCCAATGACGATATCGGTCGGCTGCGCGAGTGCCGGACGCTTATCCTGCGCCCATTGCGCGGGACTAACCGTCGCGGGGTCGAGCAAAGCACCCCGTTGCCCGTTAATCCCGACGGCATGCGCGTACGGGTCGGCCACTTCGGCCCGCGCTTTCCCGTTTATAGTGGCCTGAACGGTATAAAAACCCTTCGCATCGGCGGGAAGCTGATACTTCCACGTGCCACCCTCAGCCTTTTGCATCGCGTACTCGGCAGTCGGGGCGCCCCCTGTTCCTGTACCATACGTTCGCAGCTTCAACGCCTCGGCAGTGGGTGCCCACACGCGGAGCGTGGGCCGCTTACCTGCCCAAGTCAGCCCTAAATCGGGGCCGTCGTAGGTAGTATAGGTTGCAAAGTCCGTTATCGATTGAGCCGATGCTGGGCTCGGCGCGAAAAAAGCATCTAACACGAGCAAGAGTCCGAGAAGGCGTTTCATCGCGCCAAGTTCGGGGTTGAAAAGTCAGCAAACGTATTTGGTGGTTGAGTAGGGGCGGGCGGTGCGCGCTATTCTCCGTTTTATTAAGTGCTCATTCAACCGTAAACACAGGAGCATTTGTCATTGCGAGCGGAGCGAAGCAATCTTCGTTTGCTTGGTTAGGCGGTTGAGCAACGCGACTCAGCAAACGTGCCCATCCTACGAGGATTGCTTCGTCGCAAAGCCTCCTCGCAATGACAAAAATTAGGGGATTATTGCGTAGGGGCGGGCCTTGTGCCCGCCCGCACCCCATTCTAAGACCAATATCCTCAGCAAATCAAAACAGAATCACATCCTCAACAAACACAAAGAAGCCCGATGCACTTCACGTACATCGGGCTTCTGTCAAGAAAACGGTTAATCAGGAGCTACAACAAGCTTTTATCTCAAAAACACTTCGATAAAAAACCGCAAATCTCCCAACCACCTATTGCACTACCATTTTCACGCGCTCAACGTGCGTATCAAGCTGCACCGAGGCAATATAAATGCCCTTCGGAAGCTGCCGAGATACCCGGTAGCTCACTGGATTTTCGTCGGTAACGGTGACCTGAATGGCGTTGGCCATCAGGTTGCCCTGCGTATCGCGTAGCTCAATGGTCGCCGGGCCTTTGTAACCGGTGACGGTCATCCAGGCGGTGTTACCAGCCTCAATGGGGTTGGTAAGCGTCACGAGGGGCTGTTCTGCCGCGTTTTGGTCGGTGTTGCTTGCGCTTGCGAACGCGGGAGAACCACCCGGAGCCGTCGGCGACCAAGCAGCGGCTTGCGTGGAAACGCGCAACGTGTAGGCCGTGGTGCTCGTGGCACCGCTGTAGCCGTACACCTTCACGTAATACGTCGCGGCAGGGGCGGTATTATAGATAATGGTCTCGGAAGTGGTCGAGGCATTCGTGGAAGAATACAGCAGGGCACCGGCGGCGCTGTAAAGTTCCAGCTCATAGTCAGCGGGAAGCGTCGTGAGCGTCACTTTAATGTTGTTGTTGGCGGCGCTGCTCGTGAATTTGTACCAATCCACGTCGGTAGCGGGGCAAATGCGGGCCGTATTGTTCACGTTCACGCCTACAGACTTACCAGCAGCCAGCGTTTCATTGGCTTCAAAGGCATCGGCCGGGCAAGCGGTGGGCACGGTGGCGGTCCAGTTGGCGGCGAAGCCCGGCCGGGTGGTGGCACAGTCGCTCCGCAGCTCCAAAAACATCTTTCCGGAGGAAGCTACCAACGTTCCGGGGCTAACTGCGCCCGAATATTTGCCGATGAGCGGCGCCTGATTGTTCGCGCCGTTGAATACGAGCAGATGGTCGTACGTGCTTTCGAGGTCGAAGGCGGTAAACGTCAGCGAAACACTCGTGGCACCTGATGGCGCGATGAGTTGGCACTGCCGAACGTCGTCGGGGTAGTTGGCGGCGCTGCCACCGGCGTCGTAAACGGTCCCCGAAGCGGCGCTCCACGTCGTAACCGTCGGGGCATTGTTGATGAGGGTGTAGAATCTCTCCCAATTCCAGTTCACGCCAGGATCGGTGTGGGTCTGATTGGGGAAATGCTGGTGACCCTTGATTTTCACGCAGGCGCCCGTGCTGAAAGTGCCCGTAGTAGCGGCGCCGTAGAACGTGCGCAGCCCGCTGATGCCGTAGCCACTGACGGTAATATCCCGCGCCAGCGCCGCCGATGACGTATACATCGCCGTCGTGTACCACGAAGCGTCGGCTACATAGCCTTCATGTTCGGTGCCGATGGTGTACGGGTTCTCCGACCCCACATGCCACGCTTTATTAGCCTCGGTCACCATTTGCGTCACCTGCCCATCGCTCGACCGCACCACGTAATGCGCGGAAGCCTGCGCTGTACAGTTCTTAAACCACGAAATACAGCCCGCATACGAGCCTTGAACCGTGTGAATGGCGTAATGTGTAACCGCCGTGCCCGCGCGTGAGCTGAAATTGCAGGTGGTAAGGTTGGTCAGCGCAGGCGCATAATCGGTAGATGTAATGCGCGCGTAAGTAGACTGACCAGCATCGAATACGTGACCCTCGGCGCCTACTTCAGTCGGGGTCACTTGCGCGTTTCCCGCGCTCAGAACGCGGTAATTGTCGCCGAAAATGGCGGGCAGGTCCAGCTGATAGCTGGGAAAATGATACTGCGCTTGATTTTCGGCTTTATTAAGGAACGTCAGGACACTGTACAAATGCGAATCCAAGGCAAACGTGCTGACGGCGTCTTTCTGAAGCGGCAATTCGCTCAGCTCAATCAGCACCGGCAGGTGTTGCGCGGGATTAGCAGCCGTGAGCTTACGGTTAGCCGCCAGCTTAGCGTATGCAGCGGCGTAAGCGAGGATATTGCTGCGTGGGTCGGCCTTAATCAGGTCGGCTTTAACACCTGAGAGGGTAGCAACAGTGTTCAGGTTCTCGCGGAAGTAATCTTTTCCATCAGCAAAAAGCCCCATAACGCCCGATGGCAGCGGCATACCGGTGCAGCTCTCCGGCTCGGCGGGGGTGATGTGCCGAATATGCGTCTGCGTGTAAGCAACCGCTTCGAGCATCCCCTTCGGAATGATGGGGTAAAGCCGATAAGCTTCGGCAAAAACGGCGGCGTAAGGCTGTTCCGTCACGGAAATAGCCATCGGCGTCGATTGCGCCGCCATCATCAGCGGTGAGCATAGCAGGGAAGCTGCTAGTAGTACTGTTTTCTTCATGGAGTTTCTACGCCGAGAGGAAAGAAGAGTGAGACTCGGCGGGTGTAAGGTAGGAAAAAGTTGGTATGTTGATGATGGTCGGGAATGTTAAGCTGGAAAAGGAGCGTATGGCGGCAGAAAAAAAGTTATTGGCTTGAAAGTTGGGGCGTATTCACCCGATTAAGAAGCAGTTAACGTTTCGGTAAAGGCAATTGCTCGCACCCGCAAACATCTCACGTCGGCTGAGTGCTGACAACGAGTATAAGCCGCGTGACTTCCGTGCGTCATCCGGTTAAGAGCTTACTCAACAGCTGCTCCATGCGGCGCTGAACCGGTCAGGCCTAACCTATCCGTCAAGAAGGCAATCGCCTCAGAGCTGGCAAGTGTTGCCACACATTGGTTTGGTTCGCCACAGGGCCGAAACCGAGTAACCTAATTCCAGTGGTGCTGCTGTTTTGCTCCTAACCCTTTGTGATCAAGTAGCAACTGCCGGATAAGAAGGCGGTAGAACGCTCTTCAGAGGACTACTTTTTCGATGAAAGTGGCCTTAAACGCTGTATAAGCAACAAGGAGCTTGATTAACAGTGTTTTACTGTCCGATTGAAGCGCGAAGAACTGACTTCGTAGCGCTACGGACTGACTTCGTAGCACAAAGAACTGACTTCGTAGCACGAAGAACTGACTTCGTGGCGCTACGAACTGGCTTCGTAGCACGAAGAACTGGCTTCGTAGCACGAAGAACTTGGTCCTTCGTACAGAAACCGTTAACCATCGCACAACATACACGTTTCAGCGCACAATGGCCTTGTGCTATCTAACGAGCAGCAGCTTTTACCAACTACGGCAAAATGGTAAGTGCCCGGTCAATTGCCTGTTCTAGCTGAAAAACTGCGGCAATACGACAATGATGACTGTCTAAAACGCTAGGAATGAAATTTTTTTGTCCATTGGTAAAGTTTTTTTAGGGTAGATCGTTGTCGTTCAACCGCGAAAAGTTGTCGTTCGTCCATACTTCGACCTGATTTATCAAAATTGTACAACTGTTTCGTAGTTATTAGCATTTTGCAGGAGTATGGAAGATTTGATTGACTGATAATCGATGATTTAGATTTGCTGCCGATATCAGATGTAACGCCAACCGATAGCGCTGTTGGGTAAGCTTGATCTGACAGATAATACAAACTTTTTCAAACCACTTTTTTGTCCTATGGCAAATCGAACCGTTCGGGTAAATTTACCCATCAGCGACGCTGATAAGTTTATTATGCTTATCGGTGCAATTATCGCGAAGCACGAACAAGATCCAGCAACTTCCAAACTCGATCCGACGGAAGTAGCCGAGTTAAAGACGTTGCTGAGTGTCGCTAAGCCTTACCGTGAGGAAGCAGCAAAGCTTCGTAAAGAAGCACAAGCGGCTCAAGAGCAGTACACATTGGCGCTCGGCATTGGAAAGGGCCAAACCAGTAAGACGAAAGGCACTTGCTACAATCTGGTTACCCGTATCCGGAAACGTCTCCTTCTCGAATTCGAGGGCAATGAGGAACAGCTCGGTACTTATGGCCTGCAAGTAGTTATCGGAGCATCTAAAACTCGCGCTTCCAAGAAGTAGTAAGCGGTTTTAAGCAGAAACCACCACCACGCTACATCTCGGTAAGGTTTGACAAACCTGCCAGATGTGGGGTGGTGGTGGTGTTTTAGGGCTACAATAACAGGAAATACTCAGCTGCTTAATTTTATTTGAGCATAACAGAAGAGGGAAAGGTGAAACTTGGGTCGTTTGGCGAGCGTAGCCGATTGGGGGGGGGGGGGCACCCCGCCCCTTCGGGGCACCCCTGCCCTCCGGGGCGGGGAGTTTTCTCTACTATCGTATTAGAAATGAACTCCCCGCCCCCTTGGGGGAGGGGTGGCCCGCAGGGCCGGGGTGGGGAACGCGGTTATGCAATGCGGCTGTGCTAACACAACGAACAACTAGCTGATAAAAGCCGCCTACCCCCGCACCGAACCCACTGCCCCGCTTTCTGGGTTGAAGAGAACTCACATTCTTCTCCTTGATGCCGTATCTGCTGATGTTGCGCCGCTGGTGGGCGGTTGGTTTTGTGCTTTTGGTCAGTGGTTGTGCCGGACCGCCCGCGTTGCGCAACCTACTGGGGCCACCGCCCACACCACACGCCGCGTATGCGCGCGGATTACGCCAAGCGCACCTCGATAAAACTGCCCTCGGCGCCGCCTGGACGCAGGCTGCCGACCGGGCGCTCTTCCCAAATCCACCGTCCGACACGCTTTCTGTCTCGTTACCGGTGGCCGAAACGGGGTTTTTCCAGCCGGAACGCCCTTCGGCTGCCGCTTGGCGCTATTCGGTGCGGGAAGGCGAAACGATTGAGGTGACTTTAGCAGCGGTTACGGCGCCGAATGCTCGAATCTTCGTCGAGGTGTTCGCGCTGCCGCTTGATTCGGCTGATCGGCGGGCGTCTGATGGTCCTCGGCCGCTTGCTTGGGCCGATACGACATCGCTGAGCTTCCGGTACACGGCCGAAGACGACGCTCGGCACTTGTTACGAGTCCAGCCGGAGCTGCTGACGGCTGGTAGTTATACGCTGAAAGTGCGGAGAGTGCCATCATTGGGGGTTTTTCCGGTTAAAGGGAAGTCGGATGCGGCGGTGGGGTCGTTCTGGGGCGCCGAACGCGACGCCGGGGCGCGCCGACACGAAGGTCTCGACATTTTTGCGGCTTCCGGTACGCCGGTAGTAGCCGCCACGGCCGGGGTAGTGACCCGTGTAGGGGAAACGCCGCGCGGTGGGCGGGTGGTTTGGGTCGCTGATCTCGCCCAAAACCAGCATCATTATTATGCTCATCTGAGTCAGCAGCTCGTACAGCCCGGCCAACAGGTACAAGCCGGTGATACCCTCGGGTTAGTGGGCAATACCGGCAATGCGATTACCACACCACCGCATTTGCACTTCGGAATTTACCGGGGTGGGCGCGGCGCGGTTGATCCGTGGCCCTTCATCCGCCGTGCCGACGCCGTGCCGCCCGACCCAGCGCCCGGTTTGGCGCCGGGTACGTGGAGTAGCGTGAAAAAAGGCGGCACTATCAGCGCTAACACGGCTACTGCGGCTCACTTTACTGCAAAGCGGAAGGAAAAAAACGCGCCCAAGCCCAACGGTATGGCGTTGGCGGCGGGCCTTCCCGTGCAAATACAAGGGCGAGCGGCCACAGGCGCGTACCTAATCACGCTCCCGACCGGCGAAACGACGTATGTTGCGGCCGATGCGCTGGAAAAGGCTTCATCTACGGCTTTGCGCGCCATCCGAAACCCCGCCGTCGCCACGGATGCTGTTTTACGCACGGCGCCCAGTTCGGTAGCGCTCGCTGTGGCGGCATTGCCGAGCAATAGCCGGGCGGTGGTGCTGGGGCAAACCAACGGATGGACGTTGATTCGTCTGGTTAACACACAGATAGGCTGGGTGCCTAGTGAGTGGGTGGGGTAGGGGGTGGAGGCAGTTGGGGAACCCAGCCAAAGGGCGGCTAATTCAAGCCGGTATGGCGAACTTCACTGTAGTCCAATGGCCCAAAACACGCCGCTTACGTAGGTCCAGAACACAGTAAAGGCAATATGTACGCTCGTTTCAAAGCGTTTGCCGCGCCATAGCTCTGCCGAGTAGCCCCAAAACTGGAGAATCAGTCGAATACTCCAAAAAAAGGCGAAAGCCAGCGCAAGCTTTCTTCCTAAACCGGGACTAAGCAGCTCGGTCTGACAAGTCAGACACAAAACACCCATTAAAAACACGACCAGCGCCACAAAGAAAGTGTGGATATACATCATCTGCCGGTTTATCAGACTTACGGTCTGAAACTCGGTCTTCCAGTTGAAATACCGGGGGAATACTGCGTGAGCGAACGCCAGCACCACCAGTAAGGCGCCGATGATACTAAGTTGAAGAGCCATCCTTGCGCAGAATAAAGACCGATACGAACGGCGTTTGTCTGATTTGCTGAGTCAGCGTCAGTTTACTCTGCGTAAATACCTGCGTCCAGAGACTTTTCGGGTAGAAGTGCAGAAACCCAATGTTATAGGCCAGAAAGTTAGGCCAATCGCGTAGATGCTCTACGATGATGAGCTGTCCGTTTGGCTTCAAGATTCGGGTCATCTCAGCAAAGAACGCTTTTCTTTCTGCCGCGTCCCGTATTTCGTGAACCGCGAAGATGCCAAATACCGCATCCACCGACGCATCCGCGACCGGCAAAGCAGTAGAAACGACCGACTGAGTGCCCGGAAATGGCGGATATGCCTTACGGGCGCGCTTAATTGAGACTTCCGTGTGCTGCGCGGGGTCGTAAAAGTCGAGCACGGTTAGTTGAGCGTCAGGAGCCAAGGTGCTCAAGAGCGCGCTAGTCTCATCGAAACCCGCGTGGACGTTGACGATGTTGCTCTTTGGCGGCAAGTGCAACGTACGCAACCAATTGAATTGATAAAGCGCCGACCAATCGTAGACGTAATACGATACCGCGAGCGAGACCAGCGTGCTCAACGCTATTCCGGCGCTTAACAGGTACGCCAAAGGCTGCCAATAAACCGGCAGCCAGCGACTACCGAGAAGTAATAAGGCCATAACCCCGCCCGCCGACACAAAGAAGTGCCAGTTGAACCGGACAATATTACTGACTCCCTGAAATGCAGATCTTACTGGCTCCATTGCTCCCGACGGCCTTTTTTCCAACTATAAGGGATGTCGCTCACGTAGAAAGCATTGGCTAAAATGCCGTCTTCGGCCACAAAAGTGCGTAGTAACGGGAACGAGTGCGCTAAAACCGACACCGGTGCGGGCGTCCAATGCTGGCGCACGCCTTCCACGATGGTCACTTGTTGGCTTGCAGGGTCATAGGCGAACGTGAAGGGCAGCGGACCGGCAAATCGGCGGGCTTCTTTCCAGTCGGCAAAGGGCGAGTTGAGCGGTACTGGGATGGTTTCATCTGTTGTCGGCAGGCGAACAGTCGAATGGGAGGCACCCGCGTGAATGGTAAGCAGCGGATATTCCTTCTGAATCGCAATCGGGATGGTCTCGTAGTTATAATGAGTGAAGAGATTACCTAGAATCTCCATCTTTTTGCGGTCGGTTTGCGATTTCAAGATGTAAAGCCCCCGTAGCCGCTTGCCTTTTGTCGTGGTATAGCGCACAAATACACGGTACCCAGTCAGAAAAAAGTCATTACCAAGGAAAGTCGGGAAACCCTTTGGCCGTAAGCTCTTTGTCTGGACCATCGCCACAGCTAAAAATGCCCATTCGTCGTGTAAAGTATCGAGCGTGAGGCAAGGCGGGATTAGATGCGCCAACACAGCCTTTGGATAAGCGAACGTGAGCACCAGCGAACTTTCAAAATGAGCTTCCACCGCAAAGGGATGGTGTTGCAGGAACGAAAGCATACTCATGATAAGCTCGTTTGACGGTTAAAGCGGCCGTGAATCGCTACTACTCCAATAAACAAGAGCGCAAAAAGGGCGTTAGCGCGGCCCCACAGCAGCAGGTCAGGAGCAAGTATAAACTCCAACACGTTCATCGACGCCACCAGTCCGATTTGAGCGAGCGAACTCCAGCGCCTTTGACGGCCACTCAGAATCCAAATCGCCATAAATATTTCTGAAACGCCAATCGCTACGGTAAGTGGCGCGGCGTACGTCGGCCCAAGAATGCGCGCCACAATCTGTTCGTGACGCGGCACCAGCTGTAATACTTTGCAGAAAAGCCCATTCACCAGCCACACGCTTGCAATGCCGACCGTGAGGATGTTTTGAATGATTCGGGGATACATAGGCAGTCAGCAGAGCAATTAATAAGGCTGATCCTGACGCGCGGGTACTTATTCCAGCGTTCTTCCTTACTGGAAGAGTGCTAACCGCAGCGTCGGCAAACGTGAATGTAAGAGGACGCTGGCTTACCGCCTGATGAAGGCCGCTCAGGTGCTCTAAGTAAGAATCTATTCCCCGTCAGCCGCTTGCTCAAGCGCTTGTATGTCGATTTTCGACATTTTCATCATCGCCTGCATCGCACGACTCGCCTTTTTAGGGTCTTTATCGCTGAGCAGGCGGTTCAAGGCGCTTGGAATAACCTGCCACGAGACGCCGAACTGGTCGGTTAACCACCCGCACGGCCCCGGTTGGCCGCCCGCAGAGAGTTTTTCCCAGAGGGTATCGACTTCTTCCTGCGTCTCACAGTTTACGAACAGCGAGATTCCTTCGGAAAATTTGAAATGAGAGCCGCCGTTGAGCGCAATATATTCCCGCCCTTCCAGCTCAAACCTCACCGATATAACGGTTCCGGCTGACGCCGGTGCCCCTTCGCCGAAACGGGCGATGTGCGTGATTTTCGAGTTGTTGAAAATTGACACGTAAAAGCTCGCAGCTTCTTCCGCCTGCGACTCATACGTGAGAAAAGTGGTGATCTTGTGCATAAGGTGAAGCGGAAGGGGCAAACAAGCCGACGACGAGGCCAAACCAACCGGTTGGCGTTCAAACATACGACTTTGTTTAGCGGTTTGCTAGCCCCTGCCTAATTTCGTTGGTAAATTTAACTAGTTTGGGTGGATTTGTGAGATTGATTCGTCAGGAAACTAGCTTTGGAGTGACGTTGAGCGTCTGTAAAAAGCAAGTTTCCCTCAAGTCGCCACGCTCCCGAAGGTGAACGGCGGCTTGGGGGAAACCAAGATGACTTCAATCTGGACGGTAACAGCGGATTTACGCGCTGGTAAACCGTCGTTAAGGCTTCGTAGGGGCGCTATTCTGCCGTGCCGACAGCATTTCGCGGATGCTGGTCCAGTGAATATCCGGGTAGCGGTTGTTGTCGAGCGGCTCGTTCTGGACGCTGAACATGCCTAACATGTATTGCATCTGCTGCCACGCAGGGAATAGCTCGTTTTCGCCTTCTGGATGCGCTGCGCGGGCTTGTTGGGTATAGGCTGCCAATTCTTCGCGGCTGCCGAGGCGTTGTAAGGCAAAAGGCTGGTGCAAAACGTCGGTCGCGACGGTGGCCAGCTCACTTGGGCTGATTTGGAAGCTGGCAATGCGCAGCCAACGCGGCGTAGTGGGGTCGAGGGCAGCGGCGGCGGTGAAAGCGGCGGTGTCGTCCATCGTTGTGAAGTCGATTCGCCAGTCGGCATCTTCCCAATATCCGACGCTTTTCTTCTTGAAATCGAGCAGCGGGATATTATAGCTCAACACTTCGGCAAAAGCGCCATTGAGAATGGAGGTAGCTGCAATAGGAGCGGCTTCGAGGTGCGTATGAAACTCGCGGCGCAGGTCGAAGTTGCGATTTTGGCCCGCCGGAAGCTTCGTGAAATCACTCGCATAATCGGAGGGAATAAATCGCGGCACTCCCGCCGCCACCGCAGCTTCGAGTAGCACCGATTGTGTGCCGACAATGACCTCACGAAGGCCCTGTAACGCCGACACCACGCAGCCCGCACCCGCACAAGCATCAGTGAGCTGGCATACATCCGCCATATCGACAGTTAATATTTTAGCACCGGCTTCTGAAAGCGCGGTTACCTTGGCGGAATCGGCTTCCGGGCGCACGATGGCGTGAACGGTGGCGCCTTGCCGGAGCAAAGCCCGCACAATACGGCCGCCGAGATTGCCGGTAGCGCCGGCCACTACGATAGGAGGGAGGTTGGTCATGGGGGAAGGAATAAAGTGGAGCTTTGGGGGCTAACCTCGCTCAGGGCATAATGTTCAGGTGCGGCGGCGGCGGCAAATCCAAAGTCTTCTGCCGTTTTCTAATGGCGGTTTGAATAGCTTGACGCGGCAATTGAACGAAATCGCGCCAAAAGGAACCGCTTCTGGCGAACGTTACGTCGTCGTCGACGTGGCTTTGTTGAATGGATAGACCCGAAAGTGAAAAACACCCCGCTGCCCGAAGCATAAAAGCGCTGGGTAGGAGCTGGGTGTTCTTATTTGCTGCTATTCGCACCTTCTATGGGACGAATAATAGTTGCCATTTTACGGTAAGTCCTTGCTTACCTACTCTTTCCACCGCAAATAACAGCTCTCTTCCCCCTCGTTGAAGTGAAGCACGAGGGTATCGCCGGTGGCACGGACAATTTTGCCTCTCGCGGTGAAGTTCTTGTAGTAGATTTTAATCGAATCTTCGTCAATGATGTATGGCCGGTTGCCTTCTTCATCTGCTTCGGCGAGATAGAACGCATCTTCGTCGAGCCAAAAGTCGGCGTGGGGCGCGGAGAGGTCGATGGCCCAGATGCCGAACAGTTTTTCAGGTGGAAACAACGGGTTAATGATTCGACTGTTGAGGACCGGCGGCGGCGGCTTGTTCACCACGCTGCTTTCGGCGGCGGCCCACGAGAAACCTTGCCGAATGGCCAGCGCTACGCTGTCACTCGCGGCCCGAGCCACCTGATCACTCTTCACTTGCTTATTCTGCGGAGCCGTGCAGGAAGCGACAAATATCCAGAGCAGCGTAAGGAAGAGGGGGCTTCGCATCACTCGTGGTCGGCGGGTTACGGGCGGTGTTTCGCAGTTGAAGGCAAGCGTCGATCAGCCGTAGGGGCGCCTCCGGTGCTTCAGCGCTCTTCGAAAGTAAGCGTCGATGAGTGCCTCTGCACTGCTTCCACCAGCATTTGTAGGAATGGCAAGCATTTATCCCACTGTACCCCATAATAATACACGCCGAGGGAGTTGTTCACGGAGTAAGCAGAACGGTCTGGCCAGTAAAACCCGCTCCGGTCCGATGGCCCACATACCCGGTCCCAGCGCCTGCGTCTGCACCTGTGCGAGGAAACCCTTCTCAACCACTTGCCTTACAGCCCACCCATAAAGCCAACTACGTCGCCTGGGAAGCGAGCGACGTAGTTGGGTAAATTAGACGGTGCAGGAGCTGACCTAGATCAACCCTTTGGTCGACGAATAGTGCCTAACACCCTCCGTACACCTTATTCAGAGTCCTCCTTCTTTTTAAAATCCGTGATGGTCTTTCCATCGTAACGAAACACGCCACATGTAGACCCCATGCCTCCAAACCAGATACTTCCATCGTTGGCTTCCAAAATCCCACAAAGCATTGCTCCTTCATATGCGGGCATAATCTCAGTAAAAGTGGGCTTCTCGTCGTACAACGATTTTTCATCATAACGCGAAAGTACCCAGCCCCTTGTGTTAAAAGGATCTTTTTTACCGGTAGTCCAGATGTTCCCTTTGTTGTCTTCCATTATATTATACACCTCCTTATCCGTTGCCTTAATGAAGGTGCTGCCGTCGTAGCGCCAAATCCCCATTTCAACGATCAAGTTGGTGCCTTTGTCTGATATTTTCTCTCGCTTCTTGATTATTGACCCGTTGAACCAAATGTTTCCTTTTTGGTCTTCGATTATCGACCAGACGTTGTGAAAGGGCTTCCCATCCTTGTTTTTGAAAACGGTGAATGTTTTTTCATCATAAAAACAAGCGTCGCCCCTTGTGCCAAACCAGAGTTTTCCAGTTTTGTCTTCCATGATGGTAGTAATGTCATTATGGGAAAGTCCGTCCTTTGTAGTGAAATTTCGAAACGATTTCCCATCGTAGCGGCTTACTCCGCCTCCGGTGCCGAGCCATATGATCCCGGCTTTGTCTTCATAAACTTTCATGACTCTATTATCGACTAACCCTTCCTTGGTTGTGAAGTGTTGGAAGGAGTTTCCTTTGTACCGATAAACGCCTGAATCAGTAGTAGCGAACCAAAGGTCTCCTTTGCGGTCTTCCAGCACATCCCAGTACCTTCGGGAACCAATTTTGCTTGCGATGTTGGTAAATGTTTTCCCGTTGTATCGGAAGACGCCGGAAAATGATGCGGCAAATAATATGTCGCCGTTTTTGGCGCTTTTTACATTGCGAACCATATCGTTAGGCCCGTAAAGCGTAACGGTGTCGACGGTTTCGGACGTGATAGTTCTTGGGGGGTGAACTGCTTGGTTTTGCCCTTCGCTGGAAGTTTCTGCCTGAATACAGCCTAAAAGCAGAAGTCCTACTAGGATAGTGTGCGTGAAATTCGAGAAGGCCAGCAAGCTGGACAGAAGCACTTTCGTCATGGGTGAAAAGCGGTAATGGGCGGGAAGAGTAACCGTTGGACAGCTTAGGGCTAAACCAAGCGGAAAACTTGCGGCCCCCGACTATTTTTCTTGCAGCCGTTCACGGCCTCGGCAGTCAAACGGTGCTGGTGCTCCCTTCGACTACTTCACAGCTGTCCTTTGAGCAATTACGCGGTTGACCGAAAGATTTTCCGCATTTATCATTGCTAGGAAAGAAGTAATCCCCGTTTGCTCAGCCGCATTGCCGAGCAAACGGGGATTGCTTCGTCGCAAAGCCTCCTCGCAATGACAAAATCCTCGATAATTTCTGGTGACCGCTTAACGCATCAAGTCAAGTCAAGTCAATCAGAGAAATCAATCAATCCGCTCAATCTGCGATCACATGTTGCGCCGATACTGCCCGCCAACTTCAAACAGCGTGTTCGTAATCTGCCCCAAAGAGCAAACCTTCACAGCGTCCATCAACTCAGCGAATAAATTACCGTTACGGACGGCCACTTGCTGCAAGTGCCGCAGGATTTGCGGCGCCTCTTCGGTAGCGCGAGCGTGAAGGGCGTCGCGGGTCGCGATTTGGGCTTTTTTCTCCTCTTCCGTCGCGCGGATGACTTCTTTCGGGATGACCGTGGGCGAGCCTTTGCTGCTCAGGAAGGTGTTGACGCCGATGATGGGGTACTCGCCGGTGTGCTTCTGCATCTCGTAATACAGGCTTTCTTCCTGAATCTTGCCGCGCTGGTACATCGTTTCCATCGCGCCGAGCACGCCGCCGCGCTCGGTGATGCGGTCGAATTCGAGCAACACGGCTTCTTCCACCAAATCCGTCAGCTCTTCGATGATGAAGGCGCCCTGGAGCGGGTTTTCGTTCTTCGCCAAGCCCAGCTCGCGGTTGATGATGAGCTGAATCGCCATTGCCCGGCGGACGGATTCCTCGGTCGGGGTGGTGATGGCCTCGTCGTAGGCGTTGGTGTGGAGCGAGTTACAGTTGTCGTAAATCGCGTAGAGGGCTTGCAGGGTCGTGCGGATGTCGTTGAAGTCGATTTCCTGCGCGTGCAGCGAACGGCCCGACGTCTGGATGTGGTATTTCAACATCTGCGAGCGGGCGTTGGCGCCGTATTTCTGCTTCATCGCCTTCGCCCAAATCCGCCGCGCCACCCGGCCGATGACGGCATACTCTGGGTCGATACCGTTGGAGAAGAAGAAGCTGAGGTTCGGCGCAAAATCGTTGACGTTCATTCCGCGGCTCACGTAATATTCTACGTAGGTGAAGCCGTTGGAAAGCGTCAGGGCGAGCTGCGTGATGGGGTTGGCACCGGCTTCGGCGATATGATAGCCGGAAATCGAGACCGAATAAAAATTACGGACGTTGTGCTGGATAAAATACGCCTGCACGTCGCCCATCAGGCGCAAGGAGAATTCCGTAGAGAAAATGCAGGTGTTTTGCGCCTGATCTTCCTTCAGAATATCGGCCTGCACGGTGCCGCGCACGGCGCTCAGCGTTTCGGCCTTGATGCGGGCGTACACGTCGGCGGGCAGCACTTGGTCGCCGGTGACGCCGAGCAGGAGCAGGCCGAGGCCGTCGTTGCCGTCGGGTAGGTCGCCGTGGTAAACGGGGCGCACTTTGCCGTCGTAGAGCGCCTTGATTTTGGCTTCTACTTCCGCCTCAAGCGCATTGGCCTTGATGTATTTCTCGCAGTTCTGGTCGATGGCGGCATTCATGAAGAACGCTGCCACGATGGCGGCCGGGCCGTTGATGGTCATCGAGACCGACGTGGCCGGGTGGCTCAGATCGAAGCCAGAGTAGAGCTTTTTGGCGTCGTCGAGGCAGCAGACGGAGACACCGGCGTTGCCGATTTTTCCGTAGATATCGGGGCGCCAATCGGGGTCTTCGCCGTAGAGCGTGACGGAGTCGAAGGCGGTGGAGAGGCGCTTGGCGGGCAAGCCCTTGCTCACGTAATGGAAGCGGCGGTTGGTGCGCTCGGGGCCACCTTCACCGGCGAACATTCGCGTCGGGTCTTCGCCTTCGCGCTTGAACGGGAATACGCCCGCCGTATAAGGGAATTCGCCGGGGTAATTTTCCTGTAAAGCCCAGCGGAGACGGTCGGCCCAGCCGCTGTAGCGCGGCGTCGCAATTTTCGGAATCTGTAAATGCGCCAGCGACTCGTGGTGCGTTTTAATCCGCAGCTCTTTATCGCGCACTTTAAATACGAATTCCGGTGCCCGGTATTGCGCGGCTTTTTCTTCCCACGTTTCCAGAATATGCTGGTTACCCGCCGAAAGCTCCCGGAGCGCGGCGTCGGCTCTGCCGTGCATCTCGGCGGGTAACTGGCTGCTGATGAGCTGCCACGCCTGCGCCTGCTCGGCGAGGGTGGCCTGTTCAGTTACCCATTTATCATAGGCGCGGTTTGATTCGGCGATTTCCGACAGGTAACGCGTCCGGGCGGGCGGAATAATGAATACTTTCTCGCTTTCCTCGGCCGTAGTTGCGAGGACCGACTTGAAATCAGTGCCCGTGCGCTCATTCAGCACCGTGAGGACGGCGCGATAGAGGCGGTTCATCCCCGGGTCGTTGAATTGCGCGGCGATGGTGCCGAAAACGGGCATCTCATCGAGCGGCTTGTCCCATTGCTGGTGGTTGCGCTGGTACTGCTTGCGCACATCGCGGAGGGCGTCGAGGGCGCCGCGCTTGTCGAATTTATTGAGCGCGATGACGTCGGCGAAATCGAGCATGTCGATTTTTTCGAGCTGCGTGGCGGCGCCGTACTCGGGCGTCATCACGTAGAGGCTGGCGTCGGAATGCTCTACGATTTCAGTATCAGACTGACCGATACCGGAGGTTTCGAGGATAATGAGATCGAATTTGGCCGCGCGCACCACGTCGAGCGCATCGTGGACGTATTTGCTGAGCGCCAGATTGGATTGGCGCGTCGCGAGGGACCGCATATAGACGCGGTCGTTGGCGATGGCATTCATCCGGATACGGTCGCCGAGGAGGGCGCCGCCGGTTTTGCGCTTGCTCGGGTCAACGGAGATGATGGCGAGGGTTTTCTCCGGAAAATCGAGCAGAAACCGCCGCACCAGCTCATCGACGAGCGACGATTTCCCCGCGCCGCCCGTGCCCGTGATGCCGAGGATGGGCGTTTTGGTGACGGCCACTTCTTCGGCCGTCGCGGGCCGGAGCGTGGGGTTCTCGGCGCGCACTTTCAGGAAGCCTTCGGGGTCGTTCTCGGCGGCCGAGATGAGCCGGGCGATGGCTTGAGGGTCGCGCTGGGGCAGGTGTTTGGCTTCACCGTTGAGGTTGCGCCCGGTGGGGAAGTCCGACTTTTCGAGCAGGTCGTTGATCATCCCTTGCAGCCCCATCGCCCGGCCGTCGTCGGGGGAGTAGATGCGGGTGATGCCGTAGCCTTGCAGCTCTTCGATCTCGGTGGGCAGAATCACGCCGCCGCCGCCGCCGAACAGCTTGATATGGCTCGCGTTGCGCTCGACGAGCAGGTCGCGCATGTACTTGAAGTACTCGACGTGGCCGCCCTGATAGCTGGTGATGGCAATGGCCTGCGCATCTTCCTGAATCGCGCAATCGACAATCTCCTTCACCGCCCGATTGTGACCGAGGTGAATCACTTCCGCGCCGGAGCTTTGGATGATGCGCCGCATAATGTTGATGGCGGCATCGTGGCCATCGAACAAAGCAGCCGCCGTGACGATGCGGATCTGGTTAACGGGCTTGTAAGGCGCCGGCTGGGCAAACGTGGCGTGGGACATTCGGACGGGGTTGAAACGGCCGATTGACGACCGGCTGATTGGTGGAACAAAGATAACCGGGCGGGGGGAGGGGCTAGCGTTTGCGTACAAGCGGTAGCTCGGAGGAGTTTAGAAGGTCTTGCAGTGGCTTGTGTTAGCTTTGACTTGCTGCCGCAGTCTGGTTGCGGGAGATTGGAGCTATGGCCGACAAATGAGATTCGTCAAGTGGACAGCCTTGGTAATTTTGACCCTAGCGGTGGTTGGGGTCTTGTTTCGCGGGTGGTTTTACCGGCACTTGGTAACGTACAAGTCGGTCGGGCCTAGGACTAACTATTCGGCCACGAACGATAAGCTGGTTGACTATATCAACACAAGGGCTGACGAGTCGGCCGACCCAGATATTGAGCCTATCATTAAGCTTGGGCTTTCAATTACATCAGAGCGACTAAACTTTACTGCCAACAAAAACGATATTGACCCCAACAAGCTCATAACTTCTAAGGCAGCACACTGCGTGGGTTACGCCGCATTCTTTGCGGCGACTTGCAACGCCCTGATAGTCAAGCATAAGATTTCCGATACTTGGGCGGCCAAGCCACAAATCGGGCAGCTTCACTTTCTTGGCACAAACGTCCATTCTTATTTCCATACGCCGTTTTTCAAGGACCACGACTTTGTAGTGATTGAAAACAAAGCCACAGGGCAAACCTTCGCGGTTGATCCGACGGTTAGCGATTACTTGTGGATTGACTTTGTGACCTTTGCCAAGTGACGATCGAAGCAGACGAAAGAAAAGTCGTAGATCGTACCCGGTTTTGGACACCCACTTGGTCCCATTCACGAGACAGAGGCTAAACATAAGCTACGGTCAAACAGCTTTTAAGGATGATTGATATGGATGTAGTAAACAAGGAGGCCTGCATAGAAAAAATATGCAACCTGCCAGTGATCTTTAAATCAGCAAACAAGTCTTCGTTCCTGCTGCTGAAAGAATCCGGGTTTGAGAACCTTTGTAAGGTTATCACAAGGAGGGATGTAGTAGATTATTTCTCCCAGCACGAGAGTTTAATCAGCAGTTGGGAGATGTGGTCATGGGATAAGCGAAGCGGGGGCTACTATTTGTCGATTGGTGATGGTGAATACAGGGTTGGTAGTGAATATTTTGAAACGCCTGAAGAGGCTTGTGCAGAATTTGCCTTAAAAGAAGTTAGCATGATACTTGGTGTTGATAAGTGGTGAATTTGAATTCTTGTAGTAGTGTATTTGTGCCTTGTGCCATAGTGTCAATTTGTGTTGATATTGGTTGTGATGTTCTGAAATAATCTAACATCTTGAAAGCTTACTCATTGCAGGCTTTCAAGATGTTAGGCTCGATATGCGAAAAGGTTTCTGCTCTCTTTGTTTTCATCCAATGCTACGCTTATGCGTCTAATTACCCAAGCTCTTGCTTCGTTAACACTAACTGCTGGCATAGCCCTCACGGCTTCCGCCCAACCTACCCCGCAGCCGGTGCCCAAGACGAATCCGCTGCCGGTGTATGTGCACTATATGCCGTGGTTCGAGACCCCCGCGACTAACAACGGCGCGTGGGGGCTGCACTGGACGATGTCGAATCAGAACCCCAACGTCATCGTGAATGCCGCGACGGGCAAGCGGCAGATTGCGGCGCATTACTACCCGCTGATCGGGCCGTACGCGTCGTCGGACCGCGATGTGATCGAGTATCACCTGCTGCTGACCAAGTACGCGGGCATCGATGGCGTGCTGCTCGATTATTACGGCAACGGCGCGAATGATCTGCCGCTGATTCTGCGTAATACTGATTCCCTCGTAAACCGCACGGCGAGCGTGGGGATTAAATTCGGGATGGTGTTCGAAGAACAGTTTGCGCCGACCTTGGCCGCCGCCACGGCTAATATGGGGCTTGTCGGGAGCCGATATATTTCTCGGCCAAACTACATTCGGCAGCCGAATGGGAAGCCGCTGGTGCTGGTTTTTGGTCCCCAACGCTACCAAACGCCCGCCGACTGGACGCAGATTCTCGGCGCGTTGCCCACTGACCCCGAATTCTTGACGCTGTGGTACGAATCGGCTGATGCTGGCGCGAATGCGGACGGTGAATTCAGCTGGATTTACTCAGATTTTCTGAACGGCCTGCGTAATTTTTATCAGAATCGGTCGACGACGCTTGGCACCGTGGGTGGGTCGGCGTATCCGGGGTTTGATTCGTTTTATGCGCAGGGCGGCTGGAGCGGCCCGACGTGGACGATACCGCTCAATAACGGACAGGCGCTCGATCAGACGCTCGCGTTGGCGGGGCAGAACCAAGGGCGGATGGATTTTTTGCAGCTCGCCACTTTCAACGATTTTGGCGAAGGCACGATGCTCGAACCGACCGAGGAATTCGGCTTCTCGTTTTTGAATAAAGTGCAGGTGTTCACGGGTGTGCCGTATGGCGTGCCGGAGCTAACGCTCGTGCATCGGCTGTACAAGCTACGGAAACGTTATCCGGCGGTGCCCGGCATTCAGGCCGCGCTCAATGAAGCCTCTGCCGATTTGAGCGCTTTGCTGGTGCCGGAGGCTACGGTCATCATCGATTCGCTCGAAAACCTGACGCCGCAAGCGGTCGCCGGGGCCTCGGCGGTTTCGCTTTTTATGCTCAGTCCGAACCCCGTCGGGCAGCGCCTCACACTAACCCTCGCGGATGAATTCACGACTGGCGCGCTGCGAATCATCGATTTGCGCGGCCGGGTGGTCTGGACGGGCGCTCCCGGATCAGTAGTAGATGTTTCCGGCTTAGCGCCGGGCTTCTACTTCGCGGAGCTGACCAGCGGTGGGCAGCGGCAAGTGCGGCGCTTTGCGAAGGAGTAGGAAGGAAAGTTTTAATCTAATGAGTGCTACAATGGATCAGGAAACCACCAGCTCCAGCCAAAGCGAACGCCGCCCGGCACCTTTCGCGCAGACGTACTTCCACGGAACAAAGGCCGATTTACGCGTCGGTGATTTCATCGAAGTTGGTTTCAGCTCGAATTTCGGCCAACGGAAGAATGCAAAATACATCTTCCTGTCCGCCACGCTGGATGCGGCTATCTGGGGTGCCGAGCTGGCCATCGGGGAAGGCCACGAACGTATCTATCTGGTAGAGCCAACCGGGCCGATAGAGGACGACCCGGATCTGACGGATAAAAAATTCCCCGGCAATCCGACGAAGTCTTACCGCTCAGAGCATCCGTTTAAGGTGCTGGGTGAGGTGGTTGGGTGGCAGAGTCATCCGGCGGAACAGGTGAAAGCGATGAAAGACGCGCTTGATAAGCTGAGGGAGCGCGGGATTGAGTCGTTGAACGACTGAGTGAGTTGTAACATCGATAAGACCAACTCAAGCAGGACTTACGCACCTAGGTTACCTTCGCTTTTCTGATCGTTTATGTTGACCGTTTCAGCGTACGTCGAATATTTGATTGCCACGCAGCGCAACTATACCTGTACGCATCTGGCGGCGCACCTTTCAGGGGTAAGTCACG
>JANNMJ010000078.1:0-45332 GCA_031397815.1 Hymenobacteraceae bacterium
TAGGTCCTGGTCGCTTCGGCGGCTTGTGGTTCTATGGTACTTTTAAAGAGACGGGTAGCCCTTTTTGGGGGGCTACCCGTTTTTTTTGCCTAAGTTGAAAAGTTTGCCTTCAAGTGGCTCGTCTCAATGAACTGGCTGTAATACTTTATACTATCTTTACAGTGCTTACTTTGCAGTGAGGAATCGCCATTCAAAGCACCTGTAAACACCAACGATGTTCTGATGACTGGACAAGCCAACACCCAAGTTCTTCTGGCGGAGGTAGTTAAAGGGAAGAAAGAGACTGTTCACGTGGGTGCTCTCGATCACTTGAGGGGCTTGGCGGCGCTCTTTGTGTGTCTGTACCACTTTAGCGCCGAAACTCTACCAAAGCTCACTAACGAGACCCTTAAGGCGATGTGGAGCTGGGGATACAATGGAGTGACGATTTTCTTCGTCATATCAGGCTTTGTGATCCCCTTCGCCATGATCCAGAGCCGTTACGAATGGCGGCAATTTGCTCAGTTTATGGGCAAACGCATTGTCCGGATCTGCCCACCCTCGTGGGTAATAATTGCCCTGACCATCGGCCAATGGGTAATTGCTCACAAATACTTGCATTCGACGGTGGGGCACATGAACCTCCTGAATGCAAAGGATGTGTTTTATAATATGTTCTATCTGGTGCCATTAGCTGGGTTGGGCATGGATAACTGGTTTAATGGAGTTTTTTGGACCCTTGCTGTTGAGTTTCAGTATTATATACTTTTGGCTCTTGCTTTTCCGCTGTTCGCACATAGCCGGACTTGGCTGATTGTGTTATGTGTTGGGTCATTGGTGCCTAATTTCTGGCTTACTCCGCTCATTCAGGCGTCCATGGGGGTGGGAGAAGAGACCCGATTTGTGATGGCTAACCTGTCGTTGTTCTGGCTGGGCATTGTGCTATGCCTTGGCATGTGCGGTCGGTTACGCCAGTCAGAGATGTGGATCGGCTTCGTCGTACTCACTTTGGTCGTCGGCTTTCAATTAGCCTGGATCAAGGCTGCTTTCGGCGCGGCTACCTTCGTTTTCATTCGATATGCGACGTTCCGTAATCCCGTAACGGCTCATCTGGGAAAAATTTCCTACTCGCTGTATCTGGTACACATCGTCCTCGGAACTACCTTGGAAGGTGTGCTAGTCCGCGTAGTGTACCCGGAAACAGTGTGGCAGCAGGTTTCAATGTTGTTTCTGATTGTCTTGTTGACCATTGCAGGGGCCACCGTTTTTTATCATCTGGTAGAAGCCCCGTGCATTCAGCTAACGAAGAAGCTGTTTAGCAAACGCAAGAAGTCACCCGTACATTCGTCGCCGCCTTCCGTATTGGTCTCGTAAGGAGTGGGGCACGACGTCTTGGACAACCTGACAAGTAACGCAACAATGAATACCAAAAAACCTGCTGAGCCTACTGACGAAAGTCAGATCAACATTGAGCTGCCAGAAGAGATTGCTGAGGGCGAGTACGCCAATCTGGCGATGATTGCGCATTCATCGTCGGAATTTGTTATCGACTTTATCCGTCTCATGCCCGGGCTCCCCAAAGCCAAGGTGAAGGCCCGCGTGGTTCTCACGCCAGAGCACGCCAAGCGCCTGTTGGCGGCACTAGCCGATAACCTCAATAAATACGAAAGCCACTACGGCCCCATTAAGCAGATGCAGGATGGCCCGGCTTTTCCGATGAATTTCGGCGGAACGATGGGGGAGGCGTAAGTCTAACCAGTTTGCTGCCCTATTGAGGCGCTCGCTCGGGTACATAACGGTATCCGGGCGAGCGTTTTTGTTTTGGTACGCTTGAGAGCTTGAGAAGAAAATAAAAAATATTTTTTCGCAAAAGGTCAATCAACCGCTTTGCTGTTTTTTAGATTGCGGCAATCTAAAAATCTTTTCAAAGTGCAGGATTAGCGTTTTTATAGGACTTTTTTTATTACGGCGGGCGAAGGTACATAGAAATCTGTCTTCCGGCGTAAAGAGTCTTGCGCCTAAAAAATAGGATAGCTATGCCCAGCAACCTTTTGCTTACTTTGAACCGTCTGTAAAGCGTCTTCGATATTGAAGATGCGTAATGTTATCCCTTTTTCATTCTGATGAAACAAGTCTCTTCTTCTCATAATACCCCCCCCCTCTTGGTATTATGCAAATCTTGCGTGGCCGCTTGCGCTGTGTCTGTTACTTATGGCCAGTGTGTTGCCGCTGCGTAGTTGGGCGCAAAGCCCGAATTTGGCAGTTCCGTTAGGTACTGCAGCACAGTATGGCCTTTTGAGTGGCGGCACGCTTACAGCGGATACGATTTCTAGCGTCCGCGTTTTTGGTAAGGCGGGTGTGTTCGGTACTTTGCAAGGACCCATCCAGACAACATCCGGCGTAGAGCGGCCTCCATCGGCCATTGCGCCTTTAAGTACCGCACTGGCTGATTTAGCGAACGCCCGCGCTTACTGCGATACCGTTGCGGCGCAAGCCCTGACCACCAATGTGGGCCAAATGCTGACGTCTGGGGCATATTATCTCCCGGCCAACGCAACATTAACGAGCGGAACCGTTCTCGTATTCACCGGCGATTCAGCGAGCCGTTTTGTAGTGCGCGTGAACGGTAACCTGACCCTCAACAGCACCGGATTCGGGCTGGTGGGTGTGCGTGCCGATCAAATCGTTTGGGATATTACGGGCAACCTGCTTATTACCAGCCCGGCCCATTTGCCGGGAATAGTACTTGTGGGCGGTAACGCGACGCTGACCGGCCTCTGGAGCGGTACGACCGCCTTACTCGCTACCGGAAATATAACGCTCCAGAATCTGCGCTTCGATTTGGATGGCCACGGCATGTTTTACAGCGCCGACGCAATAGCCGTTTTCATGCGCACCTTAGCTCCACCCGCCCCTACCGGCGGCGGCGCCGACCCGTGTGCCAATTTGATTCGAAACCCCGGCTTTGAAGAATTTCTGCCCGATCAGTTGACGCCGACGTTAATAACAAGACCATCAGACTTAGGGACCATCTATAGTCAGCGCCCTAGAACGGGTTTACCTAACCTGCCGTCAGAAGTAATCGGCTGGACCAGCGCGAATGAAGAAACCCCCGATGGTTTTCGGGAAAGAGTAGCCAACGGATGGCTGGGTATTCCTGATAACGAATTGAATGTTCGGCAGGATAACCCACAGCATACGTTGCCAATGCCAACGCAGGGAGGTTACGCCGGGATATACTCCTTTGAAGCAGGTGCCAATGGCGCACAACCGGGGCGACGAGAATACATTATGCAGGATTTGGGGCAGCCTTTGGCCGCTTCCACTGTAGGAGCGCCCCGCGACTATTATGTGGAATTTTGGTCAGTAAGAGGCAACAATACACGCCGGGAAATGCGGGGAGGCATACAGGCGATGCTTACCCCAGCTTCGCTTTACATCAACGTGGGTAGCAATGCTACCGTCCCTCCCCGGCCACCGGTCGTTACTTCGTTGATTGGGGGTGGAAACCTGACCCCCAACGTTTTTCGTCATGAAGGCGACCTACAGCGCACCCAAGATTGGACCCGAACGGCCGGATGCCACCGGGCCGTTGGGAACGAACGATTCATTACGATTGGCAACTTTCAAAGCGATGCAAACGCAAATTTTGTAGAGCTGGACTTTCCGGCTAATCAGACTCCTACTCGCCCAGGCGCCTACTATTACATCGACGACGTACTGGTGCAGCCATTTCCGACAGCGGGTTTGCCCGTTGTAGCCAATTGCGATCAGCTCTCGATACTCGGCGATGGCTGCCTGTTGCCCGCTAGTAGCCACCCTACGTATACCTGGACGAACCCGGCGGGTACGGCAATCAGCACTAGCCAAACGGTATCGACGCTCACCCTGCCCAGCAACGCTACTAGCGGGACTTATACGCTAACCGTAACGGTGCCCGATGCGAGTGGTCCGGGCGTATATACGTCGGAAACGCATACCACCTTTACCGGCGTCGGATTAACCAACTCTGGTGTAATACTGATTACCGGTAACGATACCTGGACAACCGATCGGGTCATTCAAGGCACTGTGCGCGTGAAACCGAACGCCGTTCTCACCATTGACGGGGCGCATATCGAATTCGCCGACACCCGATTCTTTACCGATGCCAACGGCAACGTTCCGGCCTTGGCCGACGCCAATGCGTCGCGCATTTGGGTAGAGCCGGGCGGGCGGCTGAATGTCATCAATAGGGCTAAGCTGACCGCCCTTAGACCGGCGAACCAAGCCTGTGGCATCGTGGCTAAAATGTGGGACGGTATCATCGCAGAAGGCGTCTCCAATCCCGAAGGCCCCCAGATACCCGCCCAACAACCCACCATCGTGCTTACAAATGCCTTCATCGAAAACGCCCGATTTGGGGTTTTGGCCGGCCGTGCCGTCTACGCCTCCGACCCAGATCACCCGACGAAGTTTCGAATTCTGACGTCCACCTTCGATAACGGTGGGGCCATTGTGACTGCCACCAATACGGTCTTCACCAACTGCTATACGGGGTGCTACTTGGGCAAGCTGATTCGGCCCAATACGTCCACGTTCACGGGCTGCACCTTCACTGCCACAGACGTACTGGCCGACAATTACTACAAGTCCAGTACGGGCGAGCGCTATGGGATGCAAGCGGGTATCCGGTTGCGTGAAACGCACGGGGCAAAAGTGATTGGCTGTATATTCCAAGGATTCATGACCACCACGCAGAAACTTCGCGGAATAGGCGTGGCGGCGGTCGATGCGAGCCTCATGATTCGGGCGCAGCAGCTCGACCCCCTGACGTTTAAGGCCATCAGTGGGCCATCGGTCTTTTCCAGATTCTGGCAGGGCATCGACGTCGAAACGAGTGCCGGTGGTAGTGGGCAGCTATCGGTGTACGGTAGCACGTTCGCCAATAATGTGGGCGGCGTTTACTTAATCGGCTACAACGGCGCCAATGTGCGCGGAAACGTGTTTGCAGTGGGCACCGCGAGCGGCTCGTTCTGCTATGGCTTACAATATGCCAGCTGTTCCGCCTCTTTACCAGAAGGTAACACATTCTCCCGATTCAACAGCGCCACCGGTAATACGGAAAGCCGTGGGCTCGTGGTGGTGCAGTCTAGTAAGCCCGGCTACACGCCTAACTCACTCGGTTTACGGGCTTACCGCAATACGTTCGGCGGTAACCTCTTCACGGGGATTTACGCTCAGTTCGAAAACGAAGGCTTCACCTTCCGGTGCAATGACTTCCTCAGCGGCCAGATTCCCGGCACTGATCTGGAAGTGCGCGGCGGAAAGATTGGGCCAGTGCAGAGTGCGTGCAGTCCAGCTTTTCCTTTTAATCCAAAATCAACCGCTAACAACCGATTCAGCCTAATTCCAAACCGCTTGAGCGTTACCCCCATTGCAGGTGGTTTGGGGTTCCAGTATGACTACCCGACAAATGCCAGAATGCACCCGAATGCTCCGGCAGTGATTACCGGTGTAGGCTGTACTTATCAAGTGAATACCCATACCGCAACTACCGGCGAAACAGTATTCGACGGCTGCGATCCCACTCCGCCTCCTTCCATCGCGGCGTTGCGCGCTACATTGGCCGCTACAACCGATCCGGCCGAACGGACGTTGGCAGTAAGCGCTCTGGCGCGCTTCTTCATCGGCGACGATGGGGAGAAAGCCGGGTTGGATTCCGCGATTGCCGTGCTGCAAGCCGAAAACAACCCCACGTACCAGACCTGGCTCGACCAACTGCAAACCCGCGTCAATCAATACAACGGCGCTACTGCCAGCCGAGGCGTAGCCGCTAAAACGCGTAAATGGGCCACCGCTGCCGGTGTCGGTACAGCAGAAAGACACGCTCCCGCCGCCGACTACTTTGCGCGGGTAATCGAGCTGCTGAGTCCGTTCCCGACCGACTCCGCGCGTGCCCATGCCATTGCCACCGATGCCGCCCTGCACGACGAGCTGGTGCTGATGGCCGAAGACTCACTGGAGTGGGGGACCCACGCCGCCCGTACTACCCTGAACATGTATGCAGGCACGCGTTACTCGATCTGGTACACAGACCTAGGCGAACAAATAGCCGATTCGGTGGGCTTATCAGGGAATCGGGCGGCTCCCAGAAGCCTGGTGTTGGCGCCAAACCCCAGCGCCGGAGAAGTAGCGGTCACTACGCTGTTGCCTCCTGCTACTCAGACCGCCGTAGTGGTGATCTACGACGCCTGGGGCACCGAAGTGGCCCGCCGGGCCGTGGCCGCAGATAAGGCGTCCACGGGGATTTCGTTGCTGCTGCGGCCGGGTTTCTACAACTGCGTGCTGGTGGCCGATGGGTCTGTGATCGGCAAAGAGCGGTTGTTGATTTCGGCTCGTTAAATTCATTGAAGCGATTCGGCTGGGCGGTGTACCTCAGGGGCATCGTCCGGCCGAATCTACTTTATTAAATTTGAGAGCTATGCGCTGCTTTTCTCGTTTGATCCTTTTGTGGCTGCTGGGTTCCGCGCCGCTGAGCTATGGTCAAACCTATTTCAACCGCCGCTACCAAACGCCGCCCAATAACGCCGTTTACCAACTGCTGAGCGATGGGGGGACTGGGTGGTGGATGGCAGGAGGTTGCAATATCGCCGCTTATCCGGGGCGTGTAGTGCTGAGTATGAGCCACGTGGATGAGTTTGGTGCCCCGTTAGGACCAGCGCGTTTTTATGGGGCTTTGGATGCCGATTTTTATCCCGGTTCAGGGGGGAATCTTTTACCATGGACGCAGGGGCGGATGATCCTCATTGCGGGCCGCAATGATGTGACCTATGGGAGTCGGAGTGTTTTATGGTGTTTTGACGCGCAGGGTGACACACTATGGACCCGCACGTATAACGATACAACTGGAGCGATGATTACGCGCGCCGGAGTTCGCTTGTCGGATGGGGGGTATGCGCTGGTGGGAGATATTTCGTGGCCTTTCACCCCCACCCGAGCTGGCTACGATGTGGTATTGCTGCGGACCGATTCGCTGGGCCACGAACTGTGGCGACGCACCTACGACCAAGGTTACTACGACGGCGCGGGCGCAGTGATAGAAATGCCGGGCGGTGATTTATTGCTTTCCGGGTCGTTCCTGCCGTTTTCTTCCGGTCCGACGGAAATCCGTGACATTCTGATGCTGCGGGTGGATGCGCAGGGCAATGAGAAACGGCGGACGATTCTGGGCGGGCCGTACGTGGATGCGGGCGGCCTGCTGCTGCCCACCCCAGACGGCGGCTACGTGATGGCGGGTACGTGGACCGACCGGCTGCTGGGGCCGCCGTGGGCGGAGTTGTCGCAGTCGCGCCCGACGCTGTTCTGGTTCGATTCGAGCGGCACCACCCTCGTGCGCCGCCGTAGCTACGGCCCCGGCGGTTACGTGACCATAAGTGCGAATTTTCTAGCGCTCCCCGACGGCGGTTATCTGATCGGCGGTCAAAGCTCCGACACGACCAATGCGCCCACGTTGGGCAGCGGCCACCCGGATGGCTTCCTGCTGCGGGTGTGCGCCGACGGCGATTCGGTGTGGTACCGGCAGTACCGCAACCTGACGGGCGGCTACTCGCACAACTACCTGCGCGATGTGAAGCTCGCGCCCGACGGGGGCTACGTGGGGGCAGGGTTCCTGTTTCCCTTCGCACCCGACACGGGGGTACAAGGAGCTTGGCTGTTCAAGACCGACGCCAACGGCTACCTGCAAGCGGGCGGGGCGCCGCCGGGGGTGGTGTGCCCGGTGGTGGGGCTGGGGGGGGGCGCCAACGGCGCAGCTGCAGCAGGGGTAGAGGTGTGGCCGAACCCGGCGCCCGACGGCCGCTACCGCGTGCGGGTGGGCGGGCAGGGCGCAGCGCTGGCTGTCTATGATGCGGTGGGGCGGGTGGTCTGGCGAGGCGCTATTGAGGGGCCGGAGGGCGTGGTGGACCTGAACCGCCACGCACCCGGCGTGTACCACTTGCAGGTGCAGCGCCGGGATGGAGCGGTGGTTATGCGGCGCCTGCTGCGCTGAGGCTGCACGAATCTTCCGGCGGCGCCACCGTCTGGAACCCGCTCAACTCTGCTGAACGGCTACGTTTGCTGTCCGGAGAACAAGAGCGCCCAGGCGGCCCTGCCAGCGATTCCACTAAAAGTTTGGTATTCTGAGACTATCTCCGTACTTTTGCAGCCTATTTTTCAGAACCCCTGAATTCGTCCGAATGCCAACCATTAACCAGCTGGTGCGGAAAGGCCGCGAGAAGCTGACCGATAAGTCTAAGTCGCCCGCGTTGGACTCGTGCCCGCAGCGTCGCGGTGTTTGTACCCGCGTGTACACCACCACTCCTAAGAAGCCGAACTCCGCTATGCGGAAAGTGGCACGTGTCCGCCTGACCAACCAGAAGGAGGTTAACGCCTACATTCCGGGTGAAGGCCACAACCTGCAGGAACACAGCATCGTGCTGATTCGTGGTGGTCGTGTGAAAGACCTGCCGGGCGTTCGCTACCACATCATTCGCGGTGCCCTTGATACGGCAGGCGTGAGTGGTCGTTTGCAGCGCCGCTCGAAGTACGGTGCGAAACGTCCGAAACCGGGTCAACCGGCAGCAACGGGCAAGAAAGGCGCTCCGGCACCAGCTAAAAAGAAGAAATAAGTAAGTTGGTCGGCTAGTCGGTTGGTGATGAGTGAGATACTCAGCAATTGCTGAGCTCGCTGACAGCGCCAACCGACCAGCCGCCCACCCTACCAACAACCCACTATGCGTAAAGCCAAACCGAAGAAGCGCCTCCTGCTTCCGGACCCCAAGTTCAAGGAAACGCTGGTGACGCGTTTCGTTAACTACCTGATGTACGACGGCAAGAAGAGCCTCGCGTACAGCATCTTCTACGACGCCGTCGAGCAAGCCGAGAACCGGGCGAAGGAAAACGGCCTGGAGCTGTGGCGCAAGGCGCTCAACAACGTAATGCCGACCGTCGAGGTGAAGAGCCGTCGGGTGGGTGGTGCTACGTTCCAAGTGCCGATCGAAGTGCGCGCTGATCGCCGCATCTCGGTTGGGATGAAGTGGCTGATTCAGTATTCGCGCCGTCGTGGCGAGAAGACGATGAAAGACAAATTGGCCGGCGAGATCATCGCCGCCGCCAAAGGGGAAGGTGCCGCCGTCAAGAAGAAAGAAGACACGCACCGGATGGCTGAAGCGAACAAGGCGTTCTCGCACTTCCGCTTCTAGTCTCCCCCTTGCGAGCCGCACGAATGAACGTGTAGGAACTAAGGGACTTGGCGCTTGGGTTTCGATAGGATGCCCGGCAACGCCAAGTCCCTGTTTGTTGCCCGCACGTTCCCTTCCTTTCAACCGGCTGCATTCTCAAGCAACGAGTCAGAGTACCCAACAACCAAGATGGCTGTCAACGAGCAACTCAAGTACCTGCGTAACATCGGAATTATGGCGCACATCGACGCGGGTAAAACCACGACGTCGGAGCGCATTCTGTATTACACGGGCAAAACGCACAAAATCGGGGAGGTGCACGATGGCGCCGCCACGATGGACTGGATGGAACAGGAGCAGGAGCGTGGCATCACGATCACGTCGGCTGCTACCACTACCTTCTGGAACTACCCCACCGACACCAAGGGTGACCCAACCCCGGAGACCAGGCAGTATAAGATCAACCTGATCGATACGCCGGGTCACGTCGACTTCACGGTGGAAGTGGAGCGTTCGCTGCGCGTCCTCGACGGCGCTGTGGCGCTGTTCTGCGCCGTGTCGGGTGTGGAGCCGCAATCGGAAACGGTGTGGCGTCAGGCTGATAAATACAAAGTGCCGCGCATCTGTTTCGTCAACAAGATGGACCGCGCCGGTGCCGACTTCTTTAAGGCCGTTCAGGAGATCAAAGACAAGCTCGGCGCTAACCCAGTGCCCCTGCAAGTGCCAATCGGCGCCGAAGACACCTTCAAAGGCGTCGTCGATTTGCTGACGGGTAAGGCTATCGTGTGGGACGACGCTACGGAAGGCAAATCGTACAACGAGATTCCGGTTCCGGAAGATCTCGTCGAGACGGTGGCCGAGTGGCGTCAGAAGCTCGTTGAGTCGGTGGCTGAGTACGACGAAGCGCTCCTCGAAAAATTCTTCGACGATCCAGACTCGATCACGCGGGAGGAAATGATGGTCGTGATTCGCCAAGCGGTGATCGACATGAAGTTCTCGCCAGTGATGTGCGGCTCGGCTTTCAAGAACAAAGGCGTTCAGTCGATGCTCGACGCCGTGATGGCGTACCTGCCGTCGCCGCTGGATATGCCGCCGATCATCGGTACCGACCCGGATACGGGCGCTGAAATCGAGCGTCACCCGGATAACGACGAGCCGTTCACGGCCCTCGCGTTCAAGATTGCTACCGACCCATTCGTGGGCCGTCTGTGCTTCTTCCGCTGCTATTCGGGCACGTTGGATGGTGGCTCGTACATCATCAATAACCGCACGGGTAAGAAGGAGCGCATCTCGCGTCTGATGCAGATGCACTCCAACAAGCAGAACCCAATCGACAAGATTCAGGCGGGTGATATCGCGGCTGGTGTGGGCTTCAAAGACATCAAGACGGGTGACACGCTGACCGACGAGAAGTCGCGCATCGTCCTCGAATCGATGTCGTTCCCGGAGCCAGTTATCGGCTACGCGATCGAGCCGAAGACGCAGGCCGACATGGACAAGATGGGTATGGCGATCGCCAAGCTCGTCGAGGAAGACCCGACGTTGGTGGTCAACACCGACCCGGAGACCGGCCAAACCGTATTGCGCGGGATGGGCGAGCTTCACCTGGAGATCATCATCGACCGGATGCGTCGCGAATTCAAGGTAGAAATCAACCAAGGTGCGCCGCAGGTGGCGTACAAGGAGATGATTACCAAGAAGATCGAGCACGAGGAAGTCTACAAGAAGCAGACGGGTGGTCGCGGTAAATTCGCTAAGATCCTGTTTGAGATCGGGCCGAAAGAAACCGAGCCGGAGAAACCAGGTCTGGAGTTCGTCAACGGCATCGTGGGTGGTGTGATTCCGAAGGAATTCATCTCGCCGATCCAGAAGGGCTTTGAGGAAGCAATGAAGACGGGCGTTCTCGCCGGCTTCCCGATGGACTCGATGCGCGTGCGCATCTACCACGGTGCTTTCCACGACGTTGACTCGGACGCCCTGTCGTTCGAATTGGCGGCGAAGATTGGCTACCGCGATGCGGCCGTGAAATGCGGTCCGAAATTGCTGGAGCCGATCATGGCCGTGGAAGTGGTATCGCCGGATGAGTACACGGGTCCGGTGACGGGCGATTTGAACCGCCGTCGGGGTATCATGAAGGGCATGGACACGAAGGCGGGCGCACAGGTCATCAAGGCTGATGTGCCGCTGTCGGAGCTGTTCGGCTACGTCACGACGCTGCGGACGCTGTCGTCGGGCCGCGCTTCGGCTTCCCTGACCTTCTCGCACTACGAGCAGGTGCCATCCAACCTCGCGGAAGGCATCATCGCTAAGATCAAAGGCAACAAATAAATTTTAGTACACCCCGACCGGGCCATTCTTGGTCTGGCCGGGGTTTGCTTTCTTCGGAACATCGTAACTTTCGGCGTGGGAACCGCCCGCGCTTCGCTCATTCAGCAATGAACCAGAAAATTCGCATCAAACTGAAGTCGTTCGACCATAACTTGGTGGACAAGTCTTCGGAAAAAATTGTGAAGGCCGTGAAATCGACCGGTGCCGTGGTAAGCGGTCCGATTCCATTGCCTACGGAAAAAGAAAAAATCACGGTGTTGCGCTCGCCGCACGTCAACAAGAAGGCGCGGGAGCAATTCCAGCTCTGCACCTACAAGCGTTTGATCGACATCTACTCGACCTCGTCTAAGACGGTGGACGCGCTGATGAAGCTTGAGCTGCCAAGCGGCGTGGAGGTAGAGATCAAAGTCTGATTGAGCTTACCCTGTTGTTATGCGAAAGCCCCCGGTCTTGTGAAAGGCCGGGGGCTTTTTTTGTCGGTGCTGAGCTACCTCAGTCTAGGATTGCTAGGATAGCCAGCTGCTAAGCGGTTGACCGAAAATTCTTCCGAATTTGTCATTGCGAGGAACGAAGCAATCCTCGTCGGATAGGGACGTTTGCTCAGCCGCGTTCCCGGTGCAACGAGGATTGCCACGTCGTCGCAAAGCCTCCTCCTCGCAATGACAAAATCCTCGATAACTTTTAGTTGACCGCTTAATACACTTCAAAGACCTGAAAGCGCGACCGGCGTAAGTCAACAACTTCTCTGAACTTGGTTTCATCATTGAAGCCAAACCCCCATCCTCGATAAGGGGAATATATTACTCCCTGGTGCTCAATGAAGAATCTGAGCGCACTATCAGACCCAATAATGTTGTGTGTGGTACCATCGCAACGTTCAATTGACAGATACGACCAGAAGAAGTAGTTATGAGCTATAATCTTCTTTTTGCAACGTTGCGCCTTATTGTAGTAGGCAAAGCTTACGTTTACGACCAAGCTGTCTTTAAGCGAAATAAGCTCACGTTTTACCGCTGTGGGTAGCGCCTCGAATGGGATTGGATCCGAGGGAGAGGTGAAGGTTCTAGCAGCTAGCACTACTATAAGAGCCACTACCAGGAGAGCTGCGAAGAGTTTCTTCACAGTAGATCAGCCGCGAAGGCCTGTACCGCGCGGACGTGTTCGGTGCGCAGGGTGGGAAACTCTTCGATTAGCTCCGGCTCGGTCATTCCGCCTGCTAAGTAGTTGAGCACGTCGTACACCGTGATGCGGGTGCCCGTCAAATACGGCTTCCCATTGCGAATGCCGGGGGTGATGGTGATGTAGTGATCGAAGCTCATTGCGAAGGTGTCGCGACTATAGATTGAACTAAGGTAGAGGGCGGGGAAAGAGTTTTGCTTGGAAACGGTGGCTATTCAGGGGAGTAGAATCGTTTCGGTTTGAATACACAGGAGCCCCTTTCGTACTCTTACTCATCCCACCGCACGGTATCAGGGGATAAGGGGGGGGGGAGGCAGACGGCGATGTACTCGGCGCTATGGGGATGACGATTGTTGTAATCAAGGGAGTGGTGGTGGTGGTATTGAATTGAGAGAAAAAAACCGAAATAGGGGCTGCGATTATCAAGGGTTAGCTTGAAAGTATCAAGGTGGGGTTTGTGAGTATCAGGGTGGCGTTTGAAAGTATCAAGGTGACGTTTGAAAGTATCAAGGTGGCGTTTGTGAGGTTGTTAAAAACGAGAAACGGTATCAGGGTGGTGTTTGTAAGTATCAAGGTGGTGTTTGTAAGTATCAAGGTGGCGTTTGTAAGTATCAAGGTGACGTTTGTGAGGCTGTTAAAAACGAGAAACGGTATCAGGGTGGCGTTTGAAAGTATCAGGGTGGCGTTTGAAAGTATCAGGGTGGCGTTTGAAAGTATCAGGGTGGCGTTTGAAGGTTTCAGGGTGGCGTTTCCCGGATGTGAACTGTAAGCGAGTGGGGCATTACCGGTAAAATACAATATCAAAAACAGCCGCCATGTAAGTGACAGACGTGCTGGAGCAGTTATATCGTGGATTCGAACTGAATCTCTCTGTTTTTACGCTATTGTAGTTCAACACCGTTTTTGTGTTGTTCAACTCGCAAAAGTTGCAGTTCATCTTGTATAGGTTTTTGCAAGTATGGTGTGCTTGTACCTTTGCGGTTGCGTTAGCTTATGGGGTAAGCCTTGAAGGTTACGCAGTTATTATCTACCAGCTTCAAGGGTATGTACTATTTCTAAACGTACCTTTGTCGGCATTTCTGACCAAACGCCCTGCTTATGATGAGCAGGCGTTTGCCGAAGCGGGCGTGGCTACCCCAGCTTCAATTGGTGATTTTAACTATCACCAAACCCTGATTTTGTTTCTCCATCTCCTCTCACTTCAATGGGTCCATCTCTCCTCCGAAGTCTTTATTGTGCCCTATTGGTGCTGTTTCCGGCACTTGCTTGGGCACAGGCTCCGAACCTGGAAGTAACTATTACGCCTTCCGGAGCCACTACTGTAATTGCCGGAAACCAGATCACGTACACCGTAACCGTGCGCAACATTGCGGGGGGGGGCGGGAACGCGAACACGAACCGGTCGCGGACGGTAACGGGACGGCTGACTTTTGCCGGTGTAGTGCCGACGACGGTAACCGTTACTCCGGTTGCTCCCCTGGGAGGCACGGGAAATTACGCGACCGGCGTCGCGAGTATGGCCCTCGGAACGCTGCTGAACAGCACGCAGAGCCCGAATCAGCAGCAGTTCACGGTGGTCGCGACGGTGCCTTCCACTACGCCAGCCGGCACGGTGATGACGGTAAGCGGCTCGGCGGCCAGCACCAACACGACGGATGCCGCCAACGAGGTAAACGCGAACAATAACAACGGCACGAACGCCGCCGCGATCAACACCGTGACGGTGCAGACGAGCGCGGATGTGACGTCGAACATTACGGGGCCGACGACGGCATCGGCGGGTTCGACGATTACTTATACGGTGACTTCCACGAACGCCGGGCCTTCTACGGCGGCAGGCGTGGTGCCCACGCTGACGCTGGCACCCGCGCAGCCACTCGCTAACCTGACGCTCCCGTCGGGGGCGAGTTACAACCCCGGGACCGGGGTGGTGACGTTCGCTACTTCGTCGATTGCGTCGGGTGGTAACGTTACGAACGCCGTGCAAATCGTGCTCGGCGCGGGAGCGACCCTGTCGGGTCAGGCGAAAAACACCGCTACTACCACTGACCCGGACGCGGCGGACAACGACGGCTCTGCCGCTGCGGCCAACGTAACCACGGTGGTTACGGCGCAGGCCAATGTGGCGACCACCGTGGCCGGACCAACCACCGGCACGGGCGGCCAAACCGTTACCTACACGGTCACGTCAACGAACAACGGTCCTTCGGCGGCGAGCAATTCCGTCGCTACTCTTACCCTGACGGCGCCGCAGCCGTCGGGCTCGGTTACGGTCACCAACGGTACCTATAACCCGACGACCGGCGTGGTGACCTGGAATGCCAGCAACCTGACGAACGGGCAGACCGCTACTTACACCGTAAACGTGGTGCTGCCGAACAGCGGCACCCTGGCGGTCAGAGCGCGAAGCACCGCTAGCACGACCGACAACACGGCGAGCAACAACGACGGCACCGCCGCCGCCGCCAACGTAACCACGACGATTACGACGCTCGCCGATTTGGCGACGACCCTCAGCGGGCCGACCACGGCAGCGGCCGGTAGTACGTTCGTCTACACTGCGACCACCACGAACAACGGCCCTTCCACGGCGTCGAACGTCATTATCCGGATTCAATTTCCGGCGAACTTCCCGGCGGGCAGCCTATCGTATACGGGCGGCACCTACATTCAGGGCACTGGCGTTCTGACGTTCAACACCGTCACGTCGCAAGCCACGGGCGCGGGTAACGCGCTGGTGCGCACCGTGACCGTAACCGCCCCGGCCTCGGGCACGGTAACCGGCCGAGCCTCCAGCACGACCACGGCTACCGACGGCACGCCCGCCAACAACGACGGCACCGCGACGAACGCCAACGTAACGACGACCATCAGCGCGACGGCGAACCTCGCCACGACGCTCTCGCCAACGACCGCGACCGCCAACTCGGGCCAGAACGTCACCCTCACGGCCACCACCAACAACGGCGGCCCGAGCACGGCGACGGGGGTGGTTGTCACGATTCAATTGACCCCGTTCCTGCCTGCCGGTAGCGTTACCGTGACGAACGGTACGTATAACCCCGCCAACGGGCTGGTGACGTTCAACTCGACGAGCATTACGAGCGGCTCGAACCAGACGAATACGGTCGTTTTCGTGGCACCCGCTACGGGGACCGTCACGGGTCAGGCTGCGAGTACTTCTGCTGCGGCCGACGGTACGCCCGCCAACAACGACGGTTCGGCGGCCAACGCCAATTCCACGATCACCATCAACACGGCCGACATTCAGGCGACCGTGGTGCAGAACAACGCCACGATCAGTGCCGGGTCGAGCGTGACGTACACCTCGACTATTCGGAACAACGGCGGCGGTACGGCCACCGGCATCGTGCCTACCCTGACGCTGAGTGTCGGCGGTACGCCTCCGGCCTTGGCTTCGCTGACGCTGCCCGGCGGCGCTTCCTATAATCCCACCACCGGCGTCGTGACGTTCGCTACGCTCGCCTCGCTCAACAACGGCGCTACCCAGACGTACGCCGTCACGTTCGCTTCGTCGAACACCACGCCGGCCGGGACGCTCGCTACCGCGCAGGTGGCGGCTACGAGCGCCACCACCGACCTGAACGCGACCAACAACAACGGCTCGGCGACGGCGGCCAACGTCACGACGACCATCAACGCGGCGGGGGATGTAATTACGACGCTTGCACAGTCGATCACGGGTGCTGTGGCGCCGGGCGGCACCGTAACGTACACGCTCACCGTGCGGAACAACGCCGGCAACACCGCCAGCACCCTCGTGCCGACCCTCACGCTGAGCCTCGCCGGCAGCCCGCCCGCTTTGGCGGACCTGACGCTGCCCGGCGGCGCTACGTATAATGCCACGACCGGCGCGGTGACGTTCGCGACCATCGCGACGCTTACGAACGGCAGTCAGCAGCAATTCGCCGTGACCATTACGGTGCCCGCCGGGACGGCCAGCGGCGTGAACCTCACGGGGCAGGGCGCCAGCACGGCGGCTTCTTCGGATACCAACCCGCCCAACAACAACGGCTCGCAGGCGAACGCGAATGTCACGACGCCGATTCTGGCGGCTGGGGCTGATGTGATTGCTACGATTTCGGGACCGACCTCGGCGCCGAGCGGCTCTATCGTGTACTATACTGTTACGGTCGCCAACAGCAACCTCAGCTCGACGGCGGCGACCAATGTGGTGCCGACGATTCAGCTGCCGATTGGCTTGCTGGGGGTGAGCTTCTCGCGGCAGGGGACGTATGACCCGGCGACGGGCATCGGCACCTGGCCGACCATCGGGACGCTGAACGCGAACAACTCGACGAGCTACAACGTGTCGTTTGCGCTGCCGGATGCCGGGGCGACCGGTATCGCGAGTGCTACGGCTTCGAGCTTCGATCCGGTTGCGACGAACAACAATGGCTCGTTGCCGGCCGCCAACCTCACCACCACCCCCACGCAGGTGGCCGACGTAACGGTATCGGTGAGCGGCCCGACGGTGATTGCGCCGAACGAGCGCATCACGTATCTGGTATCGGTGGGGAACGAAGGCCCATCGACCGCGACCGGCATTACGCCGACGCTGACCCTGCCGACCGGCTTGGTGGGCGTGGTGCTGCCGAACGGCGGTAGCTACAGCAGCACCACCGGTATCGTGACGTTCCCAACGACGGCTACCCTCGTGAAAGGCGGTTCGCTGGCGTACCTCGTCCGGTTGCCGGGCTTGGCGGCGGGCAGCCTCAGCGGCGTGGCCGCTGGTACCGCCACCACGGCCAACGGCGACCCCGTGGTGGCCAACAACAACGGCTCATTGCCTCCGGCGAACATCACCACCACCGTGAACGCGCTGGTGGCGCAGCTCCAATGCGCCTCGCCGGGTCAGGATGGGAGCATCACGACGACGGCCACGTCGATCCTGAACACCTATTTCCCCGGCACCCTCACGGCCGCTGCCAACTCGACGGCCATCGTGATGGGCGCCGCGCAGATCGGCACGACGCCGATTGCCGCCGGCGACCTGCTCCTCGTGATGCAGATGCAGGGCGCGGCCATCGACTTCTCGAACTCGAACTCCTACGGCGACGGCATCCTGTCGGGGCGCGCCAGCGGTAACCTCACCAGCACGTTCACGGCCGGTCAGTACGAGTACGTGATCGCCGCGAGCAGCGTGCCCCTCACGGGTGGTACGCTGACGTTGAGCGGCCCGCTCGTGTTCACGTACACCGACGCCGACGCGACGACCACCAACGGTCAGCAGCGGTACCAGATCATTCGGATTCCGCAGTACCTGAACCTCACGCTCGGCGCCGACCTCACGATGCCTGCCTGGAACGGGCGCGTGGGCGGGGTGCTGCCGCTTGACGTGGCCAACCGCATCGCGATGGGCACTTTCAAGATCAATGGTAAAGGCAAAGGCTTCCGGGGCGGCGCGGGCATCCAATTGGGCGGCTCTGGTACGGCCGGGCTGACGAACCAGGATTACCGCACGTCGAACGCCAATACCACCAACGCCAGCAAAGGCGAAGGCATCGCGGGTACGCCCCGGTACATCAACAACGGCGGTGCGCTTGTCGATACCCGCACGGCGGGGCTGCTCCCAGCCGCCCTCACCGACGGCTACCCCGACGGCGACTTCGGGCGCGGCGCACCGGGTAACGCCGGTGGCGGTGGCACAGATGGTAGTACGGGATCCAATTCCGAGAACTCCGGCGGGGGCGGCGGCTCGAACGCTGGTTTCGGCGGCACGGGCGGCAACACTTGGAACTCGAACCTGCAAGTCGGCGGCTTCGGCGGGGCTGACTTCACGGCTGCTTCGCCGGCCCGCCTGATTATGGGCGGCGGCGGCGGCGCGGGCTCCACGAACAACGGCACAACAGTAGCGGGTGGCCCGGGGGCGGGTTTTGCCTCGTCGGGCGCGGCGGGTGGCGGTATCGTCATTGCGCGGGCCACGAGCGTAACCGGCACGGGTACCATCGATGTCAGCGGCGATGACATGACGTATGTGCCACTCAACGACGCTTCGGGTGGCGGCGGGGCCGGGGGTAGCGTATTGTTCCTCTCGAACAGCGCCCTCACGACGGTCACTGTATTGGCACGCGGCGGCGCCGGTGGCTCGAACACCGGCGGCGACTCGCCGCACGGCCCGGGTGGCTCGGGCGCAGGCGGTGTCGCGTACACTTCCTCACCGATCAGCGCGACCAGCAACCTCAGCTCCGGCGCCAACGGCACCACGTTCGGCACCATCGCGTATGGTTCCGGTACGGGTACGGCGGCGAGCGGGCAGGCGCTCTTCACGGTTACGCAGGCGGATGCGCCGAACGTCATCTCGGCGACGAGCTGCACGGCGGACGTTGCGACCAGCATCACCGGCCCAACCATCGCTTCCACCAACGAAGCCGTTACCTACACGATTACGGTTCGCAACCTCGGGCCGAGCAATGCAACCGGCGTAGAGTCGTTCATCACGCTCGCGCCGAATCTCCCGGCCGGTTCGGTTACGCTGCCCGTCGGCGCCACCTACGATCCGGTAACCGGCATCGTCACGTTCCCGCTGATTCCGACGCTCGCTCCCGGCATATTCGTCACCCGCTCGATCACGTACACGTTCCCATTCCGTCAGGATGTGACCGGCACGTCCACGGCAACGGCAATCCAGCTCGACCTGCTTCCCGGCAACAACGACGGTACGGCGCCCAACGCCAACGTGCTGACGCGTTACAACCGCCCACCCGTGGTGCAGGACGTGACGAACACGGCGCCGATTTCGAGTAACGCCGCCGCTACGGCCGTGCTGCCGCTCTCGGGGTCTGACCCCGAAGGCAGCGCCATCACGTTCACCATTCAGGCGCTGCCACCGGCTTCACAGGGGATTTTCCTCGTGAACGGCGTCGTGCTGAATACCACCAACTTCCCCGGCCTCGTGCTCACGGAAGCACAAGCCGCGCAGCTTCAGTTCGACCCGAACGGCGCCTACAGCGGCCCCGTGACGTTCACTTACAAAGCGACCGACGCGCTCAACCTCGATTCCGATGCGCCGCTCGCGGTGTACTCGCTGCAAGTGGGTGCTTCCGTGGATTTGGTGACGACCGTAAGCGGCCCGACCACCGCCGCCGCCGGTTCAACGGTGACCTATACGGTCAGCACGGTGAACAGTGGCTCCGGAGTGGCTAACACGGTGGTGCCGACGATCACCATCGCGCCCGCGCTGCCATTGGCGAGCCTGACGCTGCCATCCGGCGCCAGCTACAACCCGACCACCGGCGTCGTGACCTTCGCGACCACCGCCACCCTCAACAGCGGCGCTACCCTGACGAACACCGTGAGCTACGTGGCCCCAGCGGCCGGTGGCACCATCACGGGTCAGGCGGCGAGCACGACCACCACCTTCGATACCAACACTGCCAACAACGACGGTTCCGCAGTGGCGGCCAACATCACCACGGTGATTTCGCTGTCGACGGATTTGGTGACGACCATCAGCGGCCCGACCACGGCTGCCGCTGGCTCGACGGTCACGTACACCGCCACCACCCTCAACAACGGCCCGAGCACGGCTACGGGTGTGGCGCCGACCATCACTATCGCTCCGGCGCTGCCGTTGGCGAGCCTGACGCTGCCATCCGGCGCCAGCTACAACCCGACGACTGGCGTGGTCACGTTCGCCACCACCGGCACGCTCAACAGCGGCACTTCGGTGACGAACAGCGTGAGCTACATCGCCCCGGCCTCCGGCCCAGTGACGGGTCAGGCGGCTAACACCAGCACCACCACCGACCCGACCGCCGCCAACAACAACGGCACGGCGGCGAACGCGAACGTCTCGACGGCCATCACGCCGATTGCTGACGTAACCACCGCGTTCACGGTTTCGCCGACGGTGGTGAACCCGAGCACCGCCACGAGCACCTACACGGTGACGTACACGAACAACGGTCCGAGCCAGGCGGCGGGCGTGACGCGTACGGTGACGCTGCCGGTCGGCTCGACGATGACGGCCGGTCAGGTGACGGCTTCCGGTGGCTCTTATAACTCCACCTCGCGGGTGCTGACCTTCCCCGTGCTCACAACGCTGAACGCGGGTGCTACGAGCACCGCCACGTTCGCGTTCACCGCCTCGGCTACGAGCGGCAACGTGAGCGTGCTGAGCAACGTGGGCACCAGCACCAGTCAGGGTGTCGATGCGGCTCCGAACTCGGCGACGGTTCCGCTGCGGGTCAATGCCCGTCCGACGGCCAACGCCGTGACCAACGTGACGCTGCCGAACACCAGCGGCGCCACGGTGCTCAACGCCAACCTGAGCGGTTCCGACCCCGACGGCACCATCAGCTCGTTCCTGATTGCCACGCTGCCCGCCGCCGGCACGCTCGCCTACAACGGCGTGACCCTGACGACGGGCAACATCGGCTCGACGGTTATTCCGAACACGCCCGCCGGGCTGGCGCTGCTGACGTTCACGCCGCTGAGCGGCTCGACCACGACGGCCACGTTCACCTACACCGCGACCGATAACAACGGGCTGGCTTCCACTGCCGCTACTTACTCGATTCCGCTGAGCGCGGTGGCCAATGTGGCTACCACCATTACGCCATCTGTTAGCCCGGTGAACGCCGGTAGCTCGTTGGTGCTGACGATTGGGTTCGTGAACAACGGCCCGAACACCGCTTCGACGGTGACGCGCCAAGTGACGCTGCCCGCCGGTTTGGGCGCGGCGAACGTGATCGTGACCAACGGTGGCACGTACGACAATACCACCGGTATCGTGACGTACGGCAACACCGGCACGCTCAACAGCGGCGCTAACCTGAGCTCGACGATTACGATTACGCGGGTGCCGCTGACGGCTTCCATCGCCGTAACCTCGGCCACTTCTACTACGACCAACGAAAACGGCGCGACCGCCAACAACACCGCCGCCCTGACGGTGCCGGTGACCAGCACGGCGCCTTCGGGCTGCGGCATCTCGTACTCGGGCAGCGGCAGCAGCAGCGGCTTGTTCACGCAGTATTACCTCGGCTACTTCGAGGATACGCCGAACTACCAGACGGCTTTCTTCGGCAACGCGGCGCAGCTTTCGCGCACCGAGCCGACGGTCAATTTCCCAGCGAACAACTCGTGGGGCGACCTCGTGACGAGCGGCGCGGCTACGGGTTCCGTGGCTGACCCGAACACGTACAGCGCCCGGTTCCGTGGGTCGATCTACATCCCGACCACCGGCACCTACACGTTCTACACGACTTCCGACGACGCCTCGGCGATGTACATCGACGGCGCCGCTTTGGCCCCGACGCCCGGCACCACCGGCAACGCCTTGGTGAAGAACTTCGGTCGTCACGGCTCCACTCAGGCTTCGGCTTCGGTGACTCTGACGGCGGGCCTGCACAACGTCCTGCTTTACTTCGGTGAAGACGCCGGTGGTAACTTGTTTACGTGGGAATGGGAGAACGTGGCGGCTGGCATCAGCCGCCAGATTGTGCCGAACAGCGCGCTTTGCGCCGGCGGTGCCGGTCCGGATCTCGTGACCGTCATCAGCGGCCCGGCAGCGGTGTCGAACAACCAATCGTTCACGTACACCGTCACCACCACCAACCCGGCTACGCTGAGCACGGCGGCCGCCACCAACGTGGTGCAGACCATCCAGCTCGCGCCGAACCTGCCGGCTACGGCAGTCACCGTGACGAACGGTACCTACAACGCCCTCACCGGTCTGGTGACGTTCAACCCGACGGCGACGCTCGCCCTCGGCGGCAGCATCATCAACACCGTGACGATGAACGTCGGCGGTCTGGGCGTACTGACGGTGACGGGGCAGGCGGCCAGCACGGCCAGCACCACCGACTCCGACGTGACCAGCAACAACGGTAGCCAAGCCGCCGCGAACGTCACGACCCGCATCTCGACGGGCATCACCCCGCCGGTGGCGCAGAACGTGACGAACGCGCCGAGCATGTCGTACACGGCTGCGGCTACGGCTATCCTGCCGCTCGTGGCAACTGATGCCGACGGCGTCGTATCGTCGTACACCGTCCTGACGCTGCCGACTGCCGGGCAAGGCCTGCTCTACGTGAACGGCGTGGAGCTGAACGTGACCAACTTCCCCGGCTTGGTGCTGACGCCGACGCAGGCGACGCAGCTTTCCTTCGACCCGGCGCGCAGCCAGTACGGCAACATCACGTTCACGTACCGCGCGACCGACAACGACAACCTGAGCTCGAACACCGCGATCTACACGATCCCGGTGACGAACCAAGCGCCGACTGCGAACGCCGACCAAAACGACGTTCCGCTCAACACTACCACCAGCGGCAACGTCCGCCTGAACGATACCGACCCTGACGGCGACCCGCTCACCGTCAGCACCACCCTCGTGGTGGCGCCAGCGCACGGTACGGTGGTGATGCAGCCAAACGGCCAATACACTTACACGCCTGCTACTGGCTACCTCGGCCCGGATCAGTTCTCATACTCGGTCTGCGACGGTGCTTCGCCGCCGCTCTGCGCGACGGGCATCGTGAACGTGCGGGTGTACAACCCGGCCACGGCTTGCGCGTCGGGCACCGGCCTGAACCTGCTCGCGAACTCCGACTTCAACTCCGGTACCGTGCCCGGCACGGGCGCGAACGGCTTCGGCTTCACCACGCAGTACAACTACGTAGCACCGGGCGGCTCGCTCGTTCCGGAGAACACCTACGCCATAACCGCCGACCCACTGGCGTACCATCCGTCGTTCTCGGGTGGCGGCCGGGGGGGCGCGGGTGACCGCTTCCTCGCGATCAATGCCTCGCCTGATATTCAGGTGCAGTACTCGCAGACGGTGGTCGTGCAGCCGAACCGCTACTACACGTTCTCGGCGTACTTCCAGAATCTGCTGGTTGCCGGGGGCGCCACGCCGGTGATTGGCTTCGTCATCAACGGCCAATCCACTTCGGGTACTGTGACGATTCCGCCACGCGGAAGCGCCCCCTCGAACTGGATTCGCTTCTCTGATATCTGGTATTCCGGAGCGAACACGACGGCGGTCTTCGAGATTCGGAACCTGACGACCGACCGGGGCGGCAACGACCTCGGTATCGACGATGTGTACTTCGGTACGTGTAACCTGCCGCCGGTCGCGAACGCCGACTTGCAGAACACGCCGCCCGCCACGCCGATTACGTTCTCTATCACAGCCAACGACAACGACGGCGACGGCGTGATTGTACCCGGCACGGCCATCCTGACCGGCTCGGCGCCCGGCACGCCGCGCTCGTTCACCGATGCGTCCGGCAACACCTTCGTGGTCGATGCGCTCGGTAACCTGACGTTCACCCCAGCGGTGGGCTTCGTCGGAACCGCCACCACCACCTACACGGTGCAGGACAACAATAACGCAACGTCGAACCCGGCGCTGATTGCCGTCACGGTGCAAGCCCCGGCGACCGATGTGCAGACCGCCATCACGTCGCCGACGAACGGCAGCACCATCATCGCTGGTCAGCCGCAAACCATCACCGTTCAGACCACCAACAACGGCCCGAACGCGGCTTACAACGTGGTGCAAACCGTGGATGTGCGGCCAAGCCTCGGCGTAACCGATGTGTTCGTGAACGGTCAGGCGGGTATGCTGAGCGGGTCGGTCATCACCTTCCCGGGCGGCGCTACTTATAACGTGACCACCGGCATCGTGACGTTCCCGGCACTCGCCTCGCAAGCGGTGAGCGGCAGTGCTTCGAACACAGTGACCTTCCCGGCGCCCGGCTCCGGCCCGCTGGCGGTAACCGCCAACGTGACCCACGCCGCCCTCGACGGGGTGCCCGCGAACAACACGTCTACCGTGAGCCTGACGGTCAGCCCACGCTTCGATCTGCTGACCACCATCAGCGGCCCGACCAGCGCAATGGCCGGTAACCAAGTGACCTTCTCTGTCGTGACGGCGAACAACGCCATCTCGGCTTCGGCCGGTCAGAGCGTGGTGCAGACGGTGCAGCTCCCAGCAAACTTGGCGCAGGTGTTCGTCACGAACGGCGGTACGTACAACGCCGCCAACGGCGTGGTGACCTTCCCGACGGTGAACAACCTCGCACCGGGTCAGCAGCAGGTGAACACGATCTCGTTCGATGCTCCGGCCACCGGCTTCACGGCCACGGCCCGCGTCACGCCGAACACCACCGGCGCCGGTGATATCAACACCGTGAACAACTCGGCTTCGGCTGCCGCCATCACCATCACCCCGGCCGGTACCGAGCAGACGAACCCGTTCGTGACCATCGACGCCTCGGCGTACTATGTGGCACCGGGCACGCCGGTCGATATCCTCATCGGCACGGGGAACCTCGGCCCGGACGGCGCGCTCGGCGTGCAGGTTTCGGTGCAGATGAACCCCGGCCTGACCTTCACCAACCTCGGCGGCGGTACCTACGATGCTGCCACCGGTATGCTGACGTTCGCGGCCCTCAACCGCCCGAACGGCCCGATGCCCGCCGGTGACCGCTACTCATACACGGCCACGCTGCTGGCGCCGATGAGCGGCCCCGTCCTCGCGGCGGCGGTGGTGAACTCGACGACCCACGACGTGGTGTCGGGGAACAACTTTATGTCGACCCGAATCGACGTATTCCCCCGCGTCGACCTCTCGATCTCGCTGGCAGCGCCAACGGCCGTCAACGCCGGTGACCCGCTCGTGTACGTCGTGACCACCACCAACCTCTCCGGCCTACCGGCCCGTAACCTCGACCAGACGGTGCAGCTCGCGCCGAACCTGACCGGCGTGACCGTAACCGGCGGCGGTACTTACAGCAGCACTACCGGACTGGTGACGCTGCCGGTCATCACGAACCTCGCCGTGGGCGCGTCACAATCCTACGCCATCGCCCTGACGGCTCCGGCCGATATCACGACGCTCCGCGCCGTGGCTAACGTGGCGAGCGAAACGACCGAATCGCTCTACACGAACAACATCGCCACGGCTACCACCACGCTATCGCCCGCTGCCGATGTGACCATCACCATCAGCGGTCCGGCTACGGGGGTGATCAACTCGCCGGTCACGTACGTCGTCACGACGTTGAACAACGGCCCGTCGGTTGCTGGCTCGACCACGCCTATCGTGCAGCTCCCGCGCAATCTGGTGCTCGTCAACCTGCCCGCCGGGGCCACTTACACCGCCGCTACCGGCGTGCTGACCCTGCCGACCCTCGCGAACCTGCCCGCCGGTGCTTCCAGCGCCACGGCGTTCACGGTGGTGATGCCGGATGTGGCGCGCTTGGTGCCGACGGCGAACGCCACCGTCACAGCCGCCACCAACGACCGGAACCTGACGAACAACTTCGCCATCACGACCACCCTCGCATCGGCCCCAACCGACGCCATCGCCGACCTCAGCGCGACGGTGACCGTCGCGAGCGGCGGCACCCCGGTGACCACCGCCACCCCGGCGCAGTCGCTGACGTACACCGCCGTCTTCACCAACAACGGCGCGGGTGCGGCTAACGGCACGGCGCCACGCTTGGCCCTGCCTTCGGGCCTGACGGCAGCGAGCCTGACCATCAGCAACGGTGGTACCTATGACGCCGCGAGCGGCTTGGTGACGTGGCCCGTCCTGACGACGGCCCTCGATATCAACCAAGCCGTGACGTACACCGTGACACTGCCCGCGCCGATCACCGGCCCGCTCGTCGCGACCGCGATTGTCTCGTCCGCAACCAGCGACAACGTGCCCGCCAACAACACGCAGAGCACCTCGGTCACGATCTCGCCGCGCGCCGATGTCATCAGCCGCGTCGCTGGCCCTGCCAACGCCCAGCCCGGCGAGCCGGTGACCTACTCGGTCACGACGCTCAACAACGGCCCTTCGAGCGCCGCCGCCGTCCAGACGACGGTTACGCTCCCTGCCGGTGCTACCAACGTGGTGCTGCCCGCCGGGGCCACCCAAGCCGGTAACGTGGTGACCCTGCCGCTCGACGCCTTCCAGACGTCCGGCACCAACGGTCAGCAGACGTACCTGATTACGTTCACCCCGGCCCCCGCCAGCACGAGCTGGACGGTGACCTCGAACGTGATTACCACCACCACCGAGACCAACGGCGGTAACAACGGCGGCACCGCCACCACCACCCGCTCGAACGTGCGGCCGGTGGCGACGAACATCGTGAACGACCTCGTGGAGCCAATCGGCAATACCGCGACGGGGCCACGGGCCATCTCGTCGCTCGTCGGCGCCGATGCCGACGGCACCATCCTGCGCTACACCCTCGTGGCGCTGCCGCCATCGAGCCAGGGCGTGCTGTACGTGAACGGCGTAGAGCTGAACACCACCAACTTCCCCGGTCTGGTGCTGACCCCGACGCAGGCCACGCAGCTCCAGTTCGACCCCGCGTCGGGCTTCACCGGCAACGTGTTCTTCCAGTACACCACGACGGATAACGCCACGGCCGTCAGCCTACCGGCGCTGTACACCATCCCGGTCGGCCGCGACCTCGACTCGTACTACACGACGCTGCCCGTCGGCGGTGGCCCGAACCCGTATCAGGCGAACCAGCCGATTGCGAACCTCTTCGACGCGAACGGCGGCGAGTACACCGGCGCCAACGTAGCCGACACCGGTACCCGTACCGTGACGCTCGTCCCCGCCTCGACCCTGCCGCTCGGCGTGGGCCTCAACGCCACCACCGGCCAGTTCTTCGTCACCGACCCGGCGCTCCTCGTGCCCGGTACCTACGTGATGCAGGTGCAATCGGTGGACGAGTTCAGCGGGACGAACCTCGCGACGGTCACGCTGCAAATCGGCGTCAACCCGCTGCCGGTTGAGCTGGTGCGCTTCAACGCCCAGCCGCGCCGCACCGACGCCGTCCTCGACTGGCTGACCGCGCAGGAGCGCAACAACGCCTTCTTCGGGATCGAGCGCTCGCTCGACGGTGGCCGGACCTTCACCGAGATCGGCCGCGTGATCGGCGCGGGCACCACCAGCGCCGCGCACGAGTACGGCTACGTGGATGCGGGCATCGGCCGCACGCCGGGCACGGTGTACTACCGTCTGCGTCAGGTTGACCAAGACGGCACGTTCACCTACTCCGACGTTCGCGCCGTCCGCTTCACCGGTGATTCGGCTCCGCTGACCTTCGCGGTCTGGCCGAACCCCGCCACCACCACCGCCACGGTGCGCCTCACGGGCAACACCACCGGCAGCGTGCTGACGGTCATCGATGCAGTAGGCCGCGTGGTCCAGCGCCACGAGCTTGACGCCACCACCACCGAACGTCCGCTCGACGTCACGACCCTCCCGGTCGGCACCTACCTCATCCGTCTCACCACCCTCGACGGCCAGTCCGCTACCCAGCGCTTGGTCCGCGAGTAATAGGTAACCACTGCCGCCTACCTCGCGTAAGCGGCAGTACAGATTTAACCTATTCTCCCCATCCATCACATCCATCCAATGAAAAGCCCCACCGGATTTCCGGTGGGGCTTTTTTCTTGGGGGTGAGAATCTAGAGCGCTGGTATTGTGCGGGGCTTTGGTCTACACCCGGGGTAGCCGTCGCTTCGCTCTGGCAACCCCGGGCTCCTGTGATGAAACCCCTTCGGGGTACTCGTCCGACGTATCCGGCATCGTCGCGGTGCCGGGTACATAAAACTCCGACCTCGCGGGAATCGCGCGGGGCTCTGCCCCGTGCGGGCTATGCGCGGGCCTCTGGCCCGCACCCAAGACGGGCCGCATCTTCAGAGTGAGGGCGTGAAAGCCTTTGCGGAGTGTATACTTTTGGGAGGGGGGGGGGCAAAAAGTATACAGAGCAGAGTGTATACTTTTGGTGGGGGGGGGGTACAAAAAGTATACAGGGCCGAGTGTATACTTTTGGGAGGGGGGGGTACAAAAAGTATACACGGCAAAGGGCGCTTGGATTCAGTAGCAGGAACCACGGGCGGTAACTTGCGGAGAATCTGAAAACCGTACCTAATGCCTCAAATTGCTTTACCGCTGAATACTCCGCTGGAACTGCGGCTCGACACGGCCAAAAACAAAATCTACTCCCACATCCGCAAGAAATGGCTTGACCGGACACCCGAGGAAACCGTTCGGCAAGAGTACCTGCTGACATTGGTCAATGAGTACGGGTATCAGCTTGACCAAATCGAAGAGGAAGTCAACACCACCGGCCGGGGTAGCGCGCAAGCCCGCGCTGACTTTATCATCTGGCGCTCGGCGCAAGAGCGCCAAGCCCAAGGCGCGCCCTTCGTGATTATCGAATGCAAAGCCGATAACGTAACGATTTCGGAGGCGGATTATATGCAAGGCGAGTTGTATGCGCGCCAGACCGGCGCGCTGTTCTTCGTCACTCACAACCACCGCGAAACGCGCTACTGGCAGGTACTGAGAGATAAATTTCCCGGCTACCGCCGCGAAGTCAGCGCCCTGCCCCACGCCGCCGATTCGGACAAGGATATTCAGAAGCTGCTTGCTAAGCTGCGCACGTTCCGTGAAACTGAGTTCGCCGATACGCTGCATAGCTGCCACAACATCATCCGCAACTCCGAACACCTCGATCCGGCGGCAGCCTTCGATGAGATCGCCAAGATTCTGTTCGTGAAAGTCCATGTGGAGCGGGCGATGCGGCAGCAGCGCGCGCGCCGCAACCTGTTCACCCTCGAAGTGCTGGATCAGCAAATCAGCGACGACCCCATCAATACCCTATTCGACCAAACCAAGAAGGCCCGCGCGCACGACCGCCTCTTCGCCCCCGAAGACCGCATCAATCTGCGCCCCGCTACCTCGCGCGCTATCGTGGAGAAGTTGCAGGTTTATAACCTCTCCGATACCGGCGAAGACGTGAAAGGCATTGCCTTCGAGCGATTTCTACGCACCACCTTCCGCCAAGAGCTGGGACAGTATTTCACGCCCCGGCCCATCGTGGAGTTCATCGTGCGCCTGCTCGACCCGCGCCCCGGTGAGGTGCTCCTCGACCCGGCCGCTGGCTCCGGGGGCTTTCTGATTCGGGCCTTTGAGTGGGTGCGCGAGGCGTTGCTTCGCGAAGCAGATACGGCCTACGCCGCCGCTAAAACCGCCATCGAGGCCGAAACCGGTCTGACCGAAGCCGAACAAGCCCGCCGCCTGACCGCCGCCTTCGAGGCGAGTCAAAAGAATCTAAACGACGGCCTGAAACACTTGGCGAATAACTGCCTCTATGGCACCGACGCCAACGAGCGGATGGCCCGCACCTCTAAGATGAATATGATTATGCACGGCGACGGCCACGGCGGCGTGCATCATCATAATGGTTTGCTCAACGTCAACGGCATCTTCGAAGACCGGTTCGACGTGATCTTGACCAACCCGCCCTTCGGCGCCGCCGTCGAACCCACGTCTCTCGTAACCGCCGACCAAATCAACCTGCCCGACGATACCCGCCGCCACTACGAAACCCGCTACGGCGACGCCTACCGCGCCGCCCGCGCCGCGCTGGAAGCGGCTACCGGTAAGCCCATCGTGAGCTTGTTCGATTTGGGTACCTCGGGTGAAGCCGATGCCGGTGAGCGGCGGCGTCTGCTCAAGCAGAAAACCGAAATCCTGTTCATTGAGCGGTGCTTGCGTTTGCTCAAGCCCGGTGGGCGTTTGGGCGTAGTGCTGCCCGAAAGCATTTTCAATAACCCCTCGCTCGACAACGTTCGGCGCTACTGCGAAGACCGCGCGCGGCTAATGGCCGTAGTCAGCCTGCCCCCCGACACGTTCAAAGCCTCGGGCGCCACCGTGAAGTGTTCGCTCCTGTTCCTGCGCAAATTCACCGCCGCCGAAGCCACCCAGTACGCCGCTACCCTCGCGCAGCATACCGCCGCCCGTACCGCCCACCACCAGCCCGCCCGTGAACAGGCGGAACAGCAGTTCGACGACGCCATCACGGAGGCCCGCGCCCAGACGCCCCCTGACCGCGAGGCCGTCAAAATCCAACAGGCCGCCCGCAAAACCTACCTCGCCAAGTTGGCCGTCACCATCACCGAGGAGGCCCGTAACCTGACCCGCCAAGAGTTGGATTACCCCTTTTTCCTCTACGAAGCCGAACGCGTGGGCATCACCGCTACCGGTGATGCGGACCTAAACGAACTCTATCCCAACGACACTTGGGACGAAACCACCCACGGCCCTACCACCTTGGGGTATTACCAAGCGTTCGCGCAGGATGCGGATGCCTTTACGGCGGCTCTGGAAGTAGAAGCCGACGACGCCGACGACGATACCGCCACCCTCGAAGCCGCAAGCGCAGAATGATCAATATTGCTCCTAGTGTTCGCGGACGAATGGCCGTTGCCCGCTGGCGCGATACGACGCGGTGGGATGTGAAATCAGTGCAAACCGTCGTCTGGCAGTGGCCCGCTGAGACGTTACGGCCGTTGTCAGAAGCGTTGATACGCCACCGTATACCCGTGCTACGTACGGATAACCGTGTGACGGATCACCAATTAATTACGATCAGATTCGATGGTTCGCTAACTCCCCGTAACCCCGCCGGTTACGAGGCGCGCTTTCTGGGTCAACTATTTGAGGCGCCCGCCGGGACAGTGGTGTACTCAAAAATCGATGCCCGTAACGGCGCGATTGGCTTGGTACCGCTTGAAATGACCAACGCAACGGTTAGCTCTGAGTACCCCGTGTACCGCATCCGGCCTGATGTGGCTTCGCCAGCTTATGTGCGCTTACTTTTCCGCAGCGCCCCCTTCCGACGCCTTATTAATGCGCTTGTGAGTGGCGCTAGCGGCCGGAAGCGAGTTGAACCGTCGGCCCTCGAAACCCTACGCATTCCTCTTCCACTACTACCTGAGCAAGCCGCGATGGTAGCCGCCGCTGAGGTTGGGGAAGCCGAAGCCGTCCGGTTGCGCGGGGAGGCCGCCGCAATGGAGGCTACTCCCGGTACCTATCTAGCTGAGCGGTTAGGACTGCATACTACTTTCACCAAGCCCCCCAAAATGTGGGTTGGTCACTGGTCAGAAACCACTCGCTGGACTGTGGAGGTTGCTTTTCGGACGCACGAACGAGCATCCATGCCAGCCATCGAATGCTATCCAATCGTTCAACTCGGTGACGTAATCGCAGACCTAGTTAACGGATGGAGCCCCCAATGTCTTCCACGCCCTGCTGAACCCTCAGAGTGGGGCGTATTGAAGCTTGGTGCGGTGTCCTTTGGTACTTACGACGACACTGAGAACAAAGCACTACCGCCACACTTGGCGCCCGTAGCCAGTTTAGAGATTAAAAACGGCGACGTTCTCATCAGCCGTGCCAATGTTCTCCGGCTGGTTGGCGCCTGCGCACAGGTGGAAGTAACTCGTCCAAAACTCCTATTGTGCGATAAGATTTTTCGGGTCGTATTTCAGCCTGAATCTCTCATTCATCCGGGGTTTTTGGCCGAAGTGATGAAGACGGATTCCGTACGTCGACAGATCGAGCAAGCAGCAACCGGAACGTCGCCATCAATGAAGAACATCAGCAAACCCGCTTTGCTGGCGTTACGCTTCCCACTTCCTTTACCCGCTCAACAAGAGGCTTTACTAGCTGATTTGCGCCAATTTCGCACCCAAGCCGCCACCCTACGCCGTCAAGCCGCTGAAGTAGAAGCCGCCGCCCGCGCCTACGTAGAGGCACTGATTTTAGGTAGCGCCCCGGCCGTTGGGGCTGGGGGAGCTGGCATTAGCTAAGCCGCCACCCTATTTGAAGAGGCCAAACGGCGGATATAGGAAGCAATCAGGGGCAGATACTTAAACTGATTGTAAATCAGCTTCCTTAGTTTTGAAATTCAATTTCTCTTTCCATAATGGTAAAGCCAACAGACAAGCGCAAAGAAGTAAAAGACCCGAAGATGCCGATCAACAAGCTCGGCGAGTGGTTAAGCGCAACGAACACCCGCCGCGAGACCCTATTGCGGCAGCAAAAATTTCCGAAGCCCGGCGGCGGGGCGGGTTCTCACTATGAATCGGCTTGCCGGGCCATCGTGAAATACCTTACCACGGGCTGCGACCCGGAAGTGTTGATCGCTGCCAGTCAGCAGATAGAGCGCCGTAAGGCCGAAACCGACCAAGCCAAAACGAAGAAAGCCGACAATCTGGCTGCCATCCAGCATTTCATGCGGCTGGCCGAGGAAATACGCCTACCCGATGGTTGTGAGGCCATTTCGGGGCTGCCGAACGAGTTTACGCAAGCCGTTCACCAGATAGAGGGCGTGAAGGTGAATATTCGCCCCGAAGTGTTGCTGCGTTTCAACGTGAAGAGGAAGCCAAAAATTGGCGTTATCAAACTCCACTTTTCGCGCAACTACGCCTTCGATGAACAAAGCGCCAAACCCACAGCGGCGCTATTGGAATATTGTCTGCGCCGCTCGTTCGAGAAGACCGACGATGTGCATTCGGCCGCGTGTATGCTGATCGACGTCTTCGCGGGGGAGGTCACGTTTGCGCCTAATGCTTACATATCCACCATGAATGAGGTAAAAGCTTCTTGTCGTACGATTGCGGCGATGTGGCCCAACATTCAGTAACACCCCCATTACATCAAAAAAGCCCCCGGCCAAACGGCCGGGGGCTTTTTTGCTTAGTTAAACTACCAGTTTAGATGGCCGCTTTGCGGGCCTCTACATCAGCAATAAAAGCATTCACAACGGCAAGCTCGGCCTGTGCTTGCGCAAGGTCAAGCTCACGGGCGAGCGTCGCGATAGGCCCACTCACCCGCGAGTCAGCGAGTTCGTCGCGGCGGTCGGTGGCACGCCGCAGGGCGGTTTGCTGCTTGGCTTTGAGGTCACCGGCGGGGAGGGTGCCGATGATGCTCGTCAGAGCGGTCACTTCTGCGTCGGCGGCAGCCAGAGCGGCGGCACGTTCAACGGAGTTTTCGACCGCGTCTTCCGCCGAGTAGCCCAGATTATAAACGCGCCGGTCGAGGGCGCGCTTATCGGAACGAGCGTCAACCAGAGCGACATCACAGTCGGATGCGGTGGTCAACAAGTTTACAGAAAAGGCCATCAGATAAAAATAGTGAGGGGTGTGTGTATCCTCGCGTCAAATATAGGTTACAATTTTGAAGTTGGCGGTTGGCGCTGCCGGATGACTCTGCCGGATACCGGGTTTGGTTAACCGGTCGGCACTCCCAGCCACGCCCCCACGGCCGCCGCTTCGGTTTCCAGCAACCACAGGCGAAGCATATCGTGCGCGAGGCGGGCGGCATCGAGGGGGCCATTCGGGGCGGTCGCGATTTCAATTTCCAGTTGCAGCACCTCTAGCAGCCGCTGCGTGTGGGCGGGGCGCGGCACCGGGGTCAGCATCAGTAAGTCCACGGCTGCCCGCTGCCGGGCCAAAATGGCAACCCGTTGGTGACGGGCCATTAACCCGGCGCGCAGGTTAGCGGCGGTTTGGCTGGTCATCAGGTGCGCCCGCAACAGATCGTGATGGGCCGCGCCAGTGGGCACCGGCACCGGCGCGGCCACCGGCGCCACCACCGGTAAAGGCAGCTCCAGCGGCACAGTGGGCGGGCCAGTGCCCCACGGCGGCGGCAGCACCGGCCGCAAAGGCAGCACCCGCGCCAGTAAAGCCGCCCCCGAGCGGCGCCCCAATTCGAGGTGACTCACCTGCGCCACCTTAACCCCCAGATACAGCGCCCACGCCCGTATCGGCACCCCCAAACTCCGGCGGGCCGCTTCCCACAAACTGGCCGGAACAGTAGAATCATCAGTAGCAACAGACATGGTAAAAACAGTTAGTGCCGGTTCAGGATGGAGGTGCGCTTTCGTAGGGACGACAATAGGCGTCCCTACGGTAAGCCCCGATGCGCGGCAAAGCTACTCCGGTGCCGGGACTGTATACTTTTTGCCCACCCCCCCCTGAAAAGTATACAATTGGGACTGTATACTTTTTGCCCCCCCCCCCCCCGAAAAGTATACACTCGGGACTGTATACTTTTTGCCTACCCCCCTCTGAAAAGTATACACTTTGCGCCTGTGCCAGTGCCCCCGTTCTAAGCGTCGGGCAACCCACCGAGGCGGGCGCTTTCGGGGATGAGCAATAGCCAAACTCAGGAATTAAAAACACTCCCCAGTGAATGGCAAGAAGATTTAATTCTACCTGTTTGACGAATAACGAAAGCCCCCCACCAGCTACCCAATAAGCCACGGCAGTTGATTTCTGGCCTGTTACTTTCGCCCAATGAAAAAACTTCTCTTCCTGCCGCTCGCGCTAACCCTAGCCTATAACTCATCGGCGCAGCTACTCAAGAAATTCCAGCCGGGCTACGTAGTGATGAACAACGGCGACGTTCGGCGGGGGCTGTTGAAGTATGATATGGATGCTAAGCGAGTGCTGTTCAAGGAGGAGAAGGATTCGACGCGGCAGAAGCTGACGGCGTATCAGGTCAAAAGCTTCGTGATGGAAGAGGACAGCTTTGCCGTCATCAAGAACTTTGAAAATGGCTCACAGGCGTTCGATACGGACTTTGCGCAGGTGATTTGCGCGGGCCGCGTCAACCTGTACCTGCATACCGCTGTCAGCAACCGGCGGATGTATTCCCCGGGCGGAATGGTGAGCGGCGGCGGCTCGACGGAAACGTATCTGGCGGAGAAGAACGGCGTGAAATACCGCGTGCATCGGCGCGATTTCAAAGAAACCATTCTGCTGCTCGTCGGCGATAACGCCGATTTAATGAAGCGCATCAACGCCGGGGAGCTGCAATACGAGGAGCTGGACGAGATTATCTACACCTACAACAAGGCGCGCGGGTAGGGGAGGATGCTCAAGCCAGCGGGCGGCGGTTTGCTACTGCGGCGAGCTGTTCGGGGTGGTTCCCTTCGTGCGGCGGCATTTATCGGAGCAATATTTTACTTCGTCCCACACCTTTTCCCATTTCTTCCGCCACGTAAACGGCCGCCCGCATGTAACGCAGATTTTGGTGGGTAGATGCGGTTTTTTGTGAGCCACGGCGCGGTAATCAGGAGGAAGGTGAGAGGAGGTGCTGAGGGGTTCTGGGGGGCGTCCCCGTTGAGAGGTCAGCCAAAGGTTGTTGAGGATTTTTTCATTGCGAGGAGGAGGCTTTGCGACGACGAAGCAATAATCGTTGCACCGGCTATGTGGCTGAGCCAACGTCCTAATCCTACGAGGATTGCTTCGTTCCTCGCAATGACAAAACCGGAAAAATTTCGGTCAACCGCTTAGCGCCGTTAATTCCAATAACGCCGGTAAGCGCCCGTCGGGTCATACGCGCGGGCTTGCTGGTGGATGTCGAAGGCGCGGCCTTCGCGGGCGTCGGTGCCGGTACCGGCGAGGTATTGCCAGTTGCCCCAGTTGGCGGCTGGGTCGTAATCGACGAGGCGGCTCTCGAACCACGCGGCGCCGTGCCGCCAGTCGAGGTGGAGGGTGTTGATGAGGTAGGAAGCCACGTTCTGCCGCATCCGGTTCGAGGTCCAGCCGGTCAGGCGCAGCTCGCGCATCGCGGCATCCACGAACGGCTCGTTGGTGCGGCCTTCCGTCCAGCGCTGAAAAGCGGCCGCATCGGGCTGCACGAAGCGCGGCGCCTGCCCGCGCAAGCCCGCCCGCCGGAACAGGTCCGGCCCGACGCGCTCGGCGACGAACTGAAAGAAATCGCGCCAAAGCAGTTCGAACCGCAGCCAATACGTGTCGTCGGTGGCGCCGAACTCGGCTTCGTAGCGTGTCACTTCCCGCCAAACTTCCCGCGCCGACAAGCACCCCAACGCCAGCCACGCCGAGAGCTTCGACGAAAAAGCCTCGCCGATGAGGCCGTTACGGGTCTGTTTGTACGTTGAGATGAGGCGCCGCGTCCAGAGGTAATCGGTGAGGCGGGCCAGCCCGGCCGTCTCGCCGCCCCGAAACGGGTGCGCGGTGCGCGGGTCGATAGCGGCCGTCGCGGGGGCGTGGCCGAGTGCGGTCAGGAGCGGCATCGGCCCGCCGTTGCCGAGGGTGGCCGGGTACGCGGGCAGGTGCGTAACGGTCGGGAAAACCGGGCGTATCGGCACCCGTTTCTCCACTTCCTGCCGAAACTTCGTGAACCCTAGCGGGCAGCGCGCCACGGCAAACGGTAAATCGTCGGGGTGGTGGAGGGGGTGGCTGTCGGGGGCGGCGATGGTCAGCCGTTGCGGGCGCAAAGCCAGCTCCACGGCCGTTTCGGCGGCTTGCTCTTCGGGCGTGTAGGCCCGCTGGGCGCGCAGGTGCGTGGCGCCGAGGCGCCGGGCGAGGTCGGGCAGAATGGTTTCAGGCTCGCCGCAGGTCACGTACAAATCGCTGCCGATGGCTTGGAGGCGCCGCCGCAAATCGGCCACGGCTTGCAGCAGAAACGCGGCCCGGTGGGGGCCGGTCTTGGGGGCGCCGATGTAGGTATCGGGGGCGAATTCGCGCGGGTCGAAGCAGTACACCGGCAGGACGGCGGCCGTTCCCAGCGGCAGGTCGGCGAGGGTCTCGTTGTCGTGCAGACGGAGGTCGCGACGGAGCCAGACCAGCACGCGCGGGCCGGGGGCAAAAGCAGGAGCGGAGGGCGGATTAGCAGGCAGCACGCCCATCAACCCGCCCGCCGCACGAGGGTTTTGGCGCTCCAGACAGAAAAGGCCGATTCAACTTCTTTTCTTCCGAAGCTCCCGCCGCTACGGCCGACCTTTGCAGCGCCCCGGCCGCCGTCGCGGGCGGCGCCCCCGTCGATTCCCCTTCCCGTTGATTCTCCTTCATTCTCTCCCCCGTCTGCGTGCGTACTGCGTTTGAGCATCCCACCCCCCACGCCGACCCGCTCGGCCGCGCTCTGGTAGCGTATCATTTCGAAGGCGATGCCGCGGCCCGCGCGCTCGTGCGGTGCTCCGCCGCCACCGACGATTGGTTGCGCGCCGCCTACCTGTTTCGGGCGCTCGACGAGCTGCCCGAGCTGGAGCAGCAGGCGCTGCACCGCTGCTACGGCCGCGTGCTTGATGTGGGCGCCGGTGCGGGTGCCCACGCCCTGCCGCTCGTGGCGCGCGGGCTGACGGTGACGGCGCTCGATGCGTCATTGGGGGCGTGCCGCGTGTTGCAGCACCGGGGCCTGACCGATGTGCGCTGTCAGGATTTGTGGGAGCCGCTGCCGCCCACCGAGCAGTGGGATACGGTGCTGCTCCTGATGAACGGCCTCGGCCTGCCGGGCACCATCGACGGCTTACAGCGGTACCTGCGGCACTTACGGCCGCACCTGACGCCCAAAGGTCAGATTCTCGCCACGTCCTCTGATATTGCCTACCTCTTCGAGGACGAAGAAGGTGCCCTGCGCCTGCCGATGACCGGCAACTACTACGGCGAGATTGAGTATCAGATGAAATATCAGCAGGAAATCGGCGAGCCGTTTCCGTGGCTTTTCCTCAACCCCGCGCTCCTCACCGATTACGCCGCCGAAGCCGGTTTCCAAGCCGAAATCATTGCCGCCGACGACAGCGACCAATACCTAGCGCGCTTAGTGCCCATCAACTAAGGCCCATCGATTAAGCCCCATCGATTAAGCCCTTCCTTCCCATGACCCAAACCTTTCGCTTTCGCTGGGCCGACCTCGACCCGAACGGCCACATCCGCCATTCCGTCTACGCCGATTTAGCCGCTCAAACGCGCCTCGATTTCCTCGCGGAAGCCGGGTTCACGCTACGCGAGTTCGCCAAGCTCGGCATCGGCCCCATCCTCTTCCGCGAAGACGTGCGCTACCTCAAAGAGCTGCACATCCAAGACGAAGTAACCGTCGACGCCCACGTAAGCGGCCTCACCGCCGACGGCGCCCGCTGGCACCTGCACCACACCTTCACCCGCTCCCGCGACGGCGCCGTGGTCGCCACCATCAGCGTCGAAGGCGCGTGGTTCGATTTACGCGAGCGCCGCGTGCAAGCCCCCCCGCCTGCCTTAGCTGACGCTATGCGCACCGCCCGGCGCCATTCTGATTTTCAGGAGCTGACGCGGAAAAATTAATTAATAATTAAAAATTGGCTGGCGCATTTAGGGGGAAAACTCCCCGCCCCGGCGGGGCGGGGTGGCCGGAACGGCCGGGGTGGGGGGACACGTAGATACAGCCCGCCATGAGAACCCAATCAACACGCGCTAGACCAGCAAGACAGGGCAACCCCGTAGGGGTTATCTTCCGGTAGCATCCATTCCGAAGCCAAAAATGGCAGTCCCATAGGGACTACCCGTGCTATACGTTCAGCGACGTGCAACTGCCGGAAGGGTAGCCCCTAACGGGGCTGCCGGTTGCTCTTGGTGGGATATTTCTACCGGAAGGTAGCCCCTAACGGGGCTGCTTAAGCTCAGTTCAGCCTCAGTGTGCTCAGCCGCATTGCCGTAACCGCATTGCCGTAACCGCCATCCCCACCCCGGCCCTGCGGGCCACCCCACCCCCAAGGGGGCGGGGAATCTTGCCCTAGGTTAAACTGCTCAGCCGTTTCACTTGCTGCTGATGATGCTGCACGTGGTCAATCATAAACCGTAGGGTTTGCTGGAGCGTCAGCCACCCGGCGCGGGGGTGCTGAAACACCGCTCTGGACCGATGCGACACCGGGAAGCTCACGATGACCCGGCCGAGCTTCTGCCGCGTGGTGGCCCATTCCTGCCGCAGCCGCTCCACCTCGACGGCCTCGGCCGTCGGCTCGCCTAAGCGGGCGGGGGCTTTGAAGCGTTTGTCGGGCTGCGCCATCATCCACGTCATGAGGCGCGAGCGGAAACAGCTTTTCAGCCCAGCGGACGGGAGCTGGTCGGCGGGTTTGGTGGCTTGTTTTTCGAGGAGCGCAGTGATGCCCGTTTCCGCCCCGATGAGGTGCCGAACGACTTGCGCCCCCGACCAGCCCCCTTCGGCGGGCGCCGCGCAAGGGTCGGGGAGGGCGGCCACGGCGGCGAGCAGGGCGTCGGTGGCGTGCGCCAGCTCGTCGAAAGAAGTGCGGTAAGAGGGGTGCATATTAGTTGGGGTACAGAAAGTTAGCGACTACGATACCGGACGCTCGATGAGATCCCAAAGGTTACCATATAAGTCGCGAAAAACGACGACGTGGCCGTACGCCGCTTCCCGTGGCTCTTCGCGGAATTCTACGCCGTGAGCCTTTAGGCGATGGTAATCGGCCCAGAAATCGGTGGTGTGAAGGAAGAGGAAGACGCGTCCGCCGGTTTGGTTGCCGATGCGGCTTTCCTGTTCGGGCGTGGCGGCGCGGGCGAGCACTAGCCCGGCGCCGGTGCTGCCAGCGGGCGCCACCTGCACCCAGCGTTTTTCGGGCGTCAGCGGCGTGTCTTCGATTAATTCAAAGCCGAGAATTTGCGTGTACCACGCGATGGCTTCATCGTAATCGCGGACTACAATGGCGAGGGAGTGGAGGGTTTGGGGCATATGGGGGAGGTTCGCGATTGGGTTTCGGTTTACACCACTATCTCATAAAAAAAGTCCCGTCCGGAATCAGCTTCCAGACGGGACTTTTACTTTTTCAAAAGCAGCTTTTCGGCTAACCTACCTAACCTACCGCTTCACGTACATCACTTCCTTCACCGCTTTCACGGTGCGCGCTACGTTCGGCAGGGCGGCTTCGATGAGGGTGGGGGCGTAAGGGAGCGGCACGTCCTGCGACGTGATGCGGATAACGGGTGCATCGAGGTAATCGAAGGCGACGCGTTGAACGTGGTAGGCGATTTCACCGGAAATCGACGCCAGCGGCCACGCTTCTTCCACCACCACCAAGCGGTTCGTCTTCTTGACCGACTCGACGACCGTCTTGTAGTCAATCGGGCGGACGGAGCGGAGGTCGATGACTTCCGCCGAGATGCCTTCTTTCTCCAATTCCTGCGCCGCCATCAGCGCCACTTTCATCATCTTGCCGAAGCTGACGATGGTGACTTGGTTACCGTCGCGCACCACCTTGGCTTGGCCAATCGGGATGAGGTATTCTTCTTCCGGAACCTCGCCTTTGTCGCCGTACATCAGCTCCGATTCCATGAAAATCACGGGATCTTCGTCGCGGATGGCGGTTTTGAGGAGGCCTTTGGCATCGGCGGGGTTACTCGGCACCACCACTTTGAGGCCGGGGCAGTTGGCGTACCAGTTCTCGAAGTTCTGCGAGTGCTGGCTGCTGAGCATCCCGGCGTTACCGGTAGGGCCACGGAACACAATCGGCACCGAGTATTGGCCGCCCGACATCGACATCATCTTCGCCGCCGAATTGATCACCTGGTCAATCGCGACGAGCGAGAAGTTGAACGTCATGAATTCGATGATCGGCCGCAGCCCGTTCATCGCCGCGCCCACGCCGATACCGGTAAAGCCGAGCTCGGCAATCGGGGTGTCGATGACGCGCTTGGCACCGAATTCGGCCAGCATGCCTTGGCTCACTTTATAGGCGCCGTCGTACTCCGCGACTTCTTCGCCCATCAGAAAGACGCGCTCATCGCGGCGCATCTCTTCATTCATCGCTTCGCGCAGCGCCTCGCGGAACTGCAGGGTTCGCATTGCCATCTACTAAATGTCAGGATTTGAAGTGGCGAAGTTAAGGCCCGAAGCGCGGTGCGTGCCGCGAACGACTTCATTGGGGTAATCGGACGTGTGTAGGGACGCCTATTGGCGTCTTGCTCAGCCTGTGGACGCCAATAGGCGTCCCTACGAAAAGGTGCAGCTACTCTGACAACTCCAGCCGCCAGCTAGAGCAGTTTTCGAGTCGATGTACCTTCCCGGTAAGGCTCCCCTCTCCTTTGGAGAGGGGTTGGGGGTGAGGATGCGCGGCAACGGCACGTACACGAACCTGAGAACCGCCAGCTAGCTGACAATTCCCGGATAAGCACATCGCCCCTGAGCCGTATAGAACGACTCAGGGGCGATGATTGGGAGATGAATGAGGGGGGAAGAGCTGCGGCGAACGGGCGCTACTGCGTCAGCGGGCACTTGTCACCGGGTATTTAATCGGAAGCGCTTCGGAAGCTAGCTAGCTACTGAGGGCTTCGGAGCTTCGGGCTGCGCGGGGTTCGGAAGCTTTTCGAGCCGAAACAGACTCGATAGCCGCAGAACACGCGGGGATGCATTCACGGGTTTCGCCGATTCAGCCTCTTGCGCGGCATTCACCAGCGCATCAGGTTGAGCGGAAATCTCGGGGGAAGCGGTTAATGGAAAAACCATAATCTGGACAGAAGACAAGAGGTGGAGAACGGCGCACGCAAACGAGGACTTTTTTCTGATTGCGATACTTTCGATAATGCATAGTTAGGCGCTTGAGGGGTAATCTCAAAGGACTTTTCGATGAACCCCGGTTATGCGTAGGTGAATAGACCAAAAACGCAGGTGAGCGTCAAAACGTCCGGGCGGCTCAGCCTTTGGGCAGCACGGTAGCGTCGTGCCAACCGCTCCCGCCGACGGGGAGGTTCCGGGTTCGGAAATAAGCCGCCCAGCGGTCGGCGAGGCGCGTGGGTTCGGGGAGCTTGTAGCCGCGCAGGCTGGCCCGGACGAGCGCCAACGACGTGGCCTGATCGGCGAGGTGGCCCGGCGAGACGAACACCGGCAGCACGCCCGGCCGCGTCCGCAGCACTTCGCCGATGATTTCGGGACTGCCGCGCCGGGCCAGCAGGGGCGTGGCGTCGCCGGGGTTGGGGCCGGGCTCGTCGTACACGCCCGTCAGGCGGCTTTTGCCGACCCCGAGCGTCGGCCGTTCCAACTCTACGCCGAGCTGCGCGGCAATTCCCAACCGGCGCGGGTGCGCTGAACCGTGGCCGTCGACTAGGATGACGTCAGGTATTTCGGGGAGCGCGGCGTACGTCCGCAGCAGGTTCGGCACTTCGCGGAAAGCGAGGAAGCCGGGCACGTACGGAATCGGCACCGGCCCCTGCGCCCACGCAACGTGGCGGGGGGTGAGGTCGGGCCACGAGAACGTGACGAAGACCGATAGAATAACGTCGGGGGTCGGAAAAGCGGAATCGCAACCCGCAACGAGGCGGATATCGGTCGGGAGCGGCAGTTGGCGCACCTGTGCCCGCAACGCCTCTTGCTGGGCGGTAAGCTGCCGAACGAGGGCAGGATCAGGGGGCGGGCCGGGTGGACGGTACATAGCGCAGAAGGTAGAAGGCGAAAGGGCGGGCCACCGGATGTGTCCGGAATGGCGGTTCCTTTTGACGCTAACTACGGCGGCTGCGTTGCCGTTGGGCGCGCGAATCCTCACCCCCGGCCCCTCTCCAAAGGAGAGGGGAGCCTGGCGACTGCTTACTTATATTTCAACACGAACCACAGCGCTATCAGGCGTCGAGGCGGTCGAGGGCATCGCCCCACGAGGCGCGCATCTCGGAGAAGCGCGCTACGGCTTCGGCGACGAACGCGGGGTCGACGAGGCGGCGAATCACTTCATCGGGGGCGCCGGGCGGGAGGTCCATCTCGGCCACTTTATACGTCTGCTCGAACGGGCCGCGCTCCAGCTTCACGAGGTACTTGCCGTTCCATGAGAAGAGGGTGATTTTGACGTCGGGGTGCGGGATGTCGGCTAGCTGGCGCATGGGGAGCGGTGATTTGGAGACGTGAAGTTAGGCGTCGGACCAAGGGGAGCGCGGTTGTCGGAAGGCTACGAAATTACCGGATTGCGGCGGCGGCCGGGGCGTCGGGGTTTTTTCGTGCCGTAACTTGGCGCGGCCCGGCGGGTGGTTCGTCGGGTGTTTTACGCTCATTTCGTGTCGATACTGTTTCGTCCGTCTCCTCTTTCTTCTGCGGCGCTGGTCGGCTTGATGCTGGTCGTGGGCGCCGGTTCGGTGGCCGTGGCTCAGGCGCCTGCCCAAGCGCAGGCGCAAGCTTCCAATAAAGCGCTTCTCACGCCGGAAACCCTCTGGCAATTCGGCCGCGTGGGTTCGCCGTCGGTCTCGCCGGACCGTAAGTCGGTGCTCTACTCGGTCACGACTTATGAGCTGGCCGAAAACCGCGGCAACGCCGACCTCTGGCTCGTGCCCGTGGCGGGCGGGGCGCCCAAACGCCTCACCAACACGCCGAAAAGCGAGCTAAGCCCCGTTTGGCGGCCCGACGGTAAGAAAATCGCGTTCCTGAGCGCCGAATCCGGCTCGATGCAGGCCTACGAGATGAACCCCGACGGCTCGGAGCGCACGCAGCTCACGAAGGCGACGGAGGATATCGACAATTTTCGGTACGACCCGACCGGCGAGCGCATCATGTTCACGCAGCGCGTCAAGACCGGGAAGGACGTCCACGACCTCTACCCCGACCTGCCGAAAGCCGACGCCCTGCTCTACGACGACCTCATGTACCGCCACTGGACCGAGTGGAACGACTACCGCTCCAGCCACGTCTTTTACCAGCCCTACACGGCCACCGGCGGCGGCCTGACCAACGGCTACGCCAAAGACGCGATGCCCGGCGAGCCGTTCGACACGCCGCTCACCCCGAACGGCGGCGCCGAGCACCTCGATTTCTCCCCCGACGGCTACACCATCGCGTACACCGCGCTGAAGCTCAAGGGCAAAGCCGCCGCGCAGAGCACCAACTCGGACATTTACCTCTACAACATCCGCACGGCGGCGACGCAGAACCTCTCCGAAGGGCTGATGGGCTACGACCAGACGCCGGTTTTCTCGCCCGACGGGACGAAGATTTTGTGGCTGTCGATGGCGAAAGCGGGGTTTGAGTCGGACCGCAACCGGGTGATGGTCTACGATTTCAAAACCAAGACCCGCACCGACCTCACGCCAACCGAAGAAACCTCGGCCGACGCACCCATCTGGTCCGCTGACGGGACGAAGATTTACTTTCTGGGCGTCACGCGCGGCACCGAGCAGGTATTTGAGCTGACGCTGAAATCGCAGAAAATCCGGACCATCACGAAGGGGAATCAGAACTACTCGACCCTCGCCCTCGCCGGTCCCGATGAGCTTATCTGCACCAAAACCACGATGAGCCAACCCGCCGAGCTGGTGCGGCTGTCGGCGAAGGACGGGCGCGAAACGCCGCTGACGTTCACCAACCGCGCGCAGCTCGAAAAGCTCAAGCTCGGCGCGGTCGAGGAGCGCACCGTGACGACCTCAGATGGCAAGAAGATGCAGGTTTGGCTGATTCTGCCGCCCGATTTCGACCCGAAAAAGAAGTACCCGACACTGCTTTACTGCCAAGGCGGGCCGCAAAGCCCGATTACGCAAAGCTTCTCGTACCGCTGGAATTTTCAGCTGATGGCCGCGAACGGCTACGTGGTGGTGGCGCCGAACCGGCGCGGCCTGCCCGGTTTCGGCCGCGAGTGGAACGACGCCATCTCCGGCGACTGGGGCGGTCAGCCGATCAAGGATTATCTGGCGGCTATTGACGATGCCGCGACGCTGCCGTACGTAGATAAGGACAAGCTTGGCGCGGTGGGCGCTTCTTACGGCGGCTTCTCGGTGTATTACCTCGCCGGAACGCATCAGAAGCGGTTCAAGACGTTCATCGCCCACGCCGGGCTGTTCGATTTCCAGAGCTGGTACCCCACGACGGAGGAGCTGTTCTTCGCCAAAAACGACCTCGGCGGGCCGTATTTCGACCCTGCCGCCGCCAAAACGTATCAGCAGTTCTCGCCGAGCCTCTACGCGAAGAACTGGGATACGCCGATTCTCGTCATCCACGGCCAACGCGATTTTCGGGTGCCCGTAGAGCAGGGAATGGAAGCGTTTGGGGTCGCGCAGCTCCAAAACATCCCCAGCCGCTTCCTCTACTTCCCCGACGAAAACCACT
>JANNMJ010000080.1:0-31847 GCA_031397815.1 Hymenobacteraceae bacterium
TGGAATCGATGACCTGCCCTCATACCGCGCGTGGCCAGCTCTGTCCCAGAGATGGCGTTGATTCGCCGTATTGACACCATCACTGGGACAGAGCTGGCCACAGGTTAGGATTGCGCCCATATTGGGTGCGGGGCAAGAGCCCCGCGAATAGGCCACACGGGGCCAGAGCCCGCGTGAAGTCGTGGGTGACGAACTCTTAAAGCGCAATCCGCACCCGCGCATCCACGGCGCCGCCGAAGTTGCCGAAACCGGAGCTGATGTTGGAGCGGAGCGGCGCCGGCTCGGCGAAGGGATTTCCGTCGGCGCTGTTGTAGCGTTGCTGCGAGAGCCAGAATTGGTGCGTGTCGGCGGTAATGCGGGAAATGATGATTTCGACCTGACTGCCCGGGGGAATACCCACCGAGCCACCGGGGCCGAAGTAGGAGCGGATTTCGACGTTCGCGGAGAACACGAAGGCGCGGCCCTGTACGTCGGTATCGGCGTAGGGCCAGATTTCGAGGGCGCCGGAGCTTTCGCCGTCGGAGAGGACGAGGCGCCCGACATTGGTATCAGGGCCGGAATTATCCTCGTACTGCGCCACTACAGCGGTGTTCGGCACGGGGGCGCCGTTGGCGTCGACCACCCGCGCGAAGGCGGCGTAGTAATCAGCGGTCGCGGGGTCGTCCTGAATCGTGACGCTCATGCTGCCGCGCAGGAAGTCCGGGTTGGTGGTGTCGAGGTTGAGGGAGGAGGCGGTGATGGTGGCCGGAGCGGGCGGCAAGGTCAGGCTGCTTTCGGCGGCTTCGACGCCGGGCGCTTCCACGCGCAGCCGGTAGCGTTGGCCGGGGACGCCGACGAACCCGCGCGTCGGCACGTAGTACCCGATGGTGTCGTAGGTGTTGTAGAACTGACCATACGGGCGGCCCGGCCGAAACTCTTCCACCACGTTCCCGGCGTCGTCGAAAATGCGCGCCGTGGCATCGGCGCGCCCGCTGAGCGGCGTGGTATCGAAGAGGCGGCGGCTGGTGCTGACGTACAGCTGCCGATGCCGGAAGATGGTCGAATCAGTGGGGCCGTTGCTGAGCGTGTAGGTCAGGGCGAGGCGCGGGGTGTGCGCGGGTTCGGGCACGTCGATGACGGTTTCGCAGCCGGTAAAAGCGGCGAGGGTGAGGACGGCGCTGAGGAGAAGATTGGATTTCATGAGAAGGGGCCGTTTGGGGCGGGTTCTGGACGGGCGACTTGCGCAGTTTTCGCCAAAAACGTCTAAAACTTGAAGCTTTTGCTGAACGACGGGATGATCGGGAACAGGCTAACCTGCTTGTAAGTCCCCTTCACGGCTGCGCCGGTGTAGTCCTGATAACCGGCCTCGTAGTACATGTAGTAGGGGTTTTTGCGCGAGTAGGCGTTGTAGAGGGAGATAGAATTGACGATTTCGCCCCAGCGCTTCTTGCGCGTGAAGCTCAGGTCGAGGTCCATCCGGTGGTAGGCGCGCATGCGGTATGAGTTGCGCGGGCCGTAATCGTCGTACACCTGGAAACCGCCGAGCGTGTAGGAGCCGCGCGAGAGCGTGGTGGCGTTGCCGGTGCCGTAAACGAACGTGCCGGAGAGGCGGACGGTGGGCGAAAACTCGTGAATCACGACGAGCGAGATGTCGTGCCGCCGGTCGTACTTGTACGGGTATTTTTTGCCTTCATTGAGCGCATCGAACTGCCGGTTGCTCCACGCCAGCGTGTAGCCGAGCCAGCCGGTGGTACGGCCGGATTTCTTCTGCACCAGCACCTCACCGCCATACGCCCAGCCGCGCCCTGACGTGATTTTCGACTGCCAATCGGAGTCGGTATTCCCCAGAAACGACGCGCCTTCCTGATACTCGATTAGGTTGCGCATCGGCTTGTAATACGTCTCGAAGGTCACCTCGTAATCTTCGCCGTTGCGCTGGAAGGTGCGCGCCAGCCCGAGGCTGATTTGGTGCGCCCGCTGCGGCCGGACGGTCGGGGTGGCGGGCACCCAGAGGTCGGTCGGCAAGCCGATGCCGGAGTTTGTGAGCAGGTGAATGTATTGCGTGGTGCGCGCAAACGCGCCTTTCAGCGCCCACTGGTCGGTGAAGAAATACCGCGCCGCCACGCGCGGCTCCACCGACGGCAGCAGCTTGTTCTCGACGGCAAACCCATTGACCCGCAGACCGACATTGACCTTTAGGCGGTCGGTGAGGCGCCAATCGTCTTCGGCGTAAATCCCCATTTCCACGCCCACGGTGCGGGTGCCGGTGTTTTGGTCGAACCCGTCGCCCGTCAGCGGCCGGTCTTTGACGATGAGCGCGCCCGGCCGGAACTGGTGCCAGATGGCCTGCGCCCCAGCGCGGATATAATGGTCAGGCGAGGGGACGTAATCGAGGTCGGATTTGAGCGTCCAGTCGCGGATGTTCGAGAGGTATTGGAGCGAAAACGTCTCGGTGCCTTTGCTGCCGTCGGGCAGGGTGACTTGTTTCGTTTGGTCGTTGCGGATGTTGAACTGATAGCGCGAATACGTGAGGTGCGTATTCAGGAAGAGCTTATCGGTGACGGCGCGGTTCCAGCGCAGGGCCGTGGTGAGGTTCCCCCAGCCGAGGCTCGCTACATCCTTCGAGGTGCTGCCGTTGTAGTTGTCTTTCGACCGGAAATAAAACTTGTCGTACCCGGTGTAACCGCTGAGGTAAAGGCGGTCGCGGCGACTGATTTTCCAGTTGAGCTTGGCGTTGAAATCGTGGAAGAAATACCCCGCAGTGCCTTCCCCATCCGCCGCCATCGCGAGGAACGGCCGCGCGAGGATGTCGATGTACGTCCGCCGTCCGGATACGATAAACGACGCCGGTGCCTCCACGTTCGCCGTGTCGCCGTTCGCCTTCTCGCGGGCTTTGCGTAGCGCAATCGGCCCTTCCAGCGTCACGCGGGCGCCCACCAGCCCGATGCCGCCCTCGCCGTGCAGCTTCTGCGTGTTCCCCTCCTTCATCGTGATATCGAGCACCGACGAGAGCCGCCCGCCGTACCGCGCCGGAAAACCGCCCTTAATCAGCTCGACATTATTAAGCGCATCGGCATTGAAGACCGAGAAAAAGCCGAACAAATGCGACGCGTTATACACCGGCGTCCCGTCGAGCAGAATCAGGTTTTGGTCCGGGGAGCCGCCGCGCACGTAGAGGCCGGTTTGGCCTTCGCCGCCGCTCTGCACGCCGGGCAAAAGCTGCAAAACCCGCAGCACATCGCGCTCGCCGAGCAGCGCGGGCACCTGCTTGAGCTGCGCGATAGGCACGTTGATGGTCCCCATTCGGGTGGTTTCGGCGAGGCGACCTTCCGCCTGCGTCCGGTTACCGGTCACGACGGCCGTTCCCAGCTCCTGCGCGCTCGGGCGCGGCCGGAAATCGAGGGCTTGCGAGCGGCTCAGGCCCACGCGCCGCACCACGGGGTCGTACCCAATAAAACTCACGACGATATCAGCCGAATCAGTAGCCGAACCCGCCAGCGTGAGCGAGTAAAAACCGAACGTATTGGTGGACGTGCCTTGGCGCGAAGACGGCCGCACTACAGTCGCGCCGATGAGGTTTTCGCCGGTTGCGGCGTCGCGGATGTAGCCGCTGAGGGTGATGGTGGTGGCGGGGCTTTGCGCCGATGCCGCGTGCGGGCCGAACAGAAGCGTAAAGGCGAGCGGTAGAGTCAGCGCCGTAGTCAGTGGCAGACTCGATAGGTAGTTTTTTCTCATTCCAGGGGGAAACGTGGGTACGAAGCTACGAAGCCCCTGCACGGCTTTCGGTTGCCTCGGAAGGGTGAGAATGACCATCGATGCAACTCCCGTGCGCCGTCCGGCTCCTTCCGCCGGATAAACTCCGAAAAGCCTTACGTTCGTACCAATGAAACCCTTTTTTACTTATGGGCCGCTCCTGATGGCCCTCCTCGGTGCCTGTCAATCGACGCCCGACCAGACGACTACTGCCGCCGATTCGCCTGATATCGTGGCCGCTGCGCGGGATACGACAGTCGCGCCCGGCGACGATTTCTTCACCTACGCCAACGGCGCGTGGCTCAAGCAGCACCCGATTCCGGCGTCCGAAAGCTCGTGGGGCATCGGCAAGGAAGTGCAGAACGAGGTGTACGCCCGCCTGCGGAAGGTGAACGAAGAAGCCGCCACGGCCAAAGCGGCCGCCGGAACGAACCAGCAAAAAATCGGTGATTTTTGGGCGATTGGAATGGATTCGGCGCAAGCCGATAAGCTCGGCACGGCACCCATCAAGCCGCTTCTCGACCGCATCGCGACCGTAAAATCCGGCGCCGATGTGCCGGGCGTTTTGGGGGTGCTGATTCCGAAGGGCATCAGCGCGCTGATTGGGCCGTGGGTGGAGCAGGACGCGAAAGCGAGCGACCGGATGGTGGTGTACCTCTACCAGTCGGGCCTCGGCCTGCCGAACCGCGATTACTATTTCAACGCCGATTCGCGCACCAAGAATATTCGCGCCGAATACGTCCGGCACATCGCCAACACGCTCAAGCTGCTCGGGCAGCCCGCCCCCACCGCCGCCGCGAACGCCGCTCGCGTGATGGCCCTCGAAACGACGCTCGCCAAAGCGTCGCGCAAGCTCGAAGACCTCCGCGACCCCTACGCCAACTACCACAAGATGAGCATCGCGCAGCTCAACCGCCTCACGCCGAACATCACGTGGGGGCCGCTGCTGGAGCAAATGGGCCTATCGAAGGTCGATTCAGTCGTGGTGGGGCAGCCGGAGTTTTATCAGGCCGTGAACAAGGCGCTCACCGACGTGCCCGCCGCCGATTGGCAGGCGTACCTGACGTGGCAAACCGCCAAGGAATACGCTCCCACGCTCAGCCAGGCACTTTCCGCGGAGAATTTCCACTTCTTCGGCACCGTCCTGAACGGGGCCGCGCAGCAGCGCCCGCGGTGGAAACGCGTGCTCGATATGGAAGAAACCGCCCTCGGCGATGCGCTCGGGCAGCTCTTCGTGAAGGAATACTTCAAGCCCGCCGCCAAAGCCCGCTACGACGCGATGGTGACGAACGTAGTGACCGCCTTCGCCGACCACATCCAGCACCTCGATTGGATGAGCGACACCACCAAGCGCATTGCGCTCCAGAAGCTGCGGAAAATCAACCGCAAAGTCGGGTACCCCGATAAGTGGCGCGATTACTCGAACCTCGTCGTCGACCGCTCTTCCCTCTCCGCCAACGTGCAGCGCGCCAACGAGTGGCAGTGGCGCTATCAGGCCGCCAAGCTCGGCAAGCCCGTCGACCGCACCGAGTGGGGTATGACGCCCCAGACGTACAACGCGTACTACAATCCGTCGAACAACGAGATTGTGCTGCCAGCGGCCATTTTCGCCATTCCCGGTCTGCCCGATAGCCTTGCCGACGATGCCGTGGTGTATGGCTACGGCGGCGCCTCCACCATCGGCCACGAGCTGACCCACGGCTTCGACGATGAAGGCTCGCAGTTCGACGAAAACGGCAACCTGCGCGAGTGGTGGACGCCCGCCGACCGTCGCCGGTTCCGGCAGCGCGTCAACGGCATCGTGCGCCAGTTCAACGGCTACACCGTCCTCGATTCGCTCCACATCAACGGCAAAGCCACCGCCGGAGAGAACATCGCCGACCTCGGCGGCATCGTCATCGCCCTCGACGCTTTCAAGCAGACGAAACAGTACAAAGAGGGCAAGAAAATCGGTGGTCTGACCCCGACGCAGCGGTATTTTCTCGGCTACGCCCTCGGCTGGCAAAGCCACCAACGCGACGAAAGCCTCGCCTCGCGCATCCTCACCGACGTGCATTCGCCCGCCCAATTCCGCGTCAACGGCCCCTTCGCCGACGTCCCTGCGTTCTACGAAGCGTTCGCGGTTAAGCCGACGCATAAGCTGTATCGGGCGGATACGGCGCGGGTGGTGATTTGGTAAGATGGTGGCCCGGGGTTGCCGCGTGGCCCGGGGTTGCCGCGTAGCCCGGGGTTGCCGCGTGGCCCGGGGTAGATTTCTGCGAAATCAACCCCGGGCTGTGGAAAAGAACCCCGTTGGGGTTCCCAGATTGATTGCGTGACGCGAACCCCAACGGGGTTCTTCTCCACAGCCCGGGGTTGGCGGCGCTTTGCGCCGACTACCCCGGGCACACGCGGGATGCACGCCGCGCCGACTACCCCGGGCAAACCGGCGAGCATCTGGACCAAAACAAATCGGCAGCCCCCACGGGGCTGCCGATTTGTTTTTCCATAGATTTTCTACCGGAAGGTAGCCCCTACGGGACTGCGCTGCGACGATGGGTATTCGCCGCCCCGCGCCATCTTCCTCTCCTACTTCTTCCCAGCCGCGTACTCCGCGTTAAGCTGTTTCAGAATAATACCCGTCAAATCCAGCCCCGGCCGACCGTACGCCACGGACCCATTACCCGCCACGAGAATCAGGTCGAAATCGTGCTCCTTACCATACCGTTCGAGGAGCTTGTTGACCTTACCCAACACCTGCTCGTTGAGCTTGCCTTCCTCTTCGGCGGCTTGCTGCTGAAGCTGTTGCTGGCGTTGCGCCACCTGCTGCTCCTGCTGCTGAAGCTTCTGCTCCTGCTCAGCGCGCTGCCCTTCGAGCATCCCGCCGGCCTTCGCCTGGTACTGCTGCACGGCACTCTGGAATGCCGCGACGCTCGCCTGATGCTCACGCTCCCAGCGCGCGATTTTGGCCTCATACGACGCCCGCGCCGACTGCATCCCCTTATATCCTTCCAGCAGCTCGCCCGACTTCACATACCCTACGCGCCGAATCACGGCCGTATCGGGGGCACCACTCCCGGCTGCCGCGTCGATTTCGGGCGTTGGAATCGGCGTCGTCGCCATCATCGAGTCATCGGTGGCGGGGGCGGCGGGCGTTTCCGTCGCGGGCTTTGCCCCAACGGCCACCGCCTCGGCCGGACGCGCCCCTCGGAAGTGCAGGAAAAACAACACCCCGACGGCCACGGCCACCACGAGGTTGAAGACGAGTTGAGCTTGCTTGTTCATGTGGAAAGCAAAGGTCGGGCAGGCGCGGCAGTTCTGCTGAGGTCCCCACCCCCGGCCCCTCTCCAAGGGAGAGGGGAGCCTTTGAGCAGTCTACTGACCAGTCCAAAACTCGTCCCCCCCTCTCCTGGGGAGCGGGGGCCGGGGGGTGAGTATACGCGCTAAACGCCCCTAATTCGCCGCCACGCGCCAAATGCGCCCATCGGCATCATCCGTAACGAGCATCGCGCCGTCGGGCAGCACCGTCACGCCGACCGGACGACCGTACACTTCCTGTTTCTCCGAATCAGCGATGAAGCCGGTCAGAAAATCTTCCATTGGCCCGCTCGGCTTGCCGCCGCTGAACGGCACGAATGCCACTTTATAGCCCGACAATTCGGAGCGGTTCCACGAGCCGTGCTGCCCCACGAACGCGCCGTTGCGGTACTTCACGGGGAAGGTTTTTTGGTCGTAGAACGCCAACCCCAGCGACGCCGTGTGCGCCCCCAACGGCACGTCCGGCACGAGGGCTTTCTTCACTAAATCGGGCCGCTGCCCTTTGACGCGCGGGTCTTCGTGCTGACCGAAGTACGCGTAGGGCCAGCCGTAAAAACCGCCTTCCTGCACGCTGGTGATGTAATCGGGTACGAGGTCGTCGCCGAGACCGTCGCGCTCGTTCACGGCCGTCCAAAGGGTGTTGGTGCCGGGCACCCACGCCATTCCCACGGGGTTGCGCAGGCCACTGGCGTACACTTTTTCGCCGGAGCCGTCAGGATTAATCTGAAGGATGCTCGCGCGCCGGACTTCGTGCTCCACGCCGTTCTCCTGCACGTTCGAGCTGGACCCGACCGAGATGTAAATCTTCTTGCCGTCGGGGGCGGCCAGCAGGTTGCGCGTCCAGTGGTTGTTGTAACCGCCTGCGGGCAGGTCGATGACTTTTTCGCCCTTCCCGCTCAGCTTCTGCTGCCCGGGCTGGTACGGGTAGCGCCGCACTTCGCCGGTTCCGGCCACGTAAAACGAGTTGCCGAGCAGAAGCATCCCGAAGGGTTTATCGGGGCTTTCGAGGGCCGTCAGGAACGCCGTGCGCTCATCCGGCCGACCGTCGTGGTTCGTATCGCGGAGCAGAATCAGCGTATTCGCACTCGTGCTGCTGAGCGATTTGGACGGGTCGAGCTTGAGCGCCGCCACTACTTTTTTCGGGGTCGAATTCGGGGTCGTGCTCGCCAGCGCCACCACCACATCGCCGTTCGGCAGCACGTAGAGCCAGCGCGGATGGTCGAGGTCGCGGGCATATTCCGTGACTGTGAAGCCCGCCGGGGCAGTCGGGGTTTTCCCATCCGGCCAGCCAATGACCTTACTGAAGTTCCGCGCCGATTTCGTGGCGAACGGCGCCGGTAACGGCACTTTTGCCCCCACCGGCGTCGATTGGCGCGCCGCCGTATCGAGGGCGGCAGCTTGCTGGTCGGCTACCGCCGCGCGGTCAACAGGTGATTTCTGAGCGCACGAAGCCAGTGATAAGCTCGTGGCGCCAACGACTAATAACGAGAAGCGTGATAGCAGCAACATGATGCGAGAAAAAAGCGTGGTAAGCTGACCCTTACTGCGTTTCCGGTCGCGGGGTTGGGGGCTGCACCGACGTATTCAGCCCGTTGCGCCGTGGCGCACCTTATCAAAAGTCGACGTTTGGTCGTCCGGAATATATCCCCATCAAATAGGCTCCTATCCCCTACCCCACCACCGCTTGCGCGGGCATCGGCGGCTGATTGACGGGGGGCGTGGTGGCGGCCATTCCCTGCTGCTGCCCGCGCTTGCCCTTGTCGTCTTTGTAATCGTTGCGGCGGTACGGGCGGATTATGAGCCGCAGCGCCCGGTCAGAGGAGAAGTACTGAATGGCCCAGCCCACGAGCGTAACCGCCTTGTTGCGGAACCCGACGAGCGTCATCAGGTGGACGAAGAGCCACGTAATCCAGCCGAAGAAGCCGCCGAAGGAGATGTTTTTCGGCAGATCGACGACGGCTTTATTGCGCGCCACAATCGCCATAACGCCCTTGTTGAGGTACTTGAACGGCACGGGCGCTTGGCCCGCCCGCACCCGCCGCAGGTTCTGCGCGAGCTGCTCGGCCTGCTGCTGCGCCACCGGCGCGAGCATCGGATAGCCCTTCGGAGTGTCGGCGGTTACGAGATTCGCCACATCGCCGATGGCGAAAATATTATCGAAGCCTTCGATCTGATTCCACCCGTTCACCGTCAGGCGCTTGTTGCGCGTGACCACCGTTTCGGGCAGCCCCGCCACGGCAGCGCCGTTCACGCCCGCCGCCCAAATCAGGTTTTCGGTGGGGAAATAATCCGTCGGACCGTCGCCGAAATAGGCGCGGCAATTCTCGAAGCGTTTAATGCTGGTGCCGGTGTGAATTTTTACACCGAGTTTTTCGAGGTACGCCCGTGATTTCGTCTGCGCCGACTCCGACATCGGCCCCAGCAACGTCGGCCCCGCCTCGACGACGTAAATCTGCATCTGTTTCAGATCCAGCTCCGGGTAATCCTTCGGCAGCACGTTGTTGCGCATCTCGGCGAGGGCACCGGCCAGCTCGACGCCCGTCGGGCCACCGCCCACGAGCACCACATTCAGGAGCGCCTGCCGGGTTTCGGGGTCTTCCACGAGCAAGGCTTTCTCGAAGTTCTGGAACAGGAACGACCGCAGATTGAGCGCGTTCGGGATGCTCTTGATCTGCATCCCGTTCTGCTCGATAGAGTCCATCCCGAAGAAGTTCGTGAGCGAGCCGGTCGCGATGATGAGCTGGTCGTAGGAGATTTCGCCGATACTCGTTTCGAGCACCTTCCGCTCCGGCGCCACGCGGGTAACGTCGGCCATCCGGAAGAAGAAATTCTTCTGCCCGGCGAAGATTTTCCGAATCGGATACGCGATGGAATCCGGCTCCAACGCCCCCGTCGCCACCTGATAGAGCAGCGGCTGGAAGTTGTGGTAATTATTGCGGTCGATTACGACGACCTGCACGGGGTCTTTGCGCAGCTCTTTCGCGAGCTTCAGCCCAGCAAAACCGCAGCCGATAATCACGACGCGCGGTTGGCCGGTACGGGGCAGGTTGGTATCAGGAGCCATCGTTTGTAGGGTAGATTTCAGAGGTTTGGCCGTGCGGTACGAGGTATTCGACCGCGCCACAAGGTTAAACTCCCAAACCGGAGTTTTGGTTGGGTATTGATGTTATGCAATGGATTGTGGGGAAAAAGAATCGGCTGGGCACAACCTACGTACCCGGCACCGTCCCGGTGCCGGTGGTTGAGCGCGAAAATCGCGGAAATCGCGCGGGGCTCCAGCCCCGTGCGGGCTATTCGCGGGACTCTGGCCCGCACGGCGGTTAGCGACTGCCGGGCGCGTCTTTAACCATCCATTCCTGTAGGGGCGCGGCCTTGTGCCCGCCCGCATGTGGCTCCGGACCGCCCAGCATCATCAGCCAATAACCTATGGCTTATACACAAGTTTGCAACTGGTTGATTATCATTGTTGCCCAACGTCTTTTCGGTTGATTCAGAAGACTATGTTGTTTCTGATATTTGATCGGAAAAAATGGCTCTAGAGCTTGCAAATGCACTAGCCAAGCGAGCAGAAGAGTGTGCCTTATATTCGGCTTTGCACTTGTGTATAAGCCATAGGGCTAGAGCCCCCGCGTCAATCCCCCCTTCAAACCGGCACCGAGACGGTGCCGGGTACGTAAGAAATAAAAAAGCCCGGGCCTGATTTCAATGAAATCAAACCCGGGCTTCTAATTAATAATACCATCTCTGAGACAGAGCTGGCCACAAACGCTTACAGCTTCGGCGTCACGCCCATCTCGTGAAAGAGGAACGCGTAGATATCGGCGGTTTCCTCGATGGCTTTCGTGAGCGAGGAGCCGCCGTGGGCGGCGTTGGTTTGGATGCGGATGAGGAGCGGCCGGTCGTGGGCGGCGCGCTCCTGTAGGGTGGCGGCGTACTTGAACGAGTGCGCGGGCACCACGCGGTCGTCGTGGTCAGAGGTGGTGACCATGACGGATGGATATTTCGCGCCTGCCTTGATATTATGCATCGGCGAATATTTGTAGAGAGTCGCAAAATCCTCTTTCGTAGCTTCAGCGGAACCGTATTCGGCCACCCAGAACTGCCCGGCGGTGAATTTCTGGTAGCGCAGCATATCCATCACGCCCACCTGCGGAATAGCCGCCGCGAATAAATCCGGCCGCTGGTTGATGACCGCCCCCGTGAGCAGCCCGCCGTTGGAGCCGCCTTGCAGCGCCAACCGCTGCGGCGAGGTGTATTTTTCCTTAATCAGCCATTCGGCGACGGAAATGCAATCATCGAACACGTTTTGCTTGCGTTGGCGCATCCCGCCTTCGTGCCATTTCTCGCCGTATTCGGCGCCGCCGCGCAGGTTCGCTACCACGTAAACGCCGCCCTGTTCGAGCCAGCCCAAGCGCAGGGCGCTGAAACCGGGCGTGAGCGAGATATTAAATCCGCCGTATCCGTACAGAATCGTCGGATTCTGGCCGTCCATTTTCAGGCCTTTTTTATGGACGATGAAGGCGGGCACTTTCGTACCGTCCTTGCTCGGCACGAAGGCTTGGCGGACTTCGTAATCCGTGGCGTTGAAGCCTTGAATGGCGGGCGCTTTCCAGACCGTCGATTTGCCGGTAGCGAGGTCGTAGCGGAAGAGCGTCGTCGGGTAGTTATACGACGAGAACGCGTAGAGCACCGTTTTGTCGTTGTGCTCGCCACCGAAACCGGCCGCCGTGCCGGGGCCGGGCAACGCCACGGTCGCAGCAGACTTGCCGGTCGCGGCGTCGATTATTTCGATGCGGCTCGTCACGTCTTTCAGGTACGCCACCATCAGCTTGCCACCCGCCGTGCTGATGCCTTCCATCGGCTCGGCTTTTTCGGCTACCAGAACGGTCGCTTTCGTCATTCCGCCGCCTTTTTTGACGTCGTAGCGCAGGATTTTAGAGTTCGGCGCGCCTTGGTTGGTTTTAATCAGCAGCGCATCGCCCACGTTATCGACGGGCGTAAACTCGTCATCGCCAATTTCCGCTACAATCGGCTGAAACGGCGCGTTGAGCTTGCCGCCGCCGGGCCGCACGAAGAGCGCATTGCCGCGCTTGCCTTCGGTCCCGACGTACAGCATCTCATATTTTCCGTCCTCGGTGGCCGACACGCCGAAATAATACGCCGGGTGCGCGGGATCGGAATAAACCAGCTCATCGTCGCTCTGGGCGGTGCCGGGACGGTGGAAATAAATCTGCTGATTCTGGTTTTTGGTCGTCAGCTCTTTTCCGGCTTCCGGCTTCGGATAGCGCGAGTAAAAGAACCCGCTCGAACCCCGCCAGCTCGCTCCGCCGAATTTCACCCACTCGATTTTATCGTCGAGGGTTTTGCGGGTCTGCATATCCATCACCCGAATTTCCTGCCAGTCGGCGCCGTTCGGGGCTACGTCGTACGCCAGATAGCGGCCGTCTTGGCTCAATGTGGCGCCTTTTAGCTGCGTGGTGCCATCCGAGGAGAAGGTATTCGGGTCGAGGAGCAGCTCGGGCTTGCCGTCGAACCCTTTCTGGACCATCAGCACCGATTGGTTTTGCAGGCCGTCGTTCTGGAAAAACAGCACGTACCCGGCGCGCTGCTCGCCGAGGCCGTAGCGGGCGAAATTGACCTTTTTCTCCAGCCGTTCCTTGAGCGCCGCCCGATACGGAATCTTGCTCAGATAACCGGTCGTGATGGTGTTTTGAGCCGTCACCCACGCCTTGGTATCGGCGGAGTTATCGTCTTCGAGCCAGCGGTACGGGTCGGCGACTTTGGTGCCGAAATAATCGTCGGCTTGGTCGGTTTTGCGGGTTTGCGGATAGGTCATCTGCTGGGCCATAGTGGCCAGACTAGTCAGGGAAAGCGCGGCACCGACCAGCAGGGCGGCACGCGGCGAAGAAGGACGGTTCACGCGTTCGTTACGAAATGGTGTGACGCAAAGGTGCTGCCGCCACCGGAAAGTTTGCCCCTTACGGCGTGCGGCCCGCGTAGCAAGAGCTACGCGGGCCGCACGGGCTGAATCGGAAGAAGTTGGGTAAGGCGCCTACTTATCGTTGTCGTAATCGTTCTTCTCCACGTCACCCGGCTTCACGCGCTTCAGCGAGCCTTTTTTCACGTCTTTCACGAAGCGTGCCCACGCGAAGGGGTCGAGCAGCGAGAGCGTCGGGATTTGGTTACGCCGCAATACTGCCTGTTGCTGCTGATCGAAAGTGGTGCGGGCGTTGGCTGCCGCTGAGGTGGGCATCGTTTGGTAAATGCGCCGCAGGGTTTCCTCGTTGAGGTTTTTCTCCGGGGCCGTCAGCGCGCGCTCCGGGAGCTTTAGGGCGAGGAACGCTTCCTTGAAAAGTTTTTCGGTGGTGTACGGGAACACCCGAACCTCGGGAAGCAGCGTGGCATCTTCTTCCATTCGGATAATCGCCGAATACCCTTCCTTCTGATACTCCTGCGGCACCACGATGAGCCGGTTCCGGAAGCCGAGCGCCCGCACAATCAGCGAGTCACCGGCGAGGACGGGCAACGAGAAGTACCCAAACTCGTTGGTAATCGTCCCGCGCGCCACTTTCGGCACGTACACCGCCGCCCCGGCAATCCCGAACAGCGAGTCGCCCTGCGTCACGATGCCCGTAAACTGCACCACCCTTCGGGCACCTTGGGCGTGGGCGCCGGGCGCGGCGGTCAGGCTCAGCAAAAGCAGCAATGCTGCCGTCAGCCAGCCAACGAACGGAGTGGGTTTGCGCAGAGGCCGGGCAAGCGGCAGAAGGCGGGAAGCCGCCGGAGCTACAGATCTCATCATCACTAAAAACAAAGCTACGCGGGAAAAAGCGCGACCGGCCCGCACTAGGCAACAACCGGGCAATACCGCGGCGGCGGCTTACCGAAAACTCATCCGGCGCACCGGCTACGGGCCGCTTGCCGGGCAGAGCAATCGTACGTAAGCGCGGTTGCTTACGATGCTTTTTCGACGGTTCGCAAGCCAAAACATTCTGCTAATAACCATACCGGCACCCTAAGCCGTATCTTCGGGGCGCCCTCAGTGCCTCCCCCCTCTCGTCCATTTTCACCCGTTTATACAATGAAATTCAGCCTTTTGACGGCCGTTTCGGTCGTTGGCTGCCTGTTGGCAGCCGCTGCCCCCCATCACACGCTGGCGCAAACCGGCGCCAAAGCCGGTACCCCCGTTCTGGCGCCGCCGTCGCTCACCAAAACCTATCTGGAAGAAGAAACCGACCCGATTCCGGAGTTTGCGGGTGGTCAGACGGCGCTGCGCAAGTTCCTCGCTGAGCACGTCATCGTACCGCCGTTCGCGCTCAACAACCTGCTCGCCGGGTCGGTGGACGTGGAGTTCATCCTGACCCCGGACGGCCAAATGGACAGCCTCCGCGTGAGCAACGGCGTGTGCTGCGGCCTCGATGAAGAGGCACTGCGAGTGGCCCGCCTGACGGCCGGTAAATGGACGGCGGGCCAGATTCGGGGCACCGCCGTGCGCACGCGCGTCGACCTGCCGGTTACGTTCCGGGTGCAGAACAAAAACTCGCGCTCCGTGGCCTATGTGCAGGAAATGAAGACGAAGTACGTCGAGTATCAGCGCTCCGCTGATTACGAGAAAGACCAGAAGACGCAAGCCGAAAAGGCGAGTAAGCAGACGCCTTAGGTGTCTGTTGAGCGCCCAGATTAGCAGAAGATTGCGGGCGGCTTCCCTCTCTTTCCCCCCAACTACTAACCCCGTAGGGAGCCAACAGGCGCCTTACGGGGTTAGTGGCTTCAGATGAAAAAATTTGCGCAGCACGTCTTCGTGTGTACTAATCAGGATTCGGGGGTGGGCGAACGGGTTGGGAAAGAGTTGAAATCGGCAGTGAAAGCGTTGAAGGGGAAGCAGGAGATTCGGCTCGGCGCTACCCCGCCCGCCACCCGCGTGCAGCTCACCGGCTGCCTCGGCAACTGCGACCATTGTAAGAAGGGCAAAGGCGCGGCGCTGGTGGTGTACCCCGCCGGAACGTGGTACGGGAACGTCCGGCCGGGCGATATTGCCGAGCTGACCGACGAACACTTCCGCAACGGGCACGTTGTGGAGCGGCTGTTGATTCGGGATTGAAACGTTCCGCCGCCAACCCCGTTTTCTGTTTTCTTCCTTAAAAATCCCTTCGTGATTCGCGACGTTTTCTTCGACCTCGACCATACCCTTTGGGATTTCGACGCCAACGCGGCCGCTACCCTGAAAACCCTGCACGCCACCTACGCCTTCGGCCAATGGTTCGACGCAGCCGACTTCGTCGCGACGTACACGCGCATCAATCACGCCGCCTGGAACCGCTTTCATCGGGGCGAAATCACGCAGGCCGAGCTGCGCGGCTCGCGCTTTCAGGATACATTTCAGGCCTTGGGCGCCGACCCGGCTCACGTGCCGCCCGGCTTCGGCGAAACGTTCATCACCGAATGCTCGGCGCAGCGCGGCACGTTTCCGCACGCGCACGCCGTGCTGACGGAACTACGGCGGCGCGGGTACCGGCTGCACATCGTCACGAACGGGTTTCGTGATTCGCAGCACCGCAAGCTGGCGGCGTCGGCGTTAGCGGAGTTTTTCGTGGAAGTCGTGACGACCGATTGCGCCGGTTGTTCGAAGCCCGACAAGCGCATCTTCCAGCTCGCCCTCGACCGCGCCGGTGCCACCGCCAACGCCAGCATCATGATCGGCGACTCCCTCGACGCCGACGTAATGGGCGCCTTGAACGCTGGCTGGGCCAGCGCCACCTACTTCAACCCCAACCGCGAGCGTCATCACCTAACCCTCCCCCACGAAATCACCGATTTGCGCGAGCTTTTGGAAGTTTTGCCCGGGGCGGGTCGGCGGGTTTAGGAAGCCAGATAGGCGCTGTAGGGCGAAATTTGGGCGGATACAACTATGATCCCGAAGAAAAGTATTAGCCTGAAAGGATGACTGATCATCTTTACTTAGAGACGCTTCAACTGCACTACGAAACGTATTTCGGCTTGGCCGGAAAGTTATGCCAGTTAAATGCTGGCCCTACGTGGAAACTACATTCTGATTTCCATGTACTCGAAATACCACCTAATTCTCGGCATTCGTTTTGGGCTTACTGCACCTTGGGAATGTCGTTGGGCAGAACGGACGAGGCACTAATTGAATTAGTGGTTTATTCCCCCTATCAGGACGAGTCGCAAGTTGAGCTTCTGACAGTTTGTGCCTCTTATCATCGAAATGGCCTGCCGCTGGATTTGCACCACACCGTAAACTTTGGTCGGCCTTGGCAAATCAACTCCCTGCTAGACCACGGCTTCATATCGCTCCCTTACCTGGACGGACCGCAATTGGAAGTATTTAAGTCTAATGAGCAGCCGGTGCATTGTTATTGGCTCATTCCAATCACGCAGCACGAGCGGGACTACAAGATTGCCAATGGCTGCGAAGCTCTTGAGCAGCTATTTGAAGATAACCAGTTCGATTACCTCAATTCGCAACGCGGAGATCTAACAACTGGGACCACCGCGCCGGTATGACAGGAACTCATTCAGCGTGTCCCTAACGGGGACGCGCCAATATTCCGCAGCTCGAATTACTTAATCAACTCGTGACGAATCGCATACTGAATCAGCCCCACCACTGATTTTGATTGCGTTTTGAAGAAGATATTCTTCCGATGCGTCTCGACGGTTCTCTCGGAGATAAATAATTTATCCGCGATTTCCAGATTAGAAAGCTCCTGCGCGATTAATTGCAGGATTTCGCGCTCGCGGGCCGAGAGGGATACGCCGGTTTCTTTGGCTGGCTCTTGGGCGGCGGCTCCGGCGTGTTCGAGGATGGTGGTTGCGACGGACGGCGCGAAATAGGAATGGCCGGACGCGATGCGCCGCACGGCTTCTAACAGCTCGGTTTTCGAGGTGTTTTTTAGAATATAACCCGATGCCCCGGCTTGCAGCATCCCCTGAATCGAAGAATGGTCTTCGAACATCGAGAGCGCAAGCATCCGGGTTTGCGGATGACGACGGCGAATTTCCGCGCACAGCTCAATCCCAGACATTTGCGGCATATTAATGTCGAGGAGGGCGATATCGACGGGCTTTTTCTCTAATAAAGCCAGTGCAGCCACACCGTTATTGGCTTCCGCGACTACTTGCAGGTCGGCCTCGCCGCGCAGCAGGGTTTTAATACCTTCAATCAGCATTTGATGGTCATCTACTAGGAGGAGGCGCAGCATAGTCGGGGTGGGAATTAGGGGGAAGTGAGGAAGATTCAGTCCGTTGAACTCAGCGAAATCTGAGACGGGCTGATGAGGCGTTAGGCGGTAGCGGGCACGGGGACGTAGGGCACTTCGATGGTCACGATGGTGCCGCGCCCCGGCCGGGCGTCGATATCGAGCCGTCCGCCCAGATATTCAACCCGCGAATAAAGATTACGCAGACCAATACCGGCGTCGGGCCGCGCGAGGGCTTCGTTGAGGTCGAACCCGATGCCGTTGTCCTCGATGAGGACGGTCAGCTCGCGGGGTTGGCCGAGGAGCTGCACCGTGACGTGCGACGCGTGGGCGTGCTTCACGACGTTGGCGACGATTTCCTGAATCGAGCGGTACACCACGTTCTCCACCGACAGCGGGAGGCGTTGGTCGAGGCCCATCGTTTCCAGCTCGATGCGGAGCTGCCCGGCGCCGCCGAGCTTCTCGACGAACTCGCGCACGGCCGCTACCAGCCCACGCCGCAGCAGCGCATTCGGGACGAGCTGATGCGAGAGGGCGCGCACCTCGCGCAGGCTCTCGTCGAGCGTATCGAGGGCGTTGGTAAGCAGGATTTCCTGTGCCGGTTCGCGGAGCTGCAACTCGTGCTGCAAGCCGCTCAGATTCAACTTCGCCGCCGATAAAAGCTGCCCGACGGAATCGTGCAGATCGGAGCCGATGCGGCGGCGCTCGCGCTCCTCGGCTTCCATTACGGCGGTGGCGCGGTCGTGCTGCTGCTGGCGTTTTTCCTGCTCCGCTTCCAGTCGTGCCCGCAGCCGGGCGCGGTTCCAAAGGAATGCCCCAACGCCCGCGACGGCCACAATTCCCAGCACAAGGGCTGCAAGCTGCGCATTCCGGCGGCGGAGCGCCTCGTCCTTTTCCGCCAGTTGGAGCGTGCGGATACGCGCGAGCTGCTCCTGCTTCTCAGTGTCGTATTGGGTGCGCAGCTCCTGAATCTGCTGGCTGGTTTCGGCAGTGAGGAGGGAATCGCCGAGGGCCACCATCTGCCGGTTGTGGTAAAGGGCGCGAGCGAGGTCGCCGCGCTGCTCGTAGGCTTGGCTGATCGCGTCGTGGGCCTTGAACTCCAGCGGACGCGCACCCAGCTCGTGGGCCATTCCGAGGCCGCGCGTCAGGTAATCGAGGGCGCGGGGGTCGTTGAGGTTGGCCAGATTGGTACCGATGCTGATGAGGCTGTTCGCGATGGATTCGCGCTCCCCAAGCGCTTCTTCAAGCGGCAGGCTCTCCATGTGCGCCGCGAGGGCGGCGCGGTCGTTATGCAGGGCGTTGAACGCTGCCCCGACGTTGGCCAGCGATTGCGCCAATGCGTGCTTGTCGTTCGCGGCACGCGCCAAACCCTCGGCCTCGCGGGCTAGCTGGAGGGCGCGGCGGGGGTTACCGTTCTTGCGGTTCGCCACGATGCTGAGGTTGTTGAGCGCCGCCGCCCGCCCGAGCGGGTCGTGCGCCACGAGCAAATAGCGCCCGTAATATTTCTCGGCCTGCTCATATTGCTCCAGCTGCATAAAAACGTTGCCGAGATTATTGAGGCCTTCGGCAATGCGAACCGAGTCGCCGCCCTGCTCTTCGAGCTTCAGCGACTGAATCATCGTCGCCGTCGCCTGCGGGTATTTGCCGGTGTACAAATACACGAGGCCGATATTGTTGAGCACGGCGGCTTCGCCGGAGCGGTCGTGCAGGCGGCGGCGCAGCGCCAGCGCTTGGTTGTGGTAAACGAGGGCCGAATCGAACTGCCCGCCGATGCTGTGAATGATGCCGAGCAGCGTGAGCGCCTTGCCTTCGCCCCGCGCAAACTGCAAGCGGCGGCTCAGGCGCAAAGCCGTGTGAGCGTGCCCAAAAGCGCGTTTCTGGTCAGACTGCTGGAACCGCCACGCCAGCTCGTTGTGGTGCACGACGGCCGTGGTATCCGCCGGCCCCCGACGCAGAACCGTTTCGAGCGAGTCGATTCGCCGTTGGTCGGCCGGGGATTGGGCGTGCCCGGCCGGCGACCGCCAGAGGGTCAGGACGAGCGTCAGGCTCAGTAGAAGCGGCAGACGATGGCGCATCAGGCGGCAATTATGAGGTGAAGGCATCCGCTCGCTAAATCAGGTTGTGAGCGGATGGGAATCGTTAGCTTGGAGTAGCCGGTGCAAGCCCGGGGTAGCCTTTGGCAACCCCGGGCTTCTATGATTAAACCCCTTCGGGGTATTTTGAACGATTAAATGGAGGGGAAGCGATCAGGGATGAATGAGCTTTTTTGGTGAGGTGGTGGCTCATTTTTGATTATTTCCCTTACTGCCTTTATTTCTGGCCGTATTTGGTGCGGTATTTTTCGGCCAATCCCTGCTGTTTATTGCGCAAATCGAGCGTACGGCCTTGGATGAAGGCGGTGGTGACGGCGTTGGTGCGCATATCGAGCAAATCGCCGCGGCTGACGACTACTGTTGCGTCGAGGCCGGTGGTGAGGGTGCCTTGCTGCGGCAAGCCCAGAATCTGCGCCGAGCTGCCGGTCATAGCGTAGAGCGCTTGTTCGGGCGTGAGGCCGTAAGCCACCGCCGTACCCGCCGTGAACGCCAGATTGCGGGCGCCGGGGTTTTCCATATCGCCCTCGTAGCTCAGGCAAAACGGGATGCCCGCATCGAGGAGGGTTTTGGGGAGGCGGAAGGTTTGGTCGATATCATCGTCGGGACGGCGCGGCAGGCTGTGGAGGCGCGTGAGGACGACGGAGACGGCGTTTTCTTTCAGGAAATCGGTCACGCGAGCGGCGTCTTGGGCGCCTACTACGGTGATTTTTGCGATGCCCATTCGTTTCGCCCAGCGCACCGCTTCTACTATTTCCTTCGCCGCGTCGGCGTGGAGGAACAGGGTTTGACGACCCGCGAGGACCGCATCAAGCGCCGCCAAGCGCAGGTTTACCGGGCGTCCGGCGGGTGCTGATGCGTGGTAGGCGCGGGCATCAGCGAAGAACAATTCCAGCTCGCGGAGGGCGGTTTCGCGGGATTTTAGGCGCTTTTGCACGATAGAATCGGGCACGACGCCGGTGCGCGGCAGGTAGCCGGGCCAGTTCAGGTGGAGGCCGTCGTCGGGGCGGATGACGGCGTCTTCCCAGTTCCACGCGTCGAGCTGCACGATGCTGCTTTGGCCGCTGAGCGTGCCGCCGCGCGGCGTGACCTGCACCGTAAGCACGCCGTTGATCCGGACGGTGGGCTGAATATCCGAATCGGTGTTATACGCCACCAACGCCCGCACATTCGGGTTCAGCGCCCCCACTTCCCGCTCATCGACGGTGGCGCGCACGGCGTCGATATCGGTCAGGCCGAGCGTCGAGTTCGCCAGAATCAACCCCGGATACACCTGCTGACCGGTTACGTCGCGGACGTCCATCGCGGCCTTATCGGCGGTGAAGCCGGTGGCGGGACCGACGTACGTCAGCTTTCCCTTATCAAAAGCCACGATGCCGTTTTCAATCACCGTCCGGCCATCGCCGACGTGGACGGTGCCGCCCGTGAGCACCACCGGCTTGGCTTGCGGCAGCGCGGGCGCGGGATTTTGCGCCCGCGCACCGAATGCAGCGCATCCGAGGAGGGCGACGGGGAGGAAAGCGGAGAAGCGCGCGGCCATTTGGAGGGTGCAGGTGTGCTCCAAAGGTAATCCAAGGATAGGAGCCGCCGAAGGGTTGTTCGGCAGCCCTTCGCTCCTACATCAGCCCGAGCTTATCGCTGACTATACCGGTTCTCAGTACGCTCGCGTAGGGACGCCTATTGGCGTCCACAGCTTGGATAGGACGCCAATAGGCGTCCCTACGCACGTACCCCGACTCCGAAAACGGCTCTGACTATCTCTGGAATAGCCCCGGCTCGATAATTTGCTTACCTGACCAGCTTTTTGGTAACGCTCTGCCCAGTCGGCCACGTCAGGCGCAGTACGTACAGCCCCACCGGTTGGTGGCTCAAATCCACCACCGTTTCGGTACTCGAAAGCAATCCTTGCCACACCACCCGGCCGAGGGCATCCGTCACTACCCCGTGCGCACCGGGCTGCTCCACCGTGAGCTGGTAGCGGCCATCGGGGGCGGGGTTCGGCCAGAGATTCACGGCGCCTGTTTCCGTGGCGGGAGCCAGCCCTACGGGGCGGCAGACGACACTTGATGGAGCGCCGCCCGCTTGCAAATGGCCATCGGCGTCGGTTTTGAAGACCCACGCATCCGTCGTTCCCGTATCGGGTCGACGCGGGGTGACAAACCCCGACCCCACGAAGCCGCCATCGGCCGTGCGCTTGACGTCGCGCAGGTAGTTATGGCTGAAGCCGCCTGTTAGCTTTTTGTACGAGCGATACCACACCGAATCGCCATCAGCGCACACGCGGAGCAGAAACCCTTCGGCCACCAAGTTACCCGCCTGACGTGGGTTGGTCGTATCGCTCGACTGGCCACCTAGTAGGTAGCCACCGTCGGGCAGCGCCAGCAACCGATACGTGCCGGTAGCCTGTCGCGCCGGACCGTAAGCGCGCTCGCGCAAGAGCGAGCCGACGGAATCAAACCAGAATAATGTCGGCCGCGGCTCGCAGTAGAGCTGATAGCGGTCCACCGTATCGCTGGTGCAGCCGCTCACCACGTAACCCCCATCGGGTGTCAGTAAAGTCGGGCCGCTGACATCGAACCACGACCCGCCAAACACCGTCCGCCACTGATCTTGGCCCAGCGCGTCGACTTTGATGATCAACCCATCAGCTTGGATGGTGTTCCCAGTCGTGAAGGGATAAGTGCCACCCGAGAGCAGCACACCTCCATCAGGTGTGGCTAGAGCATACCAAGCGATATCAAGGTAGCCTTGATGATAAGTACGCCGCCACTGTTCGCGTCCGAGCGAGTCGGTGCGCAGTAGAAAAATATCGCGGGCATTAGCGGCCGAGGGATTGGTTACACCATATTCGCCTACCAGCGCAAAACCGCCATCCGCCATCCGGCACCCCCCGCGGGGCAACATGCCCAGTCCACTAGTATCTGTATAGGTACGCATCCACAGCGTATCGCCTTGTGGAGTGAACCGCCACAAATTTCCCCGGGAAGTGTAGCCCGTCCGATTGGAGTTGCCGATGAGCGCCATACCGCCGTCAGGCAGCGGCAGCAACGCGTCACCGCTGATGGGGTAAAAACTCGTCGTGGGCTCTTGCCAAGTACGCACGGGCTGATCGGCTTGACCGGCCGCATCGAGATGCTGGAGCGTTAAGGCTACGGACGGCAGATTGAATGACGGCGTAGAGCCCCCCGCGATCCAATACCCATTGGCAACTGGCAACACCGTCACAGCTCCACTAAAACCCGTAGCCAGCGGGTAACGCTCATTGAAATAGGTCTGCGCTTGGGCCACTCCGACGTAGAGGCAACTCGCCAACCCACACAAGAGAGAAAGGAAAAGGTGTTTCATGCGGCTGAACGCAGGCGGAGCGATGCGGAAGGTACGCGAGCTGACGGGGCAAAGCAGCGCCGTACGCCATCAATACCCAGACAAAGCGCAGACTGCTTTCAACGCCGGAAGGCTGCTGATGACGCGCATTTCAGAGGAGAACGCGTCTTCCACCCGCTGCACCCGGCCACCTTAATGGCTGCACACCCTAGCTCCTTTGGAGAGGCGGAACCTGGCGGAATTTACCCGCATCACTAAAACGCCCAGCCTAAAACAGCTCTTCCGTACGGCGCAGGCGAAGCACGCATTTGCGGCGCCCCACTGCCCGCCCGCCGACAGAAACGGCATCCGGCGCGACGGGCTGCAACGTGTGTTCCCCGACGGCCCACCAGTAGCTCGCGATGCGCTCGCCGGTGGCGCGACGGCCCCGGTAGAAGTCGAGGATGATGGCGTCGGGCTTATCGACGCTGCCTTTGCGGGCAATCCATTCGCCTTTGAACGTGGCTAGTTGGGTGCTGTCGGGGGCGCCGTTGGGTTTCAGGGGCAGAATCCGAAGCTGATACGCATTCTTGAACCGGGTCGAATCCTTCGGCGTCAGCAGCACCACGTCCTGCTGCGAGGCGCCGGGCGTGTTGCAGTTGGCTTTGCCGCTGAAGATGTAGCGCAGGCTTACTTCCTTCAAGGGGAGAAGGCGCGTGGTTTCGCAGTCGGTATCGAGCGGATCGGCGGCGGTTGAGACCGCTACTTTATTGGGTTTAGCGGCGCGCCGCTTCAAGCGCACCTTCGTTTCAATGCCCGAAGTGAGCGGTAAGCCTTCGGAACAGCCCGCCGCTACTGCGACGAAGCAAAACGCGATGATGGCGGGCGACCATATGAAACAAAAGCTGGATTTGAGAAGGGTTGTGAGCACAGAGTTGGCTAATTGTTGACGAAAGAAGACGGGTCTTCGGAGAGGTCAACACTTCGCGCGGCCGACTATCAACGGGCACCTTCAAGAGATCGTGCCAGAAAAAAGTCATCGTCGCTTTTAGGCGGCGAAAGAGGTAAAAAACGTGACGAACGGCGGTAAATAGGTGTCAAAGGTACGGCGGCTTTTCGCATTGACCGACATATGAACCTTATAATAGGCCAATGGCAACTGGTCTTCCTCCTGTTTGAGGGCAAGCTGCCGGTCGCGAACAGGGCGGGAGAATTGCGGGGTAATCGCGGGAGAAAGCACCTTTCGGCGGGTGCGTTGGCGGGGTGCGTTGGCGGGTACGGGCGGCGGCGGCACGGTCTCACCGGATTACGGGGCCGAGGCGGCTGCCCAGACCAAGCGTTTGAGGCGATCTTCTTATCTGTCTGATGATTCTGACTCCCCGAAAGCATATCTTTACAAAATCCTGAATACTCTCACCCGCTTAACTTCTTTTTGAATGAAGCACCCCTACTTTTTGCGCAGCTTTGTGCTTGCCGCCTTCTGTAGCTTACCGGGCATCCTGCACGCGCAGCAGCGTGCGGCGGCGCCCATAAGCTGGCAGCCTGAACCTTCAGCCGCCCGCTTGCTGGCGGCGTCGCCTTTTGCGGGTCGCCTGACGGCGTACCGCGCCGTTACCACCGATAAGGCCACGCTGGTGGCTACGCTTGCCACGGCGCCGGTCGAGGGGGCGCGCCAAGCGCCGCTGGTGCTTACGCTGCCCACGCCGGACGGCGGCACGGCGCGGTTTCAGGTGGTGGAATCGAGCGTGATGGAGCCGGGCCTCGCCGCTCAATTCCCCGAAATCAAGACGTACGCCGGGGTCGGACTTGACGACCCGACCGCTACGCTGCGCGCCGATATCACCCCACAGGGTTTCCACGCGCAGGTGCTGTCCGGGCGGGCGGGGCACTCGTTTTACCTCGACCCCGTGAGCGCCGCGCGGCCCACAAGCTGCCTGAGCTACTGGCGGCAAGATCTGCGGCCCGCCAACGGCACCACCAACAGCTTCTGCGCTGGGCCGGTAGCCGCAAGTGGGTCACAAACACTCAAGCGCCCCGCGCCACTGACGCTCGGCGGCTCGGCGGCTCGTCCGGCGGTCTCGCTTGGCGGTACGTTGCGCACGTACCGCACGGCGGTGGCGGCGGCGGCGGAGTACACCACGTTTCAGGGCGGCACGGTACCGCTCGCGCAGGCCGCGATTGTGACGGCCATCAACCGCGTGACGGGCGTGTATGAGAAGGATTTGGCGGTGCGGCTGGTGCTGGTGGCGAACAATTCGAACATCGTGTACACCAACGCCTCGACGGACCCCTACACGAACGGGACGCCGGGCACGATGATTAACCAAGCCCAGACGAACATCGACGCGGTGATCGGATCGGCGAACTACGATATCGGGCACGTTTTCGGGACGAACTCGGGTGGTCTCGCCGGATTGGGCGTGGTGTGCCTGAACGGCCAGAAAGCGCGTGGCGTAACCGGTTCGGGCGCCCCGACGGGTGATGCGTTCTGGATCGACTACGTGGCGCACGAGATGGGCCATCAGTTCAGCGGCAACCATACGTTCAACGGCAGCACCGGCTCTTGCTCCGGCGGCAACCGCAACGCCACCACGGCGTGGGAGCCGGGTTCCGGCGCCACCATTCAGGCGTACGCGGGCATCTGCTCGCCGCAGGATTTGCAGCCGAACTCGGATGCGTATTTCCACGGCGGCAGCATCGAGGAGATGACGAACTTCATCACCTCGACTTCCTGCGCCACCACCATCAGCACGGGCAACACCCCGCCGACGATCAGCACGGTAGCGGGTAAGTCGATTCCGGCGCGGACGCCATTTATGCTCACCGCTACCGCCACCGACGCCAACGGCGACCCGATGACGTATTGCTGGGAAGAGATGGACCTCGGCGCGGCCGGGGCGCCCGTCACGGCAGCCACTACCCAGACGGCGAACTCGACGATTCCGCTTTTCCGGTCGTTTCTACCCGTTTCCTCCCCTACCCGCTATTTCCCGCGCCTCAACGAGCTGCGGAACAACACCACCGTAGTGGGGGAAGCCCTCCCGACGGTAGCGCGCAACATGCTCTTCCGCTGCACCGTGCGCGACACTCGCGCCGTAGCCGCAGCGGGCGGGCTGCTGGTGGGCGCGGTGAACCAGTCGAACACGGTGACGCTGGAGGTTGTCAATACCGGCACCCCCTTCGCCGTGACGGCACCGAATACGGCCGTCACGCTCGCGGGCGGCTCCAGCACGAACGTGACCTGGGCAGTGGCCGGTACCACGGCATCGCCGATTAGCTGCGCGAACGTCAACATCCTCCTCTCTACGGATGGCGGCCTGACCTTCCCGACCACCGTGGCATCGAACGTGCCCAACAACGGGTCGGCGAGCGTGTCGGTGCCGAACGTAGCGACCACCACGGCCCGCATCATGGTGCAGGCCGCCGATAACTACTTCTTCGATATCTCGAACACCAACTTCACGATTACCCTCAGCGGCGCGCCGATCATCAGCAGCTTCACGCCCAACACGGGGTCGGCGGGTACGGTGGTGACGATTACGGGGTCGAATTTCACCGGCTCTAGCAGCGTGGCGTTCAACGGAACGGCGGCGACGAGCTTCACGGTGAACTCAGCGACGCAGATTACCGCGACTGTGGGCGCCGGGACGACCACGGGCCTAATTTCAGTGACGAACGGCGTCGGGACGGGCACTTCCGCTACCACGTTCGTGGTGCCGCAAGCGCCCGTCGTGACGAGCTTCTCCCCTACTTCCGGCGCCGTGGGCAGCAGCGTGACCATTACGGGCACGGGCTTTACGGGCGTTACCAACGTCGGCTTCAACGGCACGGCGGCGGTGACGTTCACCGTCAACTCCGCCACGCAGATTACCGTGACCGTACCCGCCGGCGCCACCACCGGCCCAATCAGCGTAACCAATGGGCTGGGCACCGGCACTAGCAGCACGAACTACACCATTCTCGCCGCTCCCGCCAACGACCTCTGCACCGCCCCGAGCCTACCCGTGCTGACGTGCGGCACGTCCGTAACCGGCACCACGCTCCTCTCGACGAACACCGGCGACCCGACCGCCAGCTGCAACACCACCACAATTGAACCGGCGTCGGGCGGCGTCTTCTACCGCTTCACCGGCACCGGCGGCAGCGTGACGATGAGCACTTGCAACGCGGGCACCAACTACGATACGAAGCTCTTCGTGTACACCGGCGCCTGCGGCGCGCTGGCCTGCGTAACCGGCAACGACGACCTGACCGGTACCTGCGCCGCCAATGGTACCACGACCACCTCGACCGTCACGTTCGCGTCCACGGCCGGTACGTCGTACCTCATCTTCGTGAGCGGCTACAACGGCGCGCAAGGCGATTTCGTGCTGACGACGACGTGCGTTTCCAGCACGCCGACCATCACCAGCTTCACCCCCACCAGCGGGCCGATTGGCACGGTGGTGACCATCACGGGCACCAACCTGACCGGCCTCACCGGCGTGAGCTTCAACGGCACCGCCGCTGCAACCTTCGCCGCCACCAACGCCACCACGGCCACCGCTACCGTGCCAGCCGGGGCCACCACCGGCACCATCAGCCTGACCCCCCCCGGCGGCTGCGCCCGCTGCGCCACGAGGTTCACGGTGAGCTCTCCCGCTCCGCCGACCATCACCAGCTTCACCCCAACGAGTGGGCCGATTGGCACCGTGGTAACGATTACGGGCACGAACCTGACCGGCCTGACCGGCGTGAGCTTCAACGGCACGGCCGCTGTGACTTTCGCCGCGACCAACGCCACCACGGCAACGGCCACCGTGCCGACCGGCGCTACCACGGGTACTATCAGTGTAACGACGCCTAACGGCAGCGCCACGAGCGCCGCCACCTTCACGGTGACCACCCCGCCCGCCGCTCCCGCCAACGACCTCTGCACCGCCCCGAGCCTGCCCGTGCTGACGTGCGGCGGCTCCGTAACCGGCACCACGACGAATTCGACGAGCACCGGCGACCCGACCGCTACTTGCACCGCCACTATTCAACCCGCTTCGGGCGGCGTGTTCTACCGCTTCACCGGCACCGGCGGCAGCGTCACGATGACCACCTGCAACGCGGGCACCAACTACGACACGAAGCTCTTCGTGTTTACCGGCGCTTGCGGCGCGTTGGCCTGCGTAGCCGGCAACGACGACCAACCGACCACCTGCGCTGCCACCGGCAACTCGACGCCCTCCAGCGTCACCTTCGCGTCCACGGCCGGCACGTCGTACCTCGTGTTCGTGAGCGGCTTCAATGGCGCGCAGGGCAACTTCGTCCTGACGACGACGTGCCCTTCCACCACGCCGACCATCACCAGCTTCACGCCCACCAGCGGGCCAGTTGGCACCGTGGTGACCATCACGGGCACCAACCTGACCGGCCTGACCGGCGTGAGCTTCAACGGCACGCCCGCCGTGACTTTCGCGGCCACCAACGCCACCACGGCTACCGCTACGGTGCCGACCGGCGCCACCACCGGCACCATCAGCCTGACCACGCCCGGCGGCAGCGCCACCAGCGCCGCCAGCTTCACGGTGACCGTGCCGCCCGCCAACGACCTCTGCACCGCGCCGAGCTTGCCCGTGCTGACGTGCGGCGGCTCCGTGAGCGGCACCACGCTGAACTCGACGAGCACCGGCGACCCGACGGCCACCTGCGGTACCACCATCCAAGCGGCGTCGGGCGGCGTGTTCTACCGCTTCACTGGCACCGGCGGCTCGGTGACGATGAGCACCTGCGCGGTCGGCACTAACTACGACACGAAGCTCTTCGTATTCACGGGTTCGTGTGGAGCCTTGAGCTGCGTGACCGGCAACGACGACCTGACCGGCACCTGCGCCGCCAACGGCAGCAATGCCACCTCAATCGTGACGTTCCCCTCAACGGCCGGTACGTCTTACCTCGTGTTCGTCAGCGGGTACAATGGCGCGCAAGGCAACTTCGTGCTGACTACGACGTGCGCCAACGCGGCCCCGACCAATCTGGCCCTCGCGCCGTCGAGCGTCGCCGAAAACGCGGCCCTCAACACCACGGTCGGCACGCTTTCTTCGACGGATGGGAACTCCGGCGACACGTTCACTTACACGCTCGTGACGGGTGCCGGCTCGGCTGATAACGCGTCGTTCAACATCAGCGGCAGCACGCTGCGGACGTCGGCGGTCTTCGATTTCGAAACCCGCAACACCTACAACATCCGCGTCCGGACGACCGACCAAGGCAGCCTGACGTTCGAGAAAGCCCTCGTCGTGACCATCACCGATGTCGCCGAAGGCCCGACCCTCACCAGCCTCGCCCCGACCGGCGAGCTGCCCGGCTCAGTGGTCACCCTTACCGGCTCGGGCTTCACCGGCGCCACCGGCGTGAGCTTCAACGGCACCGCCGCCACGAGCTTCACCGTCGTCTCGAATACCCAAATTACCGTCACTGTTCCGGCGGGCGCCACCACCGGCCCCATGACCGTGAGCAGCGCAGCGGGCGCCGGCAACGGCGTGGCGTTCACGGTGTACTCGGTGTTCAGCAGCCTGACGAATAACTGTCAGGCGGCGACCCCGATCAGCAGCACCGGCACCGGCGAGTGGCAGTATCTGCTGGTGGGGTCAGAAGTAGTGGCGGCGTTCAACGACCAGGGCAACACGCTCGGCACCGTCACGGCGAACCTCATCGTCACGACCGGCGCACCGCGCGTGGCCGCTGGCGGCAAGGAAGTGCTGAACCGCAGCTGGCGCCTGACGGCCCAGAATACCTTCACCGGCCAAACCGTGCGGATGCGCTTCTTCGGCCTGAGCTCGGAATTCAGCGCCTACCAAGCCGCGAACGACGGCGACGGCTCCGACGTGAATACCCTCGCCGACCTGAAGATTCAGCAATACGGCGGCGCGAACGAAGACTGCGACCTCAGCAACAACGCCCTGCCCCCGGCCGCTGATGTGCGCATCCTGACCCCGACCAACACGCAGCCCGCCAACACGAACTTCTTCCGTTCCGAAGCCGTCGTGGAAGATCACTTCTCCGAGTTTTACTTCCTCGGCGACCCCGGCACCCCGCTGCCCGTGACCCTCACCAAGCTGCAAGCCACCCGCACCCGCACGGGCGCCGTGGAGCTGACGTGGGCCACCGCCACCGAGAAGGAAAACGCGGGCTGGTACGTCGAGCGCGCCTCAACCGGCACCACCGGCACCGGCCTGACGGCAGGAGCCGAGTTCGCCCGCATCTCGGCGCTCGTGGCCGGGGCGGGTAGCTCCACCACCCCCCGCGCCTACGCCTGGACCGACGCCAACGCCCCCGCCAGCGAGCTAGCCTACCGCCTGCTCCAGCTCGATGCGAACGGCCAGACCGCCGCATCCGCCGTGGTAACGGTTGCCGCCGGCAGCACCGTGAAAGTGCCCCTCGTACTCGTGCCGAACCCGGCGCGCGGCCTCGTCCGGGTCAGCGGCCTGCCGACCGGCGCGCCCCTCACCCTCACCGACGCGTTGGGCCGCACCGTCCGCCGTCTGGCCGCCGTCTCCAACGGCACCGCCGACCTCGATTTGGTCGGCCTCTCGCCGGGCGTCTACACCGTGAAAGCCGGTGCCGCTACGGCCCGGCTGGTGGTGGAATAACCGCCCACAGTCAGTTTTTTTAAGCGAAACGCCCGCTCGGAACTCGGTTCCGGGCGGGCGTTTGCGGTTTTTAGGATTTAAGCGGTCGACCGAAAATTATTACGTTTTGTCATTGCGAGGAAGCTTTGCGACGAAGCAATCCTCGTAGGGTGGGCTATGTGGCTGAGCAAACGCACCAAGCACACGAGGATTGCCACGTCGTCGCAAAGCCTCCTCGCAATGACAAAATCCTCGATAACTTCTGGCTGACCGCTTATCGCAGACGAAGAGATGCCTTCCAAAGCAGACCGCATTTTCTGAATCCATCCGAAAATTATTTCTATATTTGTCAAGCGCCGGGCGGTTTCACTTTTCCCATCCGGCGCACTAATTCCCATGCAGAATCTTCTGTCTGTCCCTATTCCCGCCGCCAAGCTCAAAGAGGCGATTGATTTCTTCGAGCAGGGTGCCGCCATTTTGCGGCCCTACCTGCATTCCCTGACGCCGGAAGAGCGCTCGACGATGCTCAAAATGGCCGATAAGACGGTCGCCTTCGTCAATAAAATCCGTGATTACGCCGCCAACAATCCCAGCTTCGTCCCTGATTTCATCGATATGGCCGAGTTTCACGCCGACACCGACGCCCTCGCCGGTCTCTCGCCGGTGCATATGATGCTAGCGGCCCTCGCCCTCGACACGGATTCGACGATGATGCTCGCCGGGTCCGACGCGTACGCCGCAGCGCTCGTCATCTACAACAACATCAAGTTCCTAGCGAAAAACAAGCGCCCCGCCGCCCAAGCCGCCTACGACGACTTGCGCCAGCGGTTCCCGCAGACTGGTCGCCCGTCGAAGCCGCTCACGCCGTCCGCTGCGTAAGGCACGGCGCCATCGAAGGCCCGGCTTTGTCCCTTTTAGGGCCGAAGCCGGGCCTTTTTGCATCCTTTAGTTCCCTCAGAGAGAGCTAAAGTGACCTCGGAGGGGGCTGAAGTGGCCTCGGAGGGTATTAAAGGGACCTCAGAGGTAGCTAAAGTGACCTCAGAGAGAGCTAAAGTGACCTCAAAGGGTATTAAAGGGACCTCAGAGGTAGCTAAAGTGACCTCGGAGGCAGCTAAAATGACCTCAGAGGGTATTTATGGCAGAAAAAGGAGGAGCTTGGCAGGCTTTTATGCCGTTTTGGCAGCCCCAACGAGACCAGCGCAGGCTTAACTAGATCAGTGCATGAGCCACTAACATAAAAGCGTCGGACCGATAACTCGGTCCGGCGCTTTTTGCAGTTTCGGGCGGGTTATTTCCGCAGGTCACAAGCCACCCAATGCGTGAGAGCAAAGCGTCGCTTCACGTTCATCCTCCACCCTAATTAATCCAAGTTGCGGGGTATCGGTGAGTCCCCGTCAGGGGACACCGTTCGGTAGCCGGGGGCAGCGCCCCCGGTTGAAATGACCGGGTGAATGGTTGTCCCCGTCAGGGGATACCGTTCGGTATTACGCCCGTTGACGGCGGATAGAGACGCGGTTACCGCACGGTGTCCCCTGACGGGTACAGCCCGAATAAAGGGTTTATGCCGAACCGGGGGCGTTGCCCCCGGCTACCAAACGGTGTCCCCT
>JANNMJ010000101.1:0-15957 GCA_031397815.1 Hymenobacteraceae bacterium
GCCAGCTCTGTCCCAGAGATGGTGTTGATTCCCCGTATTGACGCCATCTCTGGGACAGAGCTGGCCACGCGCGGTAGGACTGCGCCGATTGGGGTGGCGGGTCAAGAGACCCGCGAATAGCCGACACGGGGCCAGAGCCCCCGCGTCAATCACATCCCAATTCACCATTCAAAATACCCCGAAGGGGTTTCATCCCAGAAGCCCGGGGTTGCCGAAGGCTACCCCGGGCACCCGCATCCCCCCTACCGCACCACCCCCACCACGCCCGGCACCCACCACTTATGCTCATCCGTGTAATACAAATACGCCACGGAAGGCGGGCTGGTGAACGTGCCGGGCAGCTCGGCCTTTAAGTCGAGGTTGAGGACGATTTCCTGACCCGGTTTCAGGGCTTGGAAGTAGCACGCGAGGCGACCGTCGCGTAGCTCGTAGTAGTCGAGGATGTGGTGGTCTTGTAGCTCGCGGAGCTGCCACGGTTGGGGCGAAAGGCCCGCTGGCAGGCCGATGAGGGCCATCGGCAGGGGTTGGGTTTTGTCGGGGGAGGTGTTGCGGAGGGTGGCGGTGAGGCGGCAGCTTTCGCCGACGCGCGCCGTCGTGGGCGACAGGGCGGTGGTGAGGCGCACGGCGCACGCCTCGGCGCTGGGGAGCTGCGCGGTGCCCCAATCGGCGGAGAGCGTGTACGGAATGGCGGCTTTTCCGGCCGCGTACTGGACTTCCAAGCGGTGCTTGCCGGGCGTGAGCTGGGTGCGCAGATTGGGCATCTCGATGATCTCGCGGCGGCCCGCCTGATACGTGGCGCGCCCGGCTTCGGCGCCGTCGATGAGGACCGATACGGCGCCGTCTTCGCGGGTGGCTTGCGAGTAGGGGTCGTACGCGATGAGGGCTTTCAGCGCCAGAAACGAGCTTTGGCTGGAGCCGTAACCGCCGTACGCGTTGCGCGTGCTGAGGAGGTATTTCACGCCGTCTTGCAGCGCGGGCCACGAGCGGCCTTTGTTCCGCAGCCCCGCCAACACGGCGAGGGCGGTGGTTTCAATCCGCAAAGCATCTCCGCTGGAAGACATCGCCGACGTCTGACGCCCCATCCACGAGCCGTTGGATTCCTGCGCGGCATTGAGCTTCGCGAAGACCCGCGCGCGGTACGCTTCCGGCAGATTGGTATTGGCGAGAAGGGCGAGCTGATACGGGTCGGCGGAGAACAGGGCGCGCTCGGCGGCGCGACCGAGGTCGTTGTAGTAGAACGAGGAGCGGTCGGTTTCGCTGAGCGCCCACATCACGTAGGCGTTCGCGATGTTGGGGTCGGCGCGCCAGTAGGAATCTCCGCCGTTGGACACGGGGGCGGCTTTTCTAGAGGAGCTTTCGCCCGTCGGGGGCGTGTGGTGCGTGCGCAGCCACTCGTGCGCCTGTCCGGCGAGGCGGTCGATGACGGGGTTGGGGCGCACATGCCGCATATCGGTGAACCGGGCGAGGGCAAAGGCGGTGAGCACGGCGTTGCCGGAACCACGTCCGAACCAGTCGAAACTGCCATCAGGCCGCGCAAACGTGGCGAGGCGTGCGTACCCGGCATCGAGGTTGGCTTGGGCGCGAGCGATGAGCGGGCCATTCCCGTCGACGTGGCGACGGTTCATGAGGTAGCGCAGCACGATAGCGTTGGGATAAGTAGACGAAAGCGTCTGCTCAAAACACCCGTGCGGCTGTTGCAGCATCCTTTCCAAGCCTTTCAGCGCATCGGACTCCGACGTCGGGAACGCCGTAAACCGCAACCGCAGCGACCCCGGCAGCGCCTGTCCGGCGTCGATCAGCATCGACCGCGACGCCTCGATACCCGAACACGCCACGGCCATCGGGTACCCGCGCGGCAGCACATCAACGGTTTGGAAGAGCTGGTCCAGGGGAGCGCCGTCGCCGCCGTCGCCGAACACGGCCGATACGCTGGCGGCCGTGGCCGGGCCACCCACCACGTAGCGCACGTGAAACGCCTGCGCGGCGTGCGCGCCGATAGTGGCCGTGGCCGTGGGGGCACCGACGAGGCGCCAATCCGTGGGGACGTTGAGCGCGAGCGGCCCGCTGATCGGCGCGTCGGTGGCGTTGGTGAGCACGAGCGGGATGTCCACCGTATCGCCGGAAAGCAGGTACGGCGGCAGCTTCATGCTGATCGCCACTGGCACGGCCGTGAAGAACCGCGCTTCGGCGTGCCCGATGAGGCCAAACGCATCGGTGCCTTCCGTCACGACGCGGTACGACGTAACGGCATCGCCGGTGTAGAGCTCCACCGTGGCGCGCCCGTTGGCATCGAGGACCACATTGGGCTTCCAGAACAGGGTCGAGCGGAAATCGGTACGGACGGTTTGGGTAGCGCTTTTCAGATGATAAATCGGCGCCGCGAACTCCCGCACCTGCACCTCATCAAAACTCCCCGGCCCGAGGGACGCGACCGGCAGCAGCGGCGCCTTGAAAGCCGCCACCGGCTGCGCAATCAGCACATCTTCGAGCCGCCGCACCTCTACCGGCACAGGCGCCGCCGGACTACCGGCAGACGACGACGGACTGAAGGCGCTCGGCAGCTGAGCCGCGTTGGAGCTGGGCGCTCGCACGCCGTTCACGAAATACACGGTGCCGCTGGAGCGCGAGCCTTTGAGGTTCAAGGTGCCGTTATCGTCGGAGCTAAACACGCCGGGCCGGGTGCTCGCGAGGTTACTAACATCCCGCGTCGGCAGCCTCATAATGGCGGCGTTATCGAGCGTATTGGCACTCATAGTGCTCATACTCGCCTCTACGATCGGAACGCGGTACGCCGTCACCAACGCCTCTTTCAGCTTCACTTCGTGCGGCATTAGCTGAGCGTTGAGATGGCGCGGCCCGGCTTCGGTGAGGCGCACGACCTTCACCTGTTTCGCCTGAAAACCGGACGAGGAAAAACTTACCTCGTAAGTCCCCACACGCAGCCGCCCGACGCTGTAATAGCCGTCAGCGTTGGCGCGGGCACTCCCCTTGACTTTGCCCGCCTGCTTCACCAAAACCAGCGCGCCGGGCAAGGCTTCTTCGGTAGATTTATCGAGGACGAAACCGGCGATACGGTCGTCGCCCGCCTCTTCGGCCTGATCGTCGCGGTAGTTGCGACGGGCAACGCGGGCCTCGTTTTTCTCTTCATCCGTAAGCTGCGGACGGCGCTCGTCTTCCGGCTCCGGAATGGTTTGGGCGCGGATAAGGTCCCACTTGAACCGCCGCCAGCCGTGCGTGAGCAGCACCAGATCGAGGGCGGCGGGGGCGTCTTTTTCTTTCGAATCGAAATAGAATCTCGGCTCCCGGACCGGCTGCTGCAACGCCCGCTCAGCGAGCATCCAGCTCCGGATATTGCTCTGCTTATCGTCAGCGAACGCGAGGTTTTGGTCATCGACGACGCTCAGCCCGAGCGCGGCCGGGGCGGGCAGCCCCAGCTCGTCGGTGGCCTGAATCGTGAGCGTCACTTTCTGGCGCAGGCCATAGCTCGTGCGGTCGGTTTTGACGCTCAGGCGCAATTGCCGGTCGGCATTGACCATCACGAGGCGTTCGGCGCGTGCGATTTTTTTGCCATCGAACAGCGTAATCTGCATCACCCCAGCGGCCATCTCACTCACCGGAATCGGCACCCACGCCGCCGCCGGTCCCACGTTCGTAATCACGCTGTGCACCACCCGCCCGTTCTGCACGCACACCAGCAGCACCCGCGCCGCCACAGTAGCCGCGAGGGTCACTTTCAGGGTCTTCGCGCCCGGCGCTTGCCGGTCTACCTGCATCGTAAAACCCCCGACGAGCGCCTCCGGCAGCGCCACCACCGAATCGGGCGTGCCAGCGGGCGCCGTCAGGTGCGCGAAATACTGGTGCCCGGGGCGGGGCGTTAGGGCGAATTTCCCCAACCCATCGTGCAAGGAGCGAAACGTGGTCAGCCGCGTCCCGCGCTCATCGGTCACGTACCCCGCCACATCGGCTGGCTCGCCGAACTCGTTGGTGGCGCGCACCGCTACTTGTCCCGGCAGGCCCGTCACCAGCTCGCCGCCCTCGGGCAGCAGGTCCAAGCGGACGCGATTGAGCACAATCGGGATCGCCCGCGCCACGGCTTCGGGGAGGCCTTCGTGGTCGAGGGTAAGGGTGAGCAGGCCGTCGGCCACGGCCACGCGAGGTGGGAGCCGGAACTTGATTCGGGCGTTGCCGTCGGGCGCCACCGTTACGGTCCCGGCGCCGATGGAGTCGTTCGCGAGGCGCGCCGTCCACTTGACGGGCCGCGCCGCGAGGGGCTTGTTATCATTCCCGAACGCTTTGAGCGTGGCCGTCACTTCCTCGCCGGGGCCGTAGGCTTTACGCTCGAAATCAAGCGTGAGCTTGACGCGCGGCAGCGTCACGGTCTGCACCGTCAGGTCTTTACCGAACGCCCCGGCGGCGTTGGTGGAATCGCCGATGTTGAGGCTTTCGGGAAAAGCACGGAGGCGGTAGCGCCCGCCGGGCATCCCGTCGGTCAGGTCGAAGTTGCATTTCCCCTGCCCGTTCGCATCGAGCGGCACTCGGTAGCGCTTGCTCACGCTGCCTTTCGGGTCGAGCAGCTCGACGGTCAGGCGCTCGTGCCCCATCGGCCGCCCGTTGCGGTTCCCGAAGGCACTGATCCAGACGGTTTCGCCGGGCGCGTAGAGCGTTTTATCGGTCATCAGGTAAGCATCGCCGGTCCAGCTCAGCCCACTCAAAACGCCAATCTGTTGCCCCAGCTCCTGCTGAAACGCCGTAAAAAAATCAGGCGGACCGGCCGCCCATCCCCCCGCCAGCAGCCCCACCCCCGCGAGCGCGCCCATCAGCAGCGGCGCCCGGAAACGAAAGAAAAAGAGTTTTTTCATCGGTTTACCAATAGGCGTCGGCGTGCAACGGTGTACGTCAGGCAACCTGTAGCACTGACGGCATAAGGCGGCTCAACGTTTCCCGCGTGGGAAAGTGGAATAGTTTGAAAGGGAAGTAGACGCCACGCGTGCCCGGGGTAGATTTTTTTCAAAATCAACCCCGGGCTTTGGAATAGAACCCCGTTGGGGTTCCCGGCCTCCATTGGTTCAAAATACCCCGAAGGGGTTTCCTATCCGCAGCCCGGGGTTGCCAAAGGCTACCCCGGGCACGAGCCGCATTACTGCCCCCCCCACCCCCAAAAAATACGGGCTAGTACGGATTGCAGCGCGCAAACCCTTCCCGGACCTTTGCCTGCCTTCTAACCCCTGCATACCCATGCTTGCCTTTCGTTTTTTTTCTAACCCTCCCTCCGCCCGACGGCGCGCGCTGACGGTGGCGCTGCTCGGGGCGTTGGCGCTGCCCGCCGCCGCGCAGACCACGCCGACCGCACCGAAAAAGAGCCGCATCGGGTTCTTCGATACGGGTTCGTCGGGGGCGATTTTCACGCTCGGCTGGCAGGTGGGGCACTATGCGCAGCACGGAATGGGCAATATGTATTACCACGCCCTACGCCTCAACCGCGCCGAGAACAACGCTTCTTCGGAAAAGCCGATGACGTGGAGCCAAGGCTACGGCGGACCGAGCATCGGCATTACCATCGTGCAATCGGATATGACCCTGGATCTCCGCTGGAGCAACCGGCACACCATTCACTCGGCGCGCTGGACTGATTTGGCCGGTGAAACCTGGAACACGAGCTACCGCGTGCGCCTCAACGAGCTGAGCATCGGGCTGGGCTACCCGCTCTGGGGTGGCCGCCTGCGGCCGGGCGTTTCGGGGGATTTGGGGATTTTCAAAGTATCGCGGCGCGACGGCAAAGGGAAAGAAAAAGGCAAATGGGGGTCGATGCACTCGCGCGGCAAAGGCCTGCTCGAGCCCGGCGAGCGCTCCCCGACGGCGGGCCTTACGGTCTACTGCGATGTGGCGCCGTTGGGCGCACGCGGCGGCGGCCTCACGTTCCGGCCATTTTACCAGTGGCACATCATGGAACCCGACTTATTCGGACTGGCGGGCACTTTCGATACGCGCTCTTTTCAATACGGCATCCAGAATTACGGCGTGTCGCTGAGCTGGGGCTTCACTTCTAAATAAATGCTGATTATGAAGCCGCTATCTCTCCCCTTTCTCTCTTCTACGTGGCGCACCGGTCGGCGTTTGGCGACGGCCGCCGCGCTGCTGTTACTCGCCGCGCCCGCCGCCCACGCGCAGCGCGGTTCGAGCTGGGACGAAGTCATCATATCGGCCGGTTATGGTCCGGCGCAGCTTCGCTGGAAAACATTCGGCGAATTTCTCAGCTCTTATTCCACCGTCAACAAAGTGGTGCTGCCGAAGGCCGTCAAGCTCGGATACGGCAGCACTCAGAGTGTGGGGGCGCTGTTCGTGGGTTGGGCCTATCTGGGCTATCAACGCACCGCGAGCAACCTGACGGCCGAATTTACCGGCGGCTCTGAACGCCGCTTCGGCGTGCGGCAAGGGCTGTGCGTACTCAGTATCGAGCCGCGTTTTTTTATTGGAGACCATTATTTTCTCGGACCGACCGGCGCGCTCTGCTTCGGCGAGACCCGCATCAACGTCACCTATAAATACCCCGACGGCACCGTGTCGTGGAGCCGCGACCGCCGCCTGAACGGCCAATACAGCGCCACCACCTTCACGAGTATGGCGGGCCTGAAAACGGGCGTCATCTTCGGGCCACTTATGGTGCAGCTCAGAGGCGATTATATGTTCAGCGGCAAAGGCGGCACCGGCCTCGGCGATTTGCCGGGCATCGGCAGCAATACCCAGCTCCCGCGTCATTACGACCAGTTTATTAAATCGACCGGTACGTTCTCCGACCCTTATTCCCTCACCGACGACGCCGTGAAAGACGACCTCGGCCTGATTCGGATTGCCGTGGAAGTGGGGCTGGTTATCAACGGCGACAACTAACCCGCGCCGGGCTTTCTGCTACCTCCGAACAAGCTTTTTTACTTTCTACTCGATTTCCGACCGCTTCGATTTTTAATTTACTCCGATGCTCACCCGCGCCCTTTTCTACTCGCCGCTTCGTTTATTGTTCGTTATGCTGCTCGGCGGAGTGCTGCTCAGCTCCTGCGACCGTGAAGCCGTCAATGCCCGCGAGCAATCGGGCGTTTGGGATATTAAACGCGTGACCGGCACGTCTTACGATACCCTCGGCACCGTACTTTCGACGGAAACCGTGACGGATGCCGGGCAGGTGGCGTTCATCAATATCACCGGTCAATCCGGCTCCACCGACGACGAAGCCCGTTTTTACGTCGACAAGCCCGTGCCGAGTCAGATTCTCGCGGCATTATCCGGCAACAACGGCAGCGCCTCAACCTCAGGCACCATCACCGCCGAATGGCTCGTCGACCACCACGAGCGGCGGCGCATCTCGTTAGTCCCCATCAGCGATAACCCCTTTGTGGGGCTAACGGCCTACATTTTCACCATCACCGACGAAACCAACAGCACCCAACGCTGGGAAGCCGTAAAAGGCGACGGCAATGGCGACCTCGTGCTATACCGCGAGGAATGGGAGATGAAACGCGTGCAGTAAATGAGGTGGATCCGTCTGAAGAAAGCGAGTTTTTAGTTATCAATTAATAATTCCCCGCCCCCTTGGGGGAGGGGTGGCCCGCAGGGCCGGGGTGGGGTAGGCGGTTACGGCAATGCGGTTGGGCGACGGCAGGAGGTTTCCTATGGCGGGCTGTATCTACGTGTCCCCCCACCCCGGCCGTTCCGGCCACCCCTCCCCTCCGGGGCGGGGAGTTTTTTTACCCATTGGGTTAATTGGTAATTAACCCGCCACCGGCAGCGTAAACCAGAACCGCGCCCCCGCCCCCAGCTCGCTCTCGACGCCGATTCGGCCGCCCTGCGCCTGAATGAACTCGCGGGCGATGCTCAGGCCCAGCCCGGAACCACCCCGATACGCGCCCAATGCCCCCGCGTGGTCGGGCACCTGATGGAACCGCTGGAAGACGCGCTCGTGGTTTTCCGGCGCGATGCCGGGGCCTTCGTCCTGCACGGTGAACCGGATGAAGCGGACGTTATCAGCGGCGGTGGAGACGGGGTCGAGGTGGGCGCGGAGGTGGATGGTGCCGCCTTCGGGGGAGTAGCGAATGGCGTTTACGAGAAGATTGAGGAGTACCCACGACGTTTTTTCGGCGTCGGCGCGCACGGCGGGGAGGTCGGACGGGAGGTGGGGCGTGAGGGTGAGATGCTTTTGCGCCAGCTGCGCCTGCACCGGCGTGGTGGCAATCTCGACGAGGTCGGGGATGGCGACGGCGCGGAAATCGAGCGGAATGTTGCCTGATTCAAGGCGCGCAATATCGAGCAGCTCGCTCACGAGGCGTTGCAGGCGCTGGGTTTCTTGGCGGAGACCGGTGATGAGCTGTTCGCGCTCTTCGGCGGGCACGCGGGCGTCTTGGAGGATTTTCAGACTCAGACCAATGCTCGAAAGCGGCGTTTTCAGCTCGTGCGAAACCGTCGCCAGAAAATTCGATTTCACTTGGTCGAGCTTCTTGAACGACGATACGTTGTGAAGCGCAAGGATATAGCCGACGAATTCGAGCTGGTCGCGGACGTCGTTGAACGACACGATATCGTGCGCCGTGAGGCGGTAATACGCCTCATCGTGACCGGGCTGCGTGATGGTGAGCAGCGGTTGCGCCTCAGCCGCCGCCGCCACCCGGTCCGGCGAGTCGAGCGGCCGGAGGACCGCCCGCAACAGGTCGTTTTCGGCGGCTACGGCGGCGGCGGGGCGCCCAATCAACTCCTTGGCGGGCACCCCGAGCAGCGCCGCCGCCACGGGGTTCGCCAGCAAAATCGTGCGGTTGGCATCCACCAGCAACAGCCCTTCTTCAAGGGTATTGATGACCGCCGCGAGCCGGTTGCGCTCCGTGAGCAGCTCGGCGCTCGTGGAGGCGCGAAACTCGTTCAGCTCGCTCAGCAGGTGGTTGAAATCGCGGGCGACGGCGCCGAACTCATCGCGACTTTCCACGGGAATCGCCTGGCTGAAATCGCGCTCGGTGGCGTGCCGAATCGAGGCTTGCAGGAGCTGAAGCGGCGCCACCGCCGCCGCCGGAACGCTGAACACGAGCAGCGACGCCAGCAGCACGGCCACTGTAATCCCCGCGAGCAGCAGGCGGTTGGCGGTGGTGGTTTCGCGGTCGGCGCGGACCACTTTCTGGCTCATTCCCGTCACATTCAGGCTCATCATCCGCTGCGTTTGCCCGCGCAATCCGTCGAGCAGACCGGCCGGGGCCACGTCGGGGCCGCCGCCTTCCTGCCCCCCCGCGTGCGCGTATTGATCGAGCCGCGCCAACGCCTGCGTCAGCGAATCGACGAGCGCGCTTTCGCCGGGTTCGGTGATGTTGCCGGCCTCGCGGGTCAGCTCGCGGCGGAAGGCGGTGAGGGCCGTCTGCGCTTCCGGGGCATCGAGGGTATTATGGTCGATTATATCGAGGGCGCGCAGCATCCGCTGCCCCAGCTCCACGGAATACACGTTGGCCTGCAACGTGGTGCGGGCGTTGCGATTGAGCTGGTTCACGATGAACAGCGCGTAACCGCCGATGGCGAGCAGCAGCGCCAGCATCAGCAGAAAACCGGTAGTGATTTTGGCTTGAAACGACATAAAAATGACGGGCGGAATTAATACGTCACCAGAAAAATGTCCAGCTCGTCGGTGGGTGCGCGGGCGAGAGCGCGCACCAGATCGGCAGTGATGCTGCGGCGGACAAGGCGCTCCCACCCTGTTTTCTCACTGGTAACGCCGCAGACGAGAAGCGAAATATTCTTTTCAGCGGCCACAGTCTGAATCGTCCGCACCACGTCATCGGATTTTACCCGCAGAATCTGCCCGCCCAGCTCGGTAGCGAGCTGGAAATTTTTGAGCAGATGCCGCTGGTCGGCGAGGGCGATGCGGTCGGTGGCTTCCGCCGACGTTTGCACGTAGAGGACGTACCACGCGGCGGCGCCGAAACGGTCGGCGAGGCGCGAGGTTTTGCGGATGATTTCGCGCGCGGCCCGCGCATTGGCGTTAATGCACGCGAGAAGTCTGTCAGCATTGCGGCGCTCGGGCGCGACGGCCGGGGCGCCGCCGCCCGCGCTCTCTACCTGCCGCCCCACGAGCCACGTCACTTCCCGAAACGCCAGCTCGCGGAGCTGCAAAAGACGGTCGGCCTGAAAGAAATTGGCGAGCGCCGCGGGGACTTTGGCGGGGTCGTAAATCTTGCCGTCGCGCAGCCGTCCTTGCAGCTCTCGAACGGTTAAATCGACGTTAACGACTTCATCAGCAGCGCGCAACAACGCATCCGGCACGCGCTCCTGCACATCCACGCCCGTGATTTTGAACACCTGGTCGTGCAAACTTTCGAGGTGCTGAATATTGAGCGCCGTGAGCACCGCGATGCCCGCCGCGAGCAGCGTTTCCACGTCTTGCCACCGTTTCTCGTGGCGCGAGCCGGGCACGTTCGTATGCGCCAGCTCATCGACCACCACCACCGCCGGGCGGCGTTGCAGCAGGCCGTCGAGGTCGAATTCCTCCAAGGCCTTCCCCCGGTAAAAAACCTGCTTGCGCGGCCACAGCGGCAGCCCCGTAAGCTGCGCCTCGGTGCCAGCGCGCCCGTGCGTCTCGACGTACCCGACCACCACATCCACGCCCGCTCGCACCAGCTCCTGCGTTTCCTGCAAGAGCCGCCACGTCTTGCCCACGCCCGCCGCCAGCCCCAAGTACACCTTCAAAGTGCCACGCGGGCGCGTCTGGACGAGGCGCAAAAAGCGCTCGGCTGATTGGTCGCGCTCGGTGGAGGACATCGGGAGGAGATGTGGAAAAGATGTGGAAATGTGAGGGCGATGTGAGAAACTCGAATTAATTTTCTACCCCTGAGTAATTAGCCTGAATTTTTGTCATTGCGAGGAGGAGGCTTTGCGACGACGAAGCAATCATCGTTTGCTCGGCAAGGCGGCTGAGCTACCGCACCCATCCTACGAGGATTGCTTCGTCGCAAAGCCTCCTCGCAATGACAAATTCCACTACCATCACTCCTGAACAAATCAATTAAAACGTCAAGCCCAGAAGCGTGGTGAGTACGGTGTTGGTGCGTGTGGCGTGGTCGTGGCGCTCGAACACGGCTTGCTGGGCGCGGTAAGTTTTCCCTTCGAACCGTACGACGCAGCGCGGCACAGGGAAATAATCGAGGCCGATGGAAGCAGCGGCGGTGGTAAAGCCCGCGTCGGGGCGCAGCCGGGAGCGCGGAATCAGGACGTGCGCAAGGTCGCGGTAGTATTCTATGCGGGCGTTGACGGCGGTTTTAGCGCCGATACGCTGGTTACCGATGAGCGCCGCGCCCTGCCACGCATCGTAGCGCGTGCTACTCAGGCGGCGCTGCGTGCCGATATCAAAAGCGGCCGCGAGCTTGAGTTTTTCCGTGGGCTGAAACGTGACGTAGAAATCATGAAAATACCGCAATTGCCGACCGACGGAATCAGGCTGATTCGGCCCTTCTCCGGCGTATGAGCTGGAATTGATGACCCATTTGGCGTTCGGTTTCCATTGAACCTGCCAGCCGGTGCTCATATTCTCGTTCTGGTCGCGGATGACTTGCCAGCCGTTCAGCACGAGCGCCACGAACGTCCAATGGCCGTCGGGGGTGTCGTAAGTGAGTTTGGCGCCAGCCTCGTAATAGGGAGAGTTATCGGCGAGGATAGAGCGGGTGAGCGTCAGGTCATCGCGAGAAATAGGGCCTTCCAGACCGATATGGCTCACGAAAACGCCCGCATCGAGCCACAGGCGCGGCCGAATCCGGACGCCCGCGTACGCCTCGTAGATGTGCTTGAAAACCTGCGGCTCGGCGGCGTAGTTGGCGTCCGGGTAAGTGCCGGTTTGGATGGCGAAGGCGCCGCGCACGTGGTCGTTGGCGAACCGGGCGCCGAGGAGGGCAATGTTGATGCTGACCTCGTTGTGGCGGTTTTCAGAATAGACGAAGCCGGGACGCGTGCGGGTGCGCGGCACGTTGAAATCGTAGCCGTAATACACGCCGGTGTAGCCGTAGAACTCGGGCCGGATGGCGCTATCATCAGCCGTCGAATCAGCCGCCGAATTAGCCGCAGGGGCAGAATTGGCCGGATCCGATTGGGCATACGCGCCCACCGGGGCGCTCAGCCAGACAGCAAAGGGAAGAGCGACAGCAGCCGCCAAACGGGGGATATAGTGTTTCATGGCGGGCAAATTACCGCTCCCGCGTTAGGTGAAGCTCCGGACGGGCCGGAAGGTGGATGGGCACGTTCTCGACCATCACGCTCGAATTGTCCAGCCCGAAGCTCTCCTGCTCGGAAGCGCCGAGGCGCCGCAGGGTGTCGTAAAACGCCAGCACCGGGCGCCGCCACGACGTCAGAAACTGCTGATTCGGCAGCGTTTTCCGTAGAATAATAAATTGAAAATCGCCGACGATATCCGCCTGACTCAGCGATTCGTAACGCGACGTGATGTTCACCTCGTGATTCCGCACCAGCTCCGTCACGACCTGCCGGAACATGTAATTGATGGCGTGATCGACGCGGAAGCCGAGCCGGAAGCGAATCCGCACGACTTCTTCCGGCACGATATGCTCGACGCAATATGAGCGGGTGTACGGTTCGTCGGTGGTCTCGACGTGGACGAGGTAATAAATGTCGGCGCGTTTCGGGCGTTTCTTGAACACTGAGTGCAGGATGGCGCTCTCGATTTCCTTCGCCCGCTCGGCTTTTGTGAGGTACACCAAGTGAGTGGCGTATTTCGGCACCGATTCGTCGTTGCTGAGCGCTTGGAAAAGCGGCAGCCATTCGGCAATCGGCACGCAGTCGTTGAGCTCGTCGCGCAGCTTGCGGCCCAGAATCCAAGTCAGCATCACGCCCAGAATCACCACGCTCAACACCACCGAGAGCCACCCGCCTTCGGGGAATTTGCGGAGGTTGGCAATCAGGAATGACCCTTCGATGACGGCGTAGAGGCCAATCAGACCGAAAATCCCCAGCACCGGCCAACGTTGCAGCCGGATATAATACGCCAGCAGAACGGTGGTCATGAGCATCGTGACGGTGACGGCGAGGCCGAACGCCGCTTCCATCGCGCTCGATTCGCGGAAGTACAGCACCACGCCCACACACCCTGCCAACAGCAGCCAGTTAATGCTCGGCACATAGGCTTGGCCGCGCAGCTCGGTGGGGTACAGCACGCGCACTTTCGGCCAAAACCGCAGCCGCAGCGCCTCGATGACGAGCGTAAACGACCCCGAAATCAGCGCTTGCGACGCAATGATGGTCGCCAGCGTGCATAGGGCAATGGCGGGGAGCAGGAGCGCCGGCGGAATCATCAGAAAAAACAGATTTTTCTCGCCCAGCGGCGGGCCTTGGTGACGGAGGAGCCACGCGCCCTGTCCTAAATAATTCAGGAAAAGGCAGAGCTTCACGAACCCCCACGAGCCGTAGATATTATTGCGCCCGACGTGCCCCATATCAGCATAAAGCGCCTCGGCGCCGGTGCTGCACAGGAAAATGGAACCCAGCAGCCAGAACGCGCCCGGCACCTGCGTGAGCATTTTCAGTGCATACCACGGGTTCAACGCCCGCAGAATACTCGGCTCCTGCACCAGATGCGTGACGCCGAGCACGGCAATCATCGAAAAGAACAAGAACATCACCGGCCCGAATAGCTTGCCGATGATGGCGGTGCCGAATTGCTGAAAAACAAAGAGCGCCACCAGAATCGCCACCACAATCGGGACGGTCGGAATCGTCGGATAAATCACCCGCAACCCTTCAATCGCCGAGGACACGGAAATCGGCGGCGTGATGATGCCGTCGGCGAGGAGCGCGGCGGCGCCGATGATGGCGGGGAGGTAGAGCCAGCGCAGTCGCAACCGCCGTAGCAGGGCGTAGAGGGCCAAAATGCCGCCCTCGCCGTGGTTGTCGGCACGCATCGCCACCAACACGTATTTCACGGTGGTGAGGAGCGTGAGGGTCCAGAGAATGCAGGAAATGGTGCCGAGCACGACGTCCTCGGTCACGGCCCGCCCCGCAAACACGCCCCGCACAGTGTAAAGCGGCGACGTGCCGATATCGCCGTAAACAATTCCGAGCGCAATGAGCGAACCGGCGGCAGTGAGGCGGGAATGGCGGGTCATGGAGACGAAAAAAAGGGGGTGGGGGTGAAAAACTTGTGCTAGTTAGGAATGCTCTGTTTGATTAGCCGCCGTACCACTTCGGCCGCAAAGCCGCATTACCCCAACCGCGCTCCCCAACCTGCCCTTCTACAGCCGGAAATTGACCGACACAATCGCGCGGTTCTCGGTTTTGCGCAAATCGGGCGTCCAGTTTTCGAGGAGGATGGGCTGGTCGGAGTAGCCGCTGGGGGAGGTGGTGCCGCCGCGCCCGGCGAAATACGGCACGTTGGCCGAGCGGTGGAGATATTCGAAACGGAACGTCACGAAATCATTCGGCATCAGGTCGAAGGTGCCGGTTACTTCGCGCGCCGTGAGCTTGGAGGCGGGCGTATCGAGGAAGGCGTTGGAGCCGTTGGTGCCCGTCACGCCGGGCGAGAAGCTCAGGTAGCGCGATGGGTTCGTCACGAAACCGGCGCGCAGCGTGAAGGCTGCCTTGTTTTTGGCAAACCACACGCGGTTCGCCAGCGAAGTACCCGCCATGTAATTGTCCTTCCGCTCGACGCCGTCGCCGCTCTGGAAGCCGTAGTGCGTGTTTAAGCTGAAGGCCGCCTGCGTGATGCCCCGTAGCGCGCTGCCGGCGGGCTTGTGGTAATAACGCGCCACGATGGAGTTATCGTGGTGGAAACGCAGCACTTTCGGGTACGCCTGAATGCCCGCCGAAGCCGAATCGGTGCCGGGACGAGAGTCATTACCGAGGTAAAAATTGGCGACTAGCTGGAGATTCTCGTTAGGCCGGAAGTAGTTGGAGCTTCCCAACGACGGCCGACGATTGAACGAGTTATACGTCTGCCAGCCGTTCATCAGCCATAATTCGGTCTTGAACGTCCGGGAGGGATAAAACTGCACGCGCGCGCCTTGGAAATAAAACGGCGTAAAATCACACACCAGTGAGCGCTGATACGACCAGTTTTCCTGCATGATATAGCTCTCCAGCCCGATGTAGCTCATAAAAATACCCGCTTCGATATTCAGCCCGTAGGCTTTATTGAAGTGGTAGCCGGCCGCTACTTCCCGCACGAATTTGAGGTTGCCGGTGCTCGTGTTGCGGCCCCGCAGCACCGAGCCGTCGGTTTCCTGCACTACGGCCGCCATCGAGCCGGTTTGCAGCCACAGGCGCCCGATGATGTTTTTGTAATTGGTTTCGAGACCGATGGTGGCCAACGCCAGGGAAAACTCGTTGTGGCGCGCCGTGACGGCGGAAATCGTCTGAGTGTTGTCGATGGGACGGGCGAAATTGTAATTAAAATACGTGTCGGCGAGCGCAACGCCCGTGACGACGTTCTCGCCGTTGCTGTCCTTCACTTGCAGCGGAAAGGTGCGCTGCCGGTTCTGGCCGTTAATCCACGTCAGATCCATCCCGTCGAACGGTACTTTGCTGGTGGTGGTGGTATCGGGGGTTTGAGCCGTAGCGGCAAAGCCTGCCAGCAGTAGCAAGGCAGTGGGTAAAAACATGTTCATTGCGGACGGGGGACGGTTGATGGACGGTGGAAATGGAGCGAGTGATTCGCTAGGACGGAAAGAGTGGCAATCCGCGAGAAAACAAGCAGGCGCTGGGTACACCCGCGACGTGGCTGGGTATGACATGTGCGCGGCCGTGTACGACATGTGCGCGACCGTGTGCGACATGTGCGCGACCGTGTACGACATGTGCGCAGCCGTGTATGACATGTGCGCGACCGTGTACGACATGTGCGCGACCGTGTACGACATGTGCGCGACCGTGTACGACATGTGCGCAGCCGTGTACGACATGTGCGCAGCCGTGTACGACATGTGCGCAGCCGTGTACGAC
>JANNMJ010000217.1:0-2105 GCA_031397815.1 Hymenobacteraceae bacterium
GGGTGATGGCCGACGCCGGCCGGGGTGTCAGCGCCCAGGGCAACACGCTGGCCGGCCCGCACGCTCCCGCGGTCGCCGTGGAGATTGACGGTCGGATTGCCGGGATTGTCGTCCGACGGCCCGGGGCTCGTGCAACCACCGCTCAACAATCCCCAAATCACTAACATTCGCAATGAATCGACTGAAAAATTACGAAACTTATCAATGTCATGCACGACATCGGCAAATACCACCATGACAACGGGGGTGTCGTTGAATACATTGACGATGTTGTGCATGACAACGGCCCTGTTGTGCATGACAACGGCCCTGTCACGCATAACAACGGCCCTGTCACGCATGACAACGGCCCTGTTGTGCATGACAACGGCCCTGTCACGCATGACATCGGCACTGTCGGCGTTCACATCGGCGGTTCCCGCCCGTCGGGTAGGGGCGGCGCTTCCGCCTTACTGCGGCAGGCGCACGTTCGCCGAATGGCAGGCGCTGCCCACCGCAGACGCCATGAAAGTGCGCGCCAATCATCTGTAAAACGCAACACGTTGCCGCATATCTCTCGTTTGAGAGCATATGAAGATAAAATTCAGGGCGGGGGCTGCGCTGTTGCTGGCGGGGGTGATGAGCAGCTGTAGCTGGTTTGAGTTCAGCCCCATAGCCGCCGATGTGCCCTTCGAGCAATACAATGAGCAGGCGCTTGCCCGGCTGCGCGCATCACCCCCCCCGACCGATACTACCTGTTTCGTGCTGACCGGCGACACGCAACGGTTCTTCGATGAGACGACTGATTTTGTCGCGAGCGTGAATGAGCAGCCGGGCGTGCAGTTCGTGATTCACGCCGGCGACATCACCGACTTCGGCATCGCGTGGGAGTACCGCCAAATGCACGAGATATTCGGCAAGCTGCGCGTGCCCTATCTGGCGGTTATCGGTAACCACGACTTGCTCGCCAACGGCCCCACGATCTATCAGCGGCTCTACGGCCCGACCGATTTTTCCTTTATCTACGGCGGGCACAAGTTCATTTTCCTTGACGATAACGGCCGCGAGTACGGTTTTCAGCGGAACATCCCCGACCTCGACTGGCTGCGCCGCGAGCTGACCACCGATACCGCCGCCTTCCGCGATGCGCTCATCGTGGCGCACATTCCGCCGTTCGATGCCGACTTCGATCCGCGCTTCGCCGCCGGCTACCGCGAGCTGGTCTCGGCCAGCGGGCGGGTGCGGTTATCGATGCACGGCCACAAGCACAGCCTTTTACAGTACGGCGAGTATGACGGCGATGGCATACCGTACCTGTTGCCGGGGTCGGTCGAGAAACGCACTTACGCAATCGTGAAGCTGTGGCCCGGCGGCGGAGCGATCACGCGGATATCCTTTTAACCTACGGTCACGATGATTTTTCGCTACGTACTTCCCGCGTTGCTCCTGAGCAGCAGCAACCTGTTCGCGGGGGCAATACCGACGGATTCCGTCCGGCCGGTCCGAGGGGTGGCCCGCCTGACGCCCCACCACCTCAAAGCGCAGTTTGCGGGGAGTATCGGCTGGCTCAGCGTCGGTACCGGCTATCGGTTCTGGAAGCAGAAAGCCGACGCCGACGTATTCGTTGGGTACGTGCCGCCCCGCTACAATGGCGCCACCCGCGCCCTCTACACGGCCAGCCTGAAGGGCACGTATTGGTTCTGGAAAGTGCCGCTGACGGCGCACACTACCGTTTACCCGCTCAGCTTCGGCTTATGGGGCAGTATCACGCCGGGCGATAATCTGGAGCTGATCTGGCCCGATTACTATCCGCACCGGTACTACTGGGCCCCGACCGGCGTGCGGGTCGGCGGATTCATCGGCGGTCGGCTGGAACGAACGGTCGGCTCCTCAGACCGGGCCCGCTCCGTAGCGGCCTACTACGAGTTAGGCACCAACGACCTGCTCGCCGCTTCGTGGTTCCACAACCGGCGGACGGTAAGCGTCGGCTCGCTGCTGCATCTGGCGTTGGGCGTGCAGGTGCGGTTGCGCTGATGTTAGAGCGGCGTTTTAGGGTCGATGTATAAACGCGTAGGGACGCCTATTGGCGTCCACGGGCTGAATAGGACGCCAATAGGCGTCCCTAC
>JANNMJ010000250.1:0-21640 GCA_031397815.1 Hymenobacteraceae bacterium
TCCAAAGCCCGGGGTTGGCGGCGCTTTGCGCCGACTACCCCGGGTGCACACGGGATGCACGCTCTAAAACAGAGCTGGCCACATCCCCACATCTCCCCCCCCAAACCCTACCGCCGCACCACCGCCCCTAGCTGCCGCTCAAACTGTTGCAGCAGCCGCGCCATCGTGCCGTCGATGACTTTATCGGTGAGGGTTTGCTCAGCGTCTTGCAGGGTGAAAGCGACGGCGACGGCCTTCTTGCCCGCTTCCAAACGGTCGCCTTCGTAGACGTCGAAGACGTTGAGGGCGGTGAGCAGCTTGCGCTCCGTGCGGCGCGCGACGGTGGCGATGTCGGCGAACGAAACGGTGCGGTCGACGACGAGCGATAGGTCGCGGCGGACTTCCGGGAAGCGCGGCAGCTCGCGGGCGGTGACTTTCGGACGCGCGGCTTTCACGAGCGCCGCCCAATCCAGCTCGGCCCAAAACACCGGCTGCTCCACATCGAACGCCTTCGCCTGCCGCGCATCGAGCACGCCGAGCGTGGCGACGGCGGGCGCGTTGGCCTGCCGGTGCAGCGTGAGGCCACCAGACAAGTACGCGTGACCAGCGGCAAGCGGCTGTTGCAGCGGCTCCGCCAGCCCGAGCTTGGCGAGGAGCGCGAGGACAGCACCGGCGAGGTCGTGGAAAGTCACTTTCTCCGACTTCCGCGACCACGATTCGGCTTCACGCTGCCCCGTCAGGACGAGCAGCAGGACTTCCCGCTCATCGGTTTTGCCGGATTCTTTCTGCGTGTACGTCCGCCCGAACTCGAATAGTGCGAGGTCGCGCTGCCGCCGGTTGAGGTTGCGCCGCAGCACGTCGAGGACCGTCGGGACGAGGGTCGGGCGCAGGACGTTCAGCTCAGCGGAATTGGCGTTGGCGAGGCGCACGAGGTCGGGCCGGGTGCCGGGGGCGGTCTCGTAATACCCGCTCCACGTCAGCGACGACGTCACGATCTCGGAGTACCCACGCCCGACGAGCGTATCGGCCACGGCGCGGCGCAAGCGGTCGGCATCGGGGCGCGGCGTCGGCGAGACGAACGGCGCGGCGGCGTGCGTGGGAAGCAGAATATTGTCGAACCCGTGAATCCGCAGGATATCTTCCACCACATCGGCCTCGCGCGTCACATCGACGCGGTACGCGGGGACGTGGAGCGTCCAGAGGACAGCAGTTTCGCCTTCGGATTCAGTAACAATCTCGATTTCGAGGGCCGTCAGAATCTCCCGCATCCGCGCTTCGCCGAGGTCTTGCCCGATCAGGCGGGTGGCGCGGGCGGGGCTGAACGTCACGACGTGCGGCCCAATCGGCTGCGGGTAGTGGTCCTGCAAATCATCGCCGAGGTGGATGGCGGTGTCATTCGCTTCCTCTTGAAGCAGCAGGTACACGGCACGGCGCAGGGCGTTCAGGACGGCGTTCGGGTCGGTGCCGCGTTCGTTGCGGAACGACGAATCCGTCTTCAACCCGTGCCGCTGCGAGGCTTTACGAATGGTGCTCGGGTCGAAATAAGCCGCTTCGAGGAAGATGTTTTTTGTCTCCGCTGAAACCGCCGCCCGCTGCCCCCCGAACACGCCCGCCAACACGAGCGGCCCGGCCGAATCGGCAATCACCAAATCATCCGGATGGAGCGTCCGCGCCACGCCGTCGAGGGTGGTGAAGGGCGTCGGCTCCCCGGCGCGGCGCACGAAAAGCTGCCCGCCGGTAATCTTATCGGCATCGAACGCGTGCAGCGGCTGGCCCAGCTCGTGCAGCACGTAGTTCGTCACATCGACCACATTATTAATCGGCCCGACCCCGATGGCGCGCAGCCGCTCCTGCATTTTTTTCGACGACGGTTTCACGGTCAGCGCCCGCAAGCTCACCCCCGCATAACGCGGACAGCCAGCAGTATCGGCCACCGTCACGCGCACGCCGTGGTGGTGGTGCAGGGCGTCGAAACCGTCCTGAATCGGCGGAAACGCGATTTCCGTCCCCGGCAGCAGCGCCCGCAAATCACGCGCAGTCCCGAGGTGACTCGCCGCATCGGCGCGGTTCGGCGTGAGGCCGATTTCGATGACGGTTTCCGGTTCGAGCTGGAAGTATTTCGCCGCCGGAGTGCCGTCGGGCAAGTCGGTGTCGAGCACCATAATGCCCGCGTGACTCGTGCCCAAGCCAAGCTCGTCTTCGGCGCAAATCATCCCTTCGGAAACCTGTCCCCGAATCTTCGATTTCCCAATCACAAGCGGCTTTTCGGCGCCCGTCGGGTGCAGCTCGGCGCCCACCGTCGCCACCACCACGCGCTGCCCGGCGGCCACATTCGGCGCCCCGCAGACGATGGGTTTTACATCCGAATCGGCTGGCCCGACGCGCACCGTGGTCACGGAAAGCTTGTCGGCGTCGGGGTGGCGCTCGCACGTCAGGACCGTGCCGAGCACCACGCCGCGCAACCCGCCGGGCACGCGCTCGACGGTTTCAAGCCCTTCTACCTCAAGGCCTGCGCCGGTCAGGAGCTTGGAAATAGTTTCGGGCGAATGTTGAGCGGCGGCCGGAAAAAGGTCCGTCAGCCAAGCGAGCGAGAGTTTCATCGAAGCGTTTTTTTTCGAGCCGCGAAGGTACGGGGGGCATTCTTTGCCACCGACGCGGGTCAGGAAATCAGAGAGGACGCGGGGCGGTCAGTCGCGCTCCCCGGCCCGAATCGCCACCGGCAGGGCGTTTTCCTTCGGCGGCACGGGGCACTCGAAATCGGGCACATACGCGCAGGTCGGGGTGTAGGCGAGGTTGAAATCGAGCGTCACGGAAGTGGCATCCACGGCGGGCGGCGCCAGGTTGAGGTAGCGCCCGCCGCCGTAGGTCGCGCGCCCGGTGGTGGCGTCGGTGAAGGGGATGAAGAGCGGCGCGTCGGCCGGTTCGGCGGGGCGGCGCAGGGCCGTCAGGGTGCAGCTTTTCCCGTTGATTGTGAATTGCAGGCGCCCGACGCGCACGTAAGGTTCGGGCGCATCGCGGTGGGTGAGCGGCATCAGAATCGGCTGCAACGTCGAGAGCGCCGTGTAGCGCGCCGTCACACGGAACGAGTCAGTCGGCACAAAGTACTTCAACCCCCGAAACCGACTCCTCAACGAATCCGGCAATGGCGATTCAGGCGTGGAATACCACACCGAATCCTTCGCGGCCCGCTGCGCCGTGTAATTGGGGCGCGGACCGGTCACGTCGGTCGCGGGCTTGGCGGTTTGGTGCAGCGAGTACCACAGAATCAGGCCGAGCGCCACTAGGCCCAGCAGCCACGGTTTGGAAAGAATTCGAGCCATTGAGAAGGGAGATGTGGGGATGTGCGAGATGTGGAGATGTGAGGGTGTACTAGGGTGTTGACAACCGACTGTAGGGGCGGGCCTTGTGCCCGCCCGAATGCGGGATGCGCCGTTTACGGGCCGATTCCGCTACGCCAGCTTCACCCGCGGGTCAAGCACCGCGTAAAGCACATCGACCAGAATATTCACCACCACGAACAGGCCCGCCACGAACATCGTCGCGCCCATCACCACCGGAAAATCGAGGTTCTCGACCGCCCGCAGCGTCACCGCGCCGAGGCCTTTCCAGTTGAAGATGTATTCGATGAAAAACGCCCCCGCGAGGAGCGACGCCAGCCAGCCGCTCACGGCCGTCACCACCGGATTCAGGGCGTTACGGAGCGCGTGATTGACGATGACTTGCCGCGTGTTCAGCCCCTTGGCGCGAGCGGTGCGGATGTAATCCTGCCGCAGCACATCGAGCAGACTGGAGCGTGTTAGCTGCGTAATCACCGCCAGCGGCCGGATGCCGAGCGCCACCGCCGGTAGCACCAGATTCCGCCACACCAAGTGCGGCCCCGTGAACGGGTCAATCTCGATGAGCTGCCCCGTGAGCGGCAGTCCCGTCCACGGCGCCCAGTAATACCCAAACGTCAGGGCAATGAAGATGGCGGCCACGAAACTCGGCACCGAAATCCCCAGCACCGATGTGGCCAACAGCGTTTGGTCGAGCCAGCCATACGGCCGCAGCGCCGCCACAATGCCCAGCCCAATCCCCACGGTGGCGGCGATGAAAAGGGCCGCAAACGCCAACGCAGCAGTTCCAGGCAAATGGTCAATCAATATTTCCAGCACCGGCCGACGGCTCTGGAACGAGCGGCGCAGATACGGCGCCTTCAGCACCACGGCGCGCCCGCCGCCCACGCCGAACAGCCGCGTGTACTCGTAGCGCGCCCGGTTCGCCTCCGTATCTGAGTGGACGGAGACGGGCGATAGGTCGTTCAGGTAGCGCACGAGCTGCTCGGGTAGCGGCCGGTCCAGACCCAAATCGGCCCGAATGGCGGCGCGGGTGGCTTCATCCGTCCGCTGCCCTGCCAAGAGGGCGGCCGGGTCGCCGGGAAGCACGGCGAAGAGGCCGAAAACCGTCAGCGCCACGCCCAGCAGCACCAGAAAGCCATCGAAAAGGCGCCGCAGGAAGAAAGAGGTCATTTTTTTGATGTGGGGATGTGGAAGATGTGGGGATGTGGTTCGATGTACTCTTCTTGAATCAATCAAGAACGTGTCATTGCGAGGAGGAGGCTTTGCGACGACGAAGCAATCCTCGTTAGCTCGGCAACGTGGCTGAGCAAACGCACTAAGCAAACGAGGATTGCTTCGTCGTCGCAGAGCCTCCTCGCAATGACAAAAAATTCAGGCTGGTCGATTAAAATTTCACTCCCAATTTCCCTTCACATCACTTTTCACATCCCCTCACATCTGCACATCTTCCTCAAATCTCCCGACTACTTCTCCAGCCCTTTCTCCACACCGCGCAGGCTGGGCAGGTCGTGGTAATGCCATTTATCGACGACGCGGCCGTCTTGCAGAAGTAGGATGCCGGGATTCGAGCGAATCATCGTTTTCAGGACCGTGGCGTCGGTGAAGTAGTAAGGCGCGGTGAGGCTTTTTTCCTTCCGGAAAACATCAAAATCCTCCTGCGACGCTGAGGTCAGAATAACGGGATCGATCCGTTGCGACGATTTCGCCGCGCTCGCCATTAGCTGCGCGATTTGCGGCATCCGGTCGCGGTCGAGCTTTTCGAGGCCTTGTACTACGAGGATGAGCTTGTTGCCTTTCAGCAGCTCCGGCGTGTAATCTCCGGCATCGTTCCAGACGCGGAAGTCGGTGATTTTCGGTTTCGATTCCTTCGGATTCAACACCGTCATCGCCTTGTATTTCAAGGTCGAATCCATCAGGTATTGGTCCGATTCTACTTCCGAGCCGTCGGGTTTCGTGAACGTGTAACTGTAGCGCGCGGGCTCCTGCGGCTTCATCTGAAGGCTGATATCCTTACCGGGCGCGTACGGCAGCAAATCGAAAATCGGCAGGTGACCGAGTGCCCACACGCCAATCCCAACGGCAATGCCCGTTGCCGACGTCACGAGGACCGTCCCGATGAGCGGTCGGCGGTTATAGCCTTTCAGCCACCGCTGATGCGTGCGCATCAGCACCACCACCGCCGCCAAGAGCACCATATCCTTCACGAAGGAAGTCCACGGCGTGAGCTTGATGGCGTCGCCGAAGCAGCCGCAATCCGTCACTTTATTGAACGCGGCCGAATAAAAGGTCAGGAAGCCGAAAAAGATGGTCAGGCCGAGGAGCAGCTTCAGCGTCCATTGAAGCTGGTAGCGCAGCAGCAGCGCCACGCCAAGCGTCACCTCGGCGGCCGAGAGCGTGATGCTCAGCGTGCGCGAGATGCCCTTGAAAATGAGGAAGAACGAGCCGAAATCAGTGGCGAATACCTCGAAGTATTCTTCCAGCTTGATGGCGGTCCCGACGGGGTCGTTGAGCTTGATCAGCCCGGAAAAGATGAAGATGACCCCAACGAGCAGCCAGCAAAAACGGGTCAGCAGACGGATGTACATATGACAGGCAGTGAAAACGAGTTCGGGCTGAACGGCCCCAAGTGGTGTTTGGTTTGCGACCGCCCGGCGCCTTCGCCGTAGCCACCGCGCCGCGCGTTACTTTTTATTCTCCGTCTCGCTGAGCTTGATGAGCGCGAAGACGGCGTAGTTGATGATGTCGCGGTAGTTGGCTTCCACGCCTTCCGAAACGCGCATCAGCCCGCCTTGGTCCTCAATCTGACGGGTGCGGTGGAGCTTCATCAGGATGATGTCGGTGAGGGAAGAGAGCCGCATATCGCGCCACGCTTCGTCGTAATCGTGGTTCTTGTTGTCGAGCAGGCGCAGGTTTTCGGCGATGTGGTGGTCGTACGCCGCTTGCACGTCGGTTACGGGCAATTCGGCGGGCGCGGTGGCGGGCAGCGCGATCTGCATCAGGCCAATGACCGAGTAGTTCACCAGTCCCACGAACTCGCTTTCGATGCCTTCCTCAACGCGCTGCGTCCCCTTTTCCTCGATGGAGCGAATCCGGCGGGCTTTGATGAAGAGCTGGTCCGTGACCGACGCCGGGCGCAGCACGCGCCAAGCGGTGCCGTAATCGGCGGTCTTCAAGAGGAAGAGGTCGCGGCAACGCGCGATTTGGGCGTTGAATTGGTTCAGCGTGGTTGGGTTCACGAGCGGCAGCAACAAAAGGCCACAACTTGCGGCCCCATGACGCTGCAAAGTACGCCCTCCGCTTCCGGCTCCGCCATTCCGCAGACCATCCACGTCGGCGGGAACCTGCTGGCACTGGCCGATGTGCCCGTGATGGCGATTCTAAATCTCACGCCGGATTCGTTCTACGCCGCCTCGCGCCTCGCGCCCGGTGCCGACGCCGATTTGCTCAACCGCGCCGAAGCCTGCCTCACCGCCGGGGCCGACTTCCTCGATATCGGCGGCTATTCGACCCGTCCCGGCGCCGCCGATGTACTCGTTTCAGATGAGCTGAATCGCGTCGTCCCTGCCGTTCGCGCCCTGCGCCGCGCCTTCCCCAACGCCCGCCTCTCCATCGATACCTTCCGCGCCGAAGTAGCCCGCGCCGCCCTCGACGTCGGCGCCGACCTCATCAACGACGTCAGCGGCGGCACCGCCGACCCGCAGATGCTCGCCACGGTCGGCGCGTTCCCCGGCGTGCCGTTGGTGCTGATGCACAGCCGCGGCACCCCGCAAACGATGCAGACCCTCACCGACTACTCCGCCGACGGTGGCCTACTCGTAGCGATGACCGATTTCTTCAGCGAGCGCATCGCCGCCGCCCGCGCCGCCGGTATCCGCGATCTGCTCCTCGACCCCGGCCTCGGCTTTGCGAAAACCGTCGCCCAGAATTACTGGCTTTTGCCGCGCCTGCCGCACCTGCAAGCCATTTTACAGCTGCCGTGGCTCGTCGGCCTCTCGCGAAAAGGGATGACGTACCGCCCGCCCGGCCTCGGCCCCGCCGCCGCCGATGCCCTCCCCGCCACCACCGCCCTGCACGCGCTGGCCGTGTGGCACGGCGCCGCCATTCTACGGGTTCACGATGTGGCGGAAGCCCGGCAGGCCGTCATCGCCACGCGGCTGGCGCGGGAAGCGTTGGCTACCGCTGAGCCGCAGTAACCGCTGCCGAAACCGAGCGCGCTCCGGAGCTACAATAACCCGCCGCCTCATCCGACTAGCCCCGTGTGCGGGCAACTTCTGCCACCGTCTGAGCGTCAGGAGAAAAACGGTAGCTTTTCGTTGAAAAAGATAACTTTAGCTGGTCTTTGCCCCCCTTCGTTCGAAGGTGGCAACGTACCTTCACGAGTCAGAACCAGCGGCGCGCTGCGATGGTTAGCGCCCCTGATTTCCTTCCCTCTCTTGCCTACTTCTATCCTACCTTCTTTTCGCGCTGCCGGGCTGTACGCCGCACTCCTTTTGGGGGTGCTGGGCGGCTCGTTGCAGGGAGCCGTCGCGCAGGTTCAGCCAACTCCGGCTGCGCCGGTTACGCCGCCGCCCGCCAAGATTCAGCTCAGCGGGCGGGTGCTCGATACGGAGTCGCAGGAGCCGGTGCCGTTTGCGACGGTTTTCGTGCCCGGCTCGAAGCTCGGCACTACGTCGGACGTGGATGGGCATTACCGGCTCACGGTGCCCGTAGGGACTGACTCGGTCGTTGCTACGGCGATGAATTACCGCCGCATCGCGCGGGCCGTGAAAGCGGCGCGGGCCGGTCAGCTCGATTTTGTGATGAAGGAAGCGGGCGTCGCGCTCGGTGAAGTGCTGATTCGTCCCGGCGAAAACCCCGCGTGGGCGATTATGCGGCAGGTCGTGGCGCACAAAGAGCAGAACTCGCCGAAGAACCTGACGGCTTACGAGGTCGATGCGTACACGAAAATTGAGGCGGACCTGACGAATATGTCGCCGAAGCTCGCCAAGCGGAAGCTGGTGCGGGCCGTGCAGTCGGTCGCCGATTCGCTTGGGGTTGGTAAGGATGAGGAAGGCCGCGCGCAGGTGCCGGTTTTCCTATCGGAAACATCGTCGCGCCTGTTCATCCGCAAAAGCCCGGACCGGCGGCGCGAGGAAATCAAGCGTACCCGCGTGAGCGGCGTCGGGTTCGAGGAAGGTTCCGTGGTGCAGCAGTTCGTTGGGTCGTCGTTTCAGGAATACAACCTCTACGACAATTTCCTGAATGCGCTCGGCAAGGATTGCCCCTCCCCGCTCGCAGACGGCTGGAAGCTGTTCTACAACTACGACCTGATGGATTCGGTGATGGTCGGCAGCGATTTCTGCTACCAGATTGCCGTTACGCCGAAACAGAAGCAGTCGGCCGCGTTCCGGGGCACCATCTGGATTACTAAAAAGGAGTACGCGCTGCGGCGCACGGCGCTCGAAATCGGTCGCGAAGCCGACATTAACTTCGTCGATAAGCTCACTTTCTCGCAGGAATGCACCCCGACCGGCGCCGGGCCGTGGCTCCCGCTCAAGACGCGCATTTTGGTGCGCTTCGTGCCCGCCGGTGATAAGCTCGCCGGGATGCAGGCGAAGTTTTACGTCGCCAACTCGAACCCGCTCGTCAACCAGCCGCGCCCCGGTAGCTACTACGACCAAGGTCTCGTAGCCGTCGCGGAAGACGCTAGCTCGGCGGGCCGCGACGAGGCCTACTGGCAAGCCGCCCGCCCCGATTCGCTTACGCCGCAGGAGCAAGCCGTGACCGTCATGATTGATTCGGTGCAGAAGCTGCCGATTGTGCGCACGTATGTGGAAGTGGCCGATTTGCTCATCAACGGCTACAAAAAGATTGGTAAAATCGACTTCGGACCGCTCCCGTATCTCTACGCCAACAACAACATCGAAGGCCACCGCTTCCGCGTCGGCTTCCGCACCAACGACGATTTCAGCCGCTCGTGGCTCGTGCGCGGGTCCGTCGCCTACGGCACCCTCGACAACCGCTTCAAGTACAACGGTGAAATCAGCCACGTCTTCGACCGTCGCACCTGGACCGTCGGTGGCATTGGGCGGCGCGAGGATCTGGAGCTGGTCGTGCTCGTCGATAACGATGTGGAAGACAACGTGCTGTTTGAGCTTTCGACCCGTTGGGGGAACCTCAGCCCGCGCCGCCCTTTCATGCGGCAGCTCAACTGGGTATGGTTCCAGCGCGATTTATTCCGCGGCTTCACCCAGAAAGTCGTTTTCCGCACTCAAGGCTTCGACCCACTCTACCGTTTCGCCTACCTCACCGGCGAGCGCACCGCGAACGGCGACCTTGAGCAGTCCGAAACCTTCCAAGCTTCGGAGCTGATTCTGGAAAGCTCGTGGACGAAAGACGTTGAGTACCTATCGAGCGGCAGCCGCCGGTTCGTGGCTAACACGCCGAAGTGGCCCACTATTCGGGTGCGCTACACAGCGGGGTTCGACCAGCTTTTCAATTCCGATTTCAAGTATCAGAAATGGAATCTGAACATCAAGCATACCATCGGAATGGGCTTGCTGGGGCGCGGTACGTACGTCATCGACGCGGGCTACATCCCCTCGACGGTGCCGTATCCGGTGCTCAAAACGCATCTCGGCAACGAAACGCCGTTCCTGATTCGGTCGTCGTTCAACCTGATGCGCAACTTCGAGTTCGTGTCCGATACCTACGCGTCGCTCTCGTATGAGCAGCATTTTGAAGGCTTGGGGCTAAACCGGATTCCCGGCATCAAGCAGCTGAAATGGCGTTTGGTCGGCGGTATCAACATCCTCGAAGGCTCGGTGCGGGCCGAAAACCGCGCCCTGATTCCCGCCACTACCCCCGGCGGCGACCCCATTCCCGCCTTCCGCTCCCTCGGCAATCAGCCGTACACGGAAGTCAGCTACGGCATCGAGAACATCTTCCGCCTCATCCGCGTCGATGCCATTCACCGTCTCAATTACCGCAACCTGCCCGGCGCGCCGAGCTTCGGCGTGAAGGCGACGGTGCAGTTTAAGCTGTAGGGTCCTCACTCCCCGCCCCCCTCTCCAAAGGAGAGGGGGAGCCAAGTTGAAGGGTTGTAGGGGCGGGCCTTGTGCCCGCCCGCGCCACAAAAGCAATTCAAAAGCCCCTCTCCTTTGGAGAGGGGTTGGGGTGAGGAGTTACTCCGCCCGCGCCAACCGCCAACCGGCGGCGCCCTAATGCATCATCCGCATCAGGCCCGTATAAATCAGCAGAACGAGCAGTGTCAGGCCGAAACCCCAGATGGGCGCGCCGCGCTCATGCTTCAACAGGCTCGCCGATGCGGCCGTTACCACCACCGCCAACAGCAGCCCGGCCGTACGGTCGGCTTGTACAGTGGGTGGCAGCAGCGGCCGACCAACCAGCCAAAACAAGCCATACGCAGCGATACAGGCGAGTACAATCAGTAATCGCGGCGAAAAACCAGACGAAGAAGGCGTAGAATCGGGCATCAGGGCGAAGGTAACGGCCACGGGCGCAGACACCCAACGCCGGGCCGCTCTCATGCGTAGGTAACGCACCCGACGGCGAGGTGCCGCCCGGGGCTCTTTCTACCGTCGTATGTTCCTTCCTACCCGTTCTTTATCGGTGGCGCTCTTCCGAGGTGCCGCTTTTTTGCTGATGCTGATGGCGCGCCCGGCCGCCCACGCGCAAGTCCGGAGCGACCTCTCCGACCCCATCGCCCAAAAAGCCTACACGGCGCGCTACGACCGCGTGTACGTCCTCGCGGGGGCGGCGCTCCCCAATTACGACAAGCTCAACGACGCCCTCCGCCCGACGCCGTTCCCCACCCTCAACCCCGGCGCGTTCGTGGGCGGCGTAGGGTACGGCCAAGGATTCGGGCCGCTCGGCCTGCGCCTCGAATACCGCTGGGCGGCCCGCTCGCACACGTCCGACAGCACCCGTGCGTACTCCATTTTTCGCAGCCACACGCTCTCGCTGTTAGCGAGTTACCACTTGCTCGTGACCAGCCGTTACGCGTTGAGCGTGCTGGCGGGGCCTAGCTACACTGCAATCGATCTGACACTCAAAAACCCCGACCCGGTCAGAGGTACCGGCGGCACTTTTGAGAGTCAGATCCGCGCCTCCGCCGATAAGCGCCGCCTGTATCAAAGCCAAGCGATGCTGAGCGCGGGGGTTCAGCTCGACCGCCACTTTACGTGGTCGCGGCGGAACGATGTACAGGCGTGCGGCCGGGCCCGGCAGATTACCGTCGGACTGCGGGTGCAGTACGATTACCGCGTGAAAGCCTACCGCTGGCGCACCGAGCGGCCGTTGTTCCACAAGCCGAACCGCCTGACGGTCGACCCAATCGTCAATCCGCTGGGAGCCTCGGCGACGCTGGTGGTTGGGGGGTTGTTTAATCGATACTAGGAAATCAAAAATCACCACATCCCTTCACCTCCCCACATCCCCACATCGCCCCATCTTCCTAAATGCGCCGTTTCAGCCCTTTCTTTGTAGACGACCCTACACTGGGTCGCTCTCCTAATCACGCTGCGCATTTCCGATGGATTACACTTGCCTGCTTTACCACGTGGCCGACGGCATCGCCACCATTACTCTCAACCGCCCCGAACAGCTCAACGCGTTCAACGATGCGCAATCGTTTGAATTACAGGATGCGCTCAAGCAGGTCGGGCGCGATGCGTCGGTGCGGTGCGTGGTGCTGACGGGCGCCGGACGCGGGTTTTGCTCCGGACAGGATTTGGGGCAAGCGGCGGCTGGTGAGAAGCGGTCGTTTTCGTTCGAAGAATCGCTGCATAAGCGTTACAACCCGATTATTCGCGCGATGCGGGCGCTGCCGAAGCCGATTATCTGCCGCCTGAATGGCGTAGCGGCGGGCGCCGGTTGCTCACTGGCGCTGGCGTGCGATATCATCATCGCGGCCGAAGAAGCGTCGTTGGTCGAGATTTTCGTCAACATCGGGCTGGTGCTTGATTCGGGCTCGTCGTTTTTCCTGCCCCGGCTGGTGGGGTCGCTCAAAGCGTTCGAGCTGGCGACCCTTGCCGACAAGGTGAAGGCGCCGGAAGCGCTGCGGCTCGGGCTCGTGAATCAGGTGGTGCCGATGGCCGAGCTGGATGCGGCTGTGGCGAATCTGGCGGCGCGTTACGCCTCGGCGCCCACCAAAGCGATTGGTCTGATGAAGCGAATGCTCAATAAGAGCCAAACCGCTTCCTTGGACGAAATGCTCGACTACGAAGCGCATTGCCAACAAATCGCCGGGTCATCGGCTGATTATCAGGAAGGAGTTCGGGCGTTTGCCGAGAAGCGCAAGCCGGTTTTTCGCGGCGAGTAGCGATATTTATGGGCACCGACGCGCGCTGTGGCCCCGAACTTGCGCGCGCTTTCGGACTTACTCTGCTATCTTCTCCGCTCCGCTCCCATTTCCACTCCTGCTAACTAGCCTATGCTGAGTTGCGCCATTATTGACGATGATGAGATTGCCCGCCTCACGCTGGAGCAGTACATCGCCGATTCCGATGACCTCGACCTCGTCGCTACCCTGCAAGGGCCGCTGGAAGCGTTGGCTTTTCTGAAGTCGAACTCGCACATCGATGCGCTGTTCCTCGACGTGCAGATGCCCCTGCTCAACGGCTTGGACCTGATCCGCCTGCTGCCCGCCCCGCCCAAAGTCGTCCTGATTACCGCCCGGCCCGATTTCGCCGTCGAAGCCTTCGAGCTACGCGTCACCGATTACCTCGTCAAGCCCGTCGAGTTCGGGCGTTTCCGGCAGGCGGTCGCGCGGCTGCATCAAGCCGTAGCGGCGCAGGCGCTGACGTCGCAAAGCCGTCAGTTCGGCCAACTTGCGGCGGCGGGTCCCGGCGGCGCGGCTGGCGTCGAAGCCCCGTCGGCGGCAATTTTTATTAAATCCAGCGCCCGGCACGTGCGCGTCCCGATTTCCGACATTCTGTATGTGGAAGCCGTGAGCAATTACGCCGTCGTGACGACGAAGACGCAGCAAATCGTCTCGAATCAGTCGTTCAAGGAGTTATCGGAGCGGTTATCGCAGCTGCCGTTTGAGCGCGTTCACCGCTCCTACATCATCAACCGCGACCACATCGAATCCGTCGAAGACAAGCTCATTCACCTCCTCGGCGGGCGCGATGTGCCCATCGGCAAGACGTACCTGACCGATTTTATGGCGAGTCTGCGGATTTGAGGGGGATTATTGCTCCAATCCGAGTGCGGCGCCTGCCTATTGCCCGCATTCCTGTTAAGCAACTGATCTCAGAAGGGCTACCGGGCAACACCCCCGATTAGCCAATGCATTCCCATCAGGCGCCCTTGTCAGAGGACACCGTTCGGGAAAGGATAAGCTGACTACTACACAAGCCTCCCGTGGCAGCCCCCGGGACCTCTGTGTAGCTATACAACCCTCTAATTGCCTCCCCCGGAGCATTTGTGTAGCTACACAACACCCCCGTGGCAGCCCCCGGAGCATTTGTGTAGCTACACACCCCTCAAAAAGCGCCTAATCAGACCGAAAACCCGCTTTTACGCCGGTTTCTCCCCTTCATTTTCCTCTGATTCAAGCCCGGTTTCGGATTTGAATCGATCCTTGAAGCGGGCGTAGAGGGCGTTCATGCCGAGCAGCAACAGGCCCATCAGGATGAAGACGACCGCCCGCGTGACGGTGCCGCGCTGGCTGAGGTCGAAGAAGACGAGGCGCACGAGGCAGACGGCCACGCCGAGCAGGGCGGCGTAACGCAGATCGGGGCGACGGAGGACGAGGCTGCTGACGAAGACTGCGACCACTTCGAGCATCAGCAAAACGGTCAGGACGGAGCGGTCGAAGGAGCGGACGAGGAGGACGGTGAGCGCCACGAACGCCGGGTAAAGCAGCGCCAGCACGAGCTGCCGGGGCGTCAGGGTGCCCAGGCGGGCGAGGGGCGCCAACACGGGCGGCCACTCCATCGGGAGCGCGTCGTGGCGGGTGGCTTGGCCGAGCGCGACGGCCGTGTACGCGAAGAGTAGCCCGACTGCGCTGGCCGTCGTGAGCCACATCTCGCTCAGGAGCTGACCGGGCGCGAGGTAGCGCAGGGCCACGTAGCAGCACACTGCTACCGTCAGCCAATAGAATCCGATGCCGTAGACCTGCACCCGCCGCAACCGCGCGGGGAGTACGCGCCCGCCCATCGTCAGGCCGAACGCGATGGCCAGCCACGCGGGCGCTTCCCACGCAATGCGGGTTTCCCACGAGATGGTGAAGGCCAGAAAGAGCAGCGTCAGCTCCGGAAACAGGGCTTGAAAATGCCACGAGCGGTAAGTCGAGCCATCGGGCGAACGCTGCCACGCCATTCCGGCCAGCACGAGCAGCAGCGCCACGGCCGTCAGACGGCGGGCAGGCCAGCCGAGCAGCAGCGCCGACGACGACGGCACCAGCTCCGTGAGGTGAACCGCCACCGCCACCCCCACAAGGGCAAACATCAGGTGCCGCAAATAGCGCTCAGGGCGCCCGGCGCGCACACGGGCCGCCTCATCCGGCAACCGCCGACCGATGATGGTGGCTGCTACGCCGAACCCGCCCGCGAGGGCCGTCCACGTCAGCACCGGCCATGCGTGACCGTGCCGGGCCAGCACCGCCCACGTCGCGAGCGCCAAGTGCAGTCCCAGCAGGTACAGCCACGGCCCCCGAATATGACGCCCGCCCTCGGGCCACCACGAAGCCGCCAAACCCGCCCCAATCGGCGCCAGCAAAGGCGCCAGATGCCCCAGCGCCGCCCAAGAATCGAGGGCAGCTCGCGGGGAGAGCGTGTAGCTCCACTCCAACCCGCACGCCCCGATTACTGCTACCAGCAAGCCTTCCCAGAGGCCCGGCACCGGCCACGCACGGCGCAGCAACAGCCACGCGGCGCCTACGCCGCCCGCCACCCAAACCGCCCACGTGTGCGTGTAAACCAGTCCGAACGCCGCCAGCAGCAGCACGCCCACCGCCAGCCCGAGCAGCCGCAGCCGGTACGGCGGGTCTTGGTTGAGCGGCAGGGCATCGTAAAACGGCACCCTCAAACGGTCCAGCAGGGCGAGCGCGCCGGTAGTGCCCACAGCCGCCCCCACGAGCAGCGCCGCCCGTAAGGAATCGGTGAGGCGGTCGGGGTCGAGATGATAAACCAGGATCGGCAGCGCACCCGCCAGCACGAGCGCGCCGAACAGCACCACGCGGTGCGGGAGGGTTTCGAAAGAGTCAGTACTAGTGCCATTGACACTGATTGCACGGGCCAGCGCAACCGTCATCAGCAGGAATTCCAGATAGAGAAGCGTGAGCGTGACGGGCCAGCTCAGGCCCATTTCGTGCAGCCCCAGCACCCCAACCGTCAGCAGCAATTGCCCCATTAGCAGCAATTGACTGCGGAACCAGCCCCCGGCCGTCCGGTGCCACCACGCCAAGCCGAAGGCCACCGCTGCCGCGCCCACGCTGCCGCCAATCAGCGCCACCACAGGTGGGTTTTCCGCCGAGAACAGCGCCCGCGCCAACGTGGCCGCAACGCCCGCAAACACGCCCCCGACCAGCGCGCCCGTGCCGAGCAGAAGCAGCTTATCAACCGCGACCGCCAATGTGCCCATCAAGCGTTCGCGGAGCCGGAAATACGCCACGGCACCCGTCGCGCCCGCCAGCAGCAGCAGCGCCGCATCGGGGTGCAGCACGGCGCCAATCGATGGAGCGCCTGCTACCCGTAGCAACAGCGCCACCCCATTCATTAACCCGCCGAGCAAGACCACGCGGCCCGCCAGCGTTTCCCCGGCGCGCACCAGCGCGAACGTCAGCAGCAGGCTTTCGACCCAAACCACCGTCAGCGCGGCGGGCCAGCTCAGGCCGGGGGCGTGCAGGCCCAACAGCGCCACGATCAGCAGTAATTGCCCGCCCATCAGGTGAAGGCTGCGGAACCAGCTCGGGCCATCTGAGCGGAGCCACCACGCCAGTCCGAAGACCGTTCCGGCGGCGCCGATAGCGGTCGCAATCAGGCCCCACTCGTTGGTCGCCGCACCGCCTAAATCAGGCCCGAACAGCGCCCGTGCCAGTAGCGCCGCTACGGCGGCATAGAGCAGCCCGACCACTCCGCCGAAGCCCTGATGAAGCTGCCGACTGATGATTAGGTCGTCGTTTTCAGGGTCGATTTTAGAGTCGACTTCTGAAGAAATTTCAGGGTCGATTTCTGATTCTGAATCGGTTTTAGCGTCGATTTCAGAAGCGATTTTAGAAGGAATACCTACCCCGCCAACACCCGCCAATTGCGGCTGCACCAGCCGGAAAAACGAGGCGCCTAACCCGCCCGCGAGCAATAGCAGCAGGGCGTTGCGGTGGAGCGTTACGTCGGGGGTAATGGGGAGCTGCGCGATGTTCAGCAGCACCAAGGCCAGCCCCGCCAGTATGCCGCCCACCGTCGCCACGCGGAAGACCAGATGTTCTCCCTCGCGCACCATCACGAAGCCGATGAGGAGCGTTTCGAGGAACATGAACAGCAGCACTAGGGTACCCGTCGCGTGCCAGCCCTGTAGCGAGAACGCCGCGAAAAGCGCCAGCAGGAGCGCCAGAATACTATCGGTGCGGTAGAGCCAGCGGATGCCGAGGCGCCGCGCCACCCGCGCCACCCCGAACGTGAGGGCCGCGCCGAGGCCGAGCGGAATCGTCTTCCACACCGACCCCGTGCTGTATTGATACAGGTTGATGCCGAGGCACGTCCAGTTCAGGACGTGCGCCGTGAACAGCAGCTGGTCGAACCCGTTCGCGGCGTACACGCGGCGGTATTGCACCACGGCCGCCGCCACGCCAACCAGCAACACCAACGCCATCGCGCCGAGGCGCAAACCGCTGTCGGGGGCGCCCGCCAAGTGGTAATACCAGTATTGGTGGAAGGCGAAAAAGCTGACGATGCTCAGCAGGAGCTGGTATTTCCACTGCTGCCGCCACGTAATGCCGATGCTGAACGCCGTAACCGCCGCCGCCGCGCCCAGCGTGAGCAGCGTGGGCGGAATGACCGTCAGCGCCACCAGACTCAGCACGCCGTGGAGCGTGGCGATGGTCTGCCGACCCGTCTTCCAAGCCAGCCACAAGTTCGCGCCGACGCCCAGCAGCAGCAGCGCGTAGCTCATCGGCGCTTGCACCCATTGCAGCCCCGGCACGCTCACGGCGCCCACGCACGCGAACAGAAAAATCGCTGCCGCGCTGCTCTGCAACCACACATGGAGCTGCGCCGCGAACGCCTTCTTCTGCAAATACAAATGCCCGCCGAACAGCGCCCCCGCGAACGCGCTAATCATCGCAAACCGCACAGGCGGCGTGACCTGCAAGGCCGTGTAAACTCCCAAAAACCCGACGCCCGTCACGAGCACCACGGCGCCGAGAATGCCGGTCCAGTTGTCGAGCAAAACCTGCTCGGTGCGGTCCCACCAAGTTGGCTCCTTCGGAGCTGGTGGCGGTGGTGGTGTAACTGGTGGTGGTGGTGGTGGAAGTGAAACGGGCGGAACAGGCGGAACAGGCAGCGGCAAGGGAGCCGGAGCCGTTACCACCGGCGCCAAGGGCATCGTCGACGGAATCGGCTTCGGCACATCTACTGGCGGCGCCACCGGCATCACCGGCACCGATTTTGGCACCGAAACCGGCTCAACAGGCACCACCGGCTCAATCGGTGCAATGACCGGCGCGGTAACCGGCTTTGGAGCTTCCACCACTGGCGGAGCCGCTACCACCGGCGGACGAACCGGCGGCGCATACGGCGATGGGACCGGCGCGGGCGCAGGAACAGGTGCAGGTGCAGGCTGCGGTGGCACTCCCGCCCCCCGATTCCAACGTGCGGCTTCCGCATCGGCGCGTAATTCGGCTAGCTCTTCCTGCATCACGATGATGAGCTGCGTCAGTCGCACTTGCTCTTCTTCGCGGCGCTTGACGCGCGCGGTGAGGTCTACTATCAGACCCGTGACGTGCCGGAACGTCATCACGCCCAACAGAAACACGACGAATATCCAGAACCCTGTCATCGATAAAGAGTAGGAGAAGAAGCGGGCGAGCCGAATCAGCAGACCGCAGCGCCGTAAGCGCCACTGCGAGTGCCGCTGCTTGGCTCGTAAACTTAACCCGCAGCGCGTGGTGGGGGCCTGCTATCCGGCGCCTCTCTCCCGTTCCGCCTTCTGGTCAGCCAGCGCGTTGACGAAGGTCATCGGCCCGACCCACTTTCATCAGTTTTTCCGCTGCCGGGGCGCCGCACCTTTGAGGAAGCGGCTCACCGGCTGCAAACCGCGCAATGGTGTCCGTCAATTTCAGTCAATCTCATTCGATCATTCCCTCTCTCATGGAAAAGGATCTGCAAGGCAAAACGGCGCTCGTCACGGGCGCGGCGTCTGGAATTGGCGAAGCGGTGGCGCTGCTCTACGGTGCGCACGGCGCGAGCGTGATGGTGTCGGACGTATCGGCGGAAGCCGGGGAAGCCGTGGCAGACCGGATCCGGGCGGCGGGCGGCAAGGCGCAGTTTTTCAAGGCCGATGTCGGCGATGCAGCGCAGTGCCGGGCGCTGGTGCAAGCGACAGTCGAGGCATTCGGGACGTTGGATTTTGCGTGCAACAACGCCGGTATCGGCGGCGAGCTGAACGCGACCGCCGATTACAGCCTCGAAGGTTGGCAAAACATCATCAACATCAACCTCAACAGCGTCTTTTTCTGCCTGAAATATGAGCTGGAAGTGATGCTTAAGCAGGGCCACGGCGCAGTGGTGAATATGGCGTCGATCTTGGGGCAGGTCGGCACGGCGGGGTCGCCGGGGTACGTGGCGGCGAAGCACGCGGTGGTGGGCCTCACGCAAACGGCCGCCATTGAAAACGCCGCGCAAGGCATCCGCATCAACGCCGTCGGGCCGGCCTACATCGACACCCCGCTCCTCAACGGCCTGCCCGCCGACGTTCGGCAGCAGCTCATCGGCCTGCACCCTATCGGGCGGCTCGGGCGGTCGGAAGAAGTGGCAGAGCTGGTGATTTGGCTCACTTCGGATAAAGCCTCGTTCGTGACCGGCGCCTATTACCCCGTCGACGGCGGGTATTTGGCGCGGTAGACGGTGCCGCGTTTTGTGTTGCAGAAGCGGCCGTTTGTATAGCCCCGCCCCTGCCCAGCGCCCAGACCTTTGTGCTCGTTCGAAAGCGCGGTGTTTTCGTCCGTTTCACTCTCAAAATGAGCACCATCAAACAAGTAGCGCTGGGCAGTCAAGGGTTGATCGTTCCCGTGGAAGGGCTGGGTTGTATGGGGATGACGACCCTCGCCGGGATGAACGTTTACGGCGTGGCCGACGAAGCCGAAAGCATCGCCACGATTCACCGGGCGCGGGAATTGGGGGTCAATCTCCTCGATACCGCCGACCTCTACGGCCCGTTTCTCAACGAGCGCCTCGTGCAGCGGGCCATTGCCGGGCAGCGCGATCAGTACCTCCTAGCGACCAAGTTCGGGTACGAAATCGACGACCACGGCGACCTCACGTGGAACCTCAACGGGCGCCCCGAGTACGTGCGCAAGGCGGTGGAGCTGTCGCTTAAAAACCTCGGCACCGATTATATCGACCTCTATTACCTTCATCGCCTCGACCCCAACACGCCTTTAGAAGAAACCATCGGCGCGATGGCCGATTTGGTGCGCGAAGGCAAGGTGCGGTACCTCGGCGTCTCGGAGCTATCGGCGGCGGAATTGCGGCGCGCGCACCAAACGCACCCGATTACGGCCCTGCAAACCGAATATTCGCTCTTCGACCGGCGCGTCGAGGAAGAGGCGATTCTGCAAACGGCCCGCGAGCTGGGCATTGGTTTCGTGGCGTATTCGCCGCTCGGGCGCGGCTTCCTGTCCGGCGACATTAAAACTCCCGCCGATTTCGACGCCAGCGATATCCGCCGCATGCTCCCGCGTTATCAGGGCGAAAACTTCGACCAAAATCTCGCCCTCGTGGCGAAAATTCAGCAAATGGCGGCTGATAAAGGCATTTCGTCGGCTCAAATGGCGTTGGCGTGGGTGTTGGCGCAGGATGTAGTAGTGATTCCCGGCACCAAGCGCCGGAAATATTTAGAGGAAAACGTGGCAGCCGCCAGCATTGTCCTCACCCCTGCCGAGCTGCGCGAGCTGGAAGCGATGATGCCGGTCGGCAGTGCGGCCGGGGCGGCGTATTAAGCCGTCAGGCACCCATTTATTTCGCATCAAATGAAACCGCCGTCACCGCCGTCCGACATTCGCGTTCTCGCCACCGTTTCCGATTATACGCAGTTTTACGGCCTGCCGAAACCCGCGCATCCGCTGCTCACCATCATCGACTTGGAGAGTGCGCGCAATTTGCCGCCGGTGCTGACGCCCGTGGTGCAGCAGCTGTACTCGGTAGCGCTCAAGAAGGGCTTGAAAGGGCGGATTAAGTACGGCCATCAGTCGTATGACTTTGCCGAAGGCGTGCTGTTCTTTCTGGCGCCCGGGCAGGTTTTCGCCGCCGACCCTACGCTCGACACGTCGGAGCTGAGCGGTTGGATGCTGATTTTTCACCCTGATTTATTGCGGAAATATCCGCTAGGGAAAAGTATCCAGAGCTACGGCTTTTTCTCTTACGAAGTCCACGAAGCGTTGCATTTATCGGCGCACGAGGAAGGGATAATGGAGAATCTGCTCCACCACATCCGCAGCGAATCGGAGCAATCCATCGACCTGTTCAGCCACGACGTGCTGATTGCGCAGCTCGACCTGCTCCTCCACTACGCCAACCGCTTCTACCATCGGCAGTTCCTCACCCGCCGCACCGCCGAACACGACTTACTGACGCGGTTCGAAGCCCTCCTGCACACCCATTTCGCGTCCGACGGCACTCAGCCGCTCCCCACCGTCCACGCCTTCGCCGAGGCGTTGCACGTCTCCCCGGCGTACCTGACTGATATGTTGCGCTCGCTCACGGGCCAAAGCACACAGCAACACCTCCACCACGCGCTCATCGAGAAGGCGAAACGGCTGCTCCTCACCACCTCCCTCTCCATCAACGAAACCGCCTTCCGCCTCGGCTTCGAATATCCGCAATATTTCACCCGTCTCTTCAAAAACAAAACCGGTCTAACGCCCGCCGCCTTCCGCTTTTCGGCTCAATAACCGAAAGAAAAAGGCAGCGAGCGAAACGGGAATTGAAAGTGCCAACACAAGCACTGACCAGAACGCGGTTGACGCGGGGCTCTGGCCCTATGGCTTATACACAAGTACAAAGCCGAATATAAGGCACACTCTTCTGCTCGCTTGGCTAGTGCATTTGCAAGCTCTAGAGCCACTTTTTCCGATCAAATATCAGAAACGACATAGTCTTCTG
>JANNMJ010000002.1:0-37053 GCA_031397815.1 Hymenobacteraceae bacterium
ATTGACGCTTTCCTGTCGCACTCTTGACACCATCTCTGGGACAGAGCTGGCCACGCCCCCCCAAAGACCTTTCACTGAGAAATCAACCTACTTCCCACCACGCCCATTCTCCACCACCGCCAGCCGGTCGAGGAGGTCGGCGACGGTGTTTTGCAGCTCTTGCACCTGATTTTCGAGAGCCGCGACTTGCTGCCGCAGCTCGGGGTTGGCGGGCAGGACGGCGGTGAGGCGCCGCAGCGTTTCGCGGGCTTCGAGGGCTTCGCGGAACTCGCCTTTCGGCTTGGGGGCGCCGTGGAGCAGCATCGGCGCCTCGCCGTAGAGGAGCCACTTGGGGTTGAGGTCATTGAAGATGTCCAGCAGGAGCATCAGCCGACTCACGGGGTATTTTTTCCCATCGACCATCGCATCCAGCTCTGTCTGAGAAAAAGCGCTGGTGCGCGAAACGGACGTAATCGACAGGCCGCGGGTCTGCATATACTCTTTCAAGCGGCGACCAATCTCACGCAGGTTGGGGGTCATCGGGGGTGGTTTACGGTTTTCCGTTTCTGATTTTCAATTTCGATCTCAGGCGCAGCACCAGCGCCACCAAAGTCCATCAAATCAATCTCCCAAAAAATCTGCGTCACCAGCGAAATCCGCTCAATCTGCGATCCGACGTAATACATCCGCAAACCGCCACACATCCTCAAAGGAGTTATAAAGCGGCACCGGCGCGATGCGAATCACGTTCGGCTCGCGCCAATCGGCCACGATTCCCTCTTGCGTGAGCGCATCGAACAGCGCCCGACCGTTGTGCGCGACGAGAAGCGAAAGCTGACAGCCGCGCTGGGCAGGGTCGGCGGGGGTGATGATTTCGAGGACGTCGGTCGGCAGGTGGAGGCCGCGGAGCAGATCGTCGAGGTAGCCGGTGAGGCGCTCGCTTTTCGCCCGCAGGGCCGTCATTCCACCGGCTTCTTCCACCAGCGCGAGGGCGGCGCGGTGGACCGCCAACGGCAAAATCTGCGCATTGGAAAGCTGCCAGCCTTCCGCGCCGGGCGCGGGCTGGAAGCCGGGCCGCATCTGGAAGCGAGCTTCCGGGTCGTGCCCCCACCACCCGGCGAGGCGCGGCAGGTCGGGGCGCCGCGCGAACCGCTCGTGTACGAACGCGCCACTCACGCCGCCCGGCCCCGAGTTGAGGTACTTATACGAGCACCAGCACGCGAAATCAACGTCCCAGTCGTGGAGCTGGAGCGGCACGTTACCGGCCGCGTGCGCCAGATCGAACCCCACTACGGCCCCCACCTCGTGGCCCCAGCGCGTAATCGCGGCCATATCGAAGAGCTGCCCGGTGTAATAATTCACGCCGCCGAGCATAATCGTGGCGAGCGAATCGCCGTGGGTGCGGATGGCGGCTTCGATGTCTTCGGCGCGCAGCGTGTACTCGCCGTCGCGCGGGAACAGCTCGATGATCGCGTCGGCGGGGTCGAAGCCGTGCAGACGCACTTGGGATTCCGCCGCGTACTGATCCGATGGGAACGCGCCGCCTTCCAGCATAAGCTTGTAGCGCGTGGGCGTGGGGCGGTAAAACGAGATCAGCAGCAGGTGCAGATTGACGGTGAGCGTGTTCATCGCCACCACTTCCACGGGCAGGGCGCCGACGAGCCGCGCCAGCGGCTCGGTAAGGAACCGGTGATAATCGAACCAGCTACTCGGCTTCCGAAAATGGCCCTCTACGCCGTGTTCGGCCCAATGATCCAGCTCGGCGCGGACGTAATCGGCGGCGGCGCGCGGCTGGAGGCCCAACGAGTTCCCCGTCAGATACACCACCGGCTCACCGTCGGTGTGCTGCGGCAGGTAAAAACGCTCGCGGAAACGGTGCAGCGGATCGGCGGCATCGAGGGCGCGGGCGTGGATACGGGTGGTCGAATCGGCGGTAGAGGTAGTGGTGATCACAGCGCAAAAGTACAGGGTTATACAGGGGTACGTGCCGCGAGCTGAAGTGGTAGCGAAGGCGCCGGGGCTGATGTCCAACTAGCTCGTTCAGAGGGTTTGGATGAGGGTTTGCGACAAGTTGTTCCCGATTCAACGAAAAATAAAAAAGTGGGAACAAGGTTGTTCCCACTTTTCGAAAAACGCAAAACCTGGGAACAGCTTTACAGTAGCTCGCCGCTCAGCAGGAGCGAATTATTTTCAGAGAGATTCCCATTCGAGCCCTACATTCACTTCGGTTTCACGAGGCGACAACACGCTCGTACTTATTCACATGAAAACACTTTCGCTCTTCGCCCTAGCTTTAATGCCCCTCGCCGCAGCCGCACAAGGTCAAGCGTCGGCGGCGGACACGCCACGTCCCAAGGCGCCCGTCATCGGCTTGAGGGGTGGAGTTACTTACGGGCATAGTGGGGGTGTCGGGAATGCGCTCGACCAGAAATCGCAGGTCGGGTGGGAAGCCGCGCTGACGGCGGGGCACAACCCAATCCGGCGGGCCGGATTGAGCGTGGAGGCCGCCGTGACCAGTCGGCGGTTTGCTGATGAAGCGGTCAATGGCTCCCGCTATCGGTGGATTACGTTTCAGCCCGCGCTCCTCGGGTTCGTGCAGGTGGTGCCGCGGGTTCAGCTATTGGGCGGCGTCGGCGGGTCGTTATGCATCTCGTGCTGGCGGTGGCCCAACCGTCCTATGCCGGGCGGCGTCGGTTTTTCGGGCAATCAACCATCCGATAACGACTCGTTCCCTGGCGCTTGGTTTGGCACCTTGGGGGTGCGCGGGCAGCTAACCAACCACTGGTTTGCCGAAGGGCGCTACGCGGTGAGCTTCGTCGACAGCTTCGTTCGGTATCATCATCAAGAAGACGTGATGGGCCGCGCCGCCTGGGCGACCTTCAGCGTCGGCTACTGGCTTAACCCGCGTGCTGTGGCGCTGGGGCGTTAGGCTGACTAGAACGACTCAGAAGATTATCCGGCCCAATTCAGCCTGAACCGCCCCGCCTTCCCCCTTACTCAATCCAGTAAAACTGGAGGAAGGAATCGAGGAAGTGGAGCTGCATTACCAGATTGAATACGTAGAGCAGCAGGAGCGCATCGGCACCCCAGCGCCATTGGCGCGCGCGCAGCACAACGAGCATATACAGCACCGTCAGGCCGACGTACCACAGAGCTTGCCACGGCGTAAAGCCCGGCACATTCGGGAAACCGAGCGTCAGAATCGTGCTCAACGCGGCAGCGCCGAGGAGCCAGTACGTGCGCGCCGACCACGGCGGCAGCTGCGCCAATTGCCACAGCAGCACCACAAAAAATGGCGTAGCAAAGGTGTAGCGCGCGTAATTCGCCATATCGCTGCGCGATACGAAGAGCATCACCAACGCCACGCTGAAACAGTAACCAAGCGAGAAAACCGTGGCCGGGCTGAGTGCGGCCTGAGGCACGTCGCCGGACACGGGACGGCTTTTCAGCCACTTCCACCCCAGCCACGCGCAGCAGCCGCCACAGCCCAAACCGACCCAGATCGCGAGCATATCAACCCACAGCGACGTGACGCCGCCGGTCGTGAAGAAGGGCAGCTTCGGTAAGCCCAGCTCGCGGCCCCACGTGGCTTTGAGGGCTTTGGTGTACGCGAGAGGGTCGCCGGAGAGCTTCCAGTGCATCGCCATAATCAGCCCGAAGCTGGCAATCAGCAGCAGGGTGCCGCCCACCAGCCAACCGATGGCGCGGCGGCGCTCGGTGGTGCGCAGCATCAGGATGCAGGTGAGCAGGAGGGCGGGGATGAAGAGCGTCGCCGCCGCCCGCGTGAGTGAGCACCCGAGTAGGCCCACCAGCAGCAACGCCGTGTTGCGGCGGTGCAACCCCACGAGGAGCATCGCGCCGAAAGCAAAAAAGAGCGCTTCGGAATACGGCACCGCCATAAAAAACAACGAGGGCGATGCCAGCGCCACCAGCGCCCAGCGCCGTGGAATGGCCAGCGCGTGCGCCAACCACGTGAACGCGGCCAGAAACAACCCCGCATTCCAGAAGCAGATACCGAGCGGCGAGGCCCCCGTCAGACGCCAAAAGAGCGGAAAGAGCGGAAAAAAGGCCTTCGTGGTGGGTTCCTGATAGCCGTTACGGGCAATTTTGTCGAACCAGGACGCATCCCAGATCAGCAGATCATCCGTAGAAGTGGGCAGAAAACGGATGAGGCCGAAGCAGTAAAGCGCCGACCCGAGCGCGCTCAGCAGCAGAATATGCAGCCCGACGGTGCCCACGGCACCTTGCCAACCGGGCCACTGACGAATAGAGGAAAATAAGCGCGACATCACGACGGGTTTGAATCAGCAGCGAGTAGAAAAGGGAATAAGAGCAAGGGCGCAGTGATCGGAAGCCTTACCAGTTAACGCCACACGTCGATCACGACATCGTCGAGGTACGTTGGCTCGCCGTCCATCTCGTTGTGCCAGACGTAGACCGTCAGCTGGTCGGTGGGCTGAAGGTCGGCGGGTAGACTGACTATCTGCTCGATTCGCTCCCATTTCTGAAACCGCCGTACCACTTGGTTGAGCGGCAACCCTTGCCAAACATCCTCGCGCCGCTGATTGCACCGCACCGTCGAGACGAGCATCGTGCTCCGAATCCGACCACTCGGCAGCCACGCCCACCCGCGCACCCGCAACCGGCGCGGTATGCCGCCACCCGGCAGCAGGGCCGCGAGAGCATTCGTGTAAACGCCCGTGAACTCCGCCCCCGTATTCACGCTCAACACGTTGGCGCCAGTGTGGGCGTGAAAGCCCGGCATCGGCGGTGGCGGCCCGACGGCGGTGGCCGTGGCGTCGGGTTGCTCAAAGCCCAGCTCCGCGACCCGCACGCGCTCCGATCGGGGGGCGCAGGCGACTGCCAGAAGCAGGAAGCTCGTAATCAGAGGCAGATGTTTACTCAAAGGGAGAAGCAGCGTTGAAGCTTGACAAATACGAATTCAGCCGCCGGAACAGGCCCGTCGCTCTACCCTTTCAGGAATTTCTTCGGATCGACGCCGAGCCACTCGAAGGCGGTGCCGTGGAGGAGGCGGGCCTTGACATCGGCGGAAAACGGCATCGAATGAATCAGCTTGCCGGGTTCGAGCTCGCCGAGCGGGAACGGGTAATCGGTGCCTAGGGCGATGCGGTTCGGGCCGAGCAGATCGACGAGGAGCTGGAGGGCGTGCGGGTCGTGGACGAGCGAATCGACGTAAAATTTCCCCAAGTACTCGCGCGGGTTCACGGGGTTATCGACGGCGCACAAGTCGGGGCGCACCTTGAAGCCGTGCTCGATCCGACCGATGGAATTCACGAACGAGCCGCCGCCGTGCGCAAACGCAATCCGCAGCTTCGGAAGGCGCTCCAACACGCCACCGAAAATGAGCGAGCACAGCGCCAGTGACGCCTCGGCGGGCATTCCCACTAGCCACGGCAGCCAGTATTTCGGCATCTTTTCCTTCGCCATCATATCCCAAGGATGCACGAAGACGCACGCGCCGAGCTGTTCAGCGGCCGCAAAAACCTCGAAAAGCGCCGGCTCATCAAGGTTCCACTCGTTGACGTGGGTGCCGATCTGGATGCCCGCCAGCCCTAGCTCCTTCACGCAGCGCTCCAGCTCGCGGGCGGCGAGGTCGGGCGCCTGCATCGGCACGGTGCCGAGGCCGATGAAACGCGTCGGGTAATCGCGGACGACACTCGCGACGTGGTCGTTGAGGATCCGGCTCAGGTCGAGGGCGTCGTGCGGCTTCGCCCAGTAGCTGAACATCACGGGCACGGTGCTCAGCACCTGCACATCGACGCCGTGCTGGCCGCAGTCGTGGAGGCGGGCGCTCGGCTCCCAGAGATTATCCTGCACCTCGCGGAAAAAGCGGTCGTCGATCATCATCCGCGCGCAGCACGGCGCGAAATGTTCCATCCGAACGAAACCGCCGTAGCCGTAACGCTGCCGTAAATCGGGCCACGAGTGCGGCAGAATATGCGTGTGAATATCGACGGTGAGCACGAAGCGGAAGCGGACGGTTGAAAGGTGATAAGGAAGGAAGGCCGAAGGCGCCGGGGCGGATGCTTACCGCGCTTCGTACAAAAATGCGTAGCCGCGATAGAAATCGTACTCTTGGCTGACGGTGCCCGTGGCCGCCGCCCAGCGCCGCAGCCACGGGTCGGGCAGGTTCGAGACCAGCCACAGCCGCCGGTGCCCGGCCTGCACGAGGCGCCCGATATCCTGCGTGAACAGCGCCGAATCGCCGCCGACTTCCCGGTACGGCTCCAGCCACACCGCGCCGAGCGGCGGGTCCAACGGCGCCAGCCGAAGGTAATGCAACGCGACGGGCGCGACGTTCGCGTTCGCCATCAGCAGCTCGCCGGGGCGCTGATGCGCGGCCACATGCCGCAGCCCGGCGCGCACATCGGCATAATCGGCCTGAAACGGCTGCCAAAACGCCGACAGCCGCTGCTGATTGCCGAGCGTGGCCAGCACGGCGCCCAGCACCGCCAAGCCCACCCACGGACGGCGCAACCCGGCATCGAGGCCCGTCATCAGCACGAGGAGCAGGAGCGGTAGCGCGAACAGCATCAGGCGCGGAACCAGGGAATAATAATGCATGGCAGAGGCCGCCAGCGCGCTCAGCGGCGGCACGAGCAGCAACACAGCGCGCGCCGGGTGCCGCCGAATCAGGCCCACCATTCCCCCCAATAGCCCCAGCCCGCCGAGCGCTATCGCCAGACCCGTTTTGCCGAAACCCCGGTCGATGAGGCCGCTGAGCTGGTGGCCGATGAGCGTCCAGTCTGCGGCGGAGCGCGGTGGGAAGGGCAGAAAATAGTCATCGTGAAATTGCTGAAGGTTGGTGGCGCGCGCGTCGGTGTGCAAAAGCAGCAGGAAATACGCGCCGAAGCTGCCCGCCCAGCACACCCCCATCAGCGCAAGGCGGACGCTTACCGGGCCGCGTTCGGCGGGCCGCTGTTGATACAGGTACTGCCACGCGAGCGCCATCCCGGCCCCGGCGAGGGCGAAAACGACGGGCATCGACGCCCAAATCGCGGTCGCGCCGCCCAGCGCCAGCGCCCCGGCGGCGCGGGTACTGAGGGTGGGCTTTTGGAGTTGGCGGTCGGTCACGAACAGCACAAGCAGTACGAGCAGCACATCGCTGCTGTACTGCTTGGCGGCCGTCGCGAAGTCCAGATAAATGCTGCTCCACCCGAAAAACCCCGCCGCCAGCACCGCCGCCACCCCCGACAGCCACCGCTTGGCGAGGGCGCCGAAAACCACCAGCCCCGCCAGACTCGCCAGCAGCGGCACGAGCCGAATGGCGCGCTCGCCGTAGCCGAATGCATCGGTCGCGGCTTTCATGAGGATGCTGAAAATTGGCGGCGCATACTGCTCATAGCCCAGCGGCCGGAACAGACCGCCGTAGGTGCGCTCAGCGAAATTCCGGACGAGGTTGGCCTCATCCAAGTACAGCGAGCGCGCCTGCTGCCAGACCGCCAGCCGCAGCAGCGCCCCAAGCCCCAACACGGCCCACAGCGCCAGCGTGACGGCGCGGCCCGACGTGCCCCAAGTGGCGGGGCGCCGCCAGTCAAATGGGACGAAAGGATCAGAGGAAACCGCGAAAGGCACTATTTCGGCGGCTCTGGCTTCGTCATATATGTCCCGCAATTAGAGCAGGTGCGTTTGGCGTCATCGGCCCAAAACGCGTCCATGATGACGGGGAGCTGCCGGACGATATCGGTCACGTCGGCGTAGGCTTCGTAGAGCTTCGTGTGGCAGTTTTCGCAGTACCACTGGAAGCCATCCTGCTCGCCGGGCTTGCGATAGCGCTCGATGACGAGGCCGATACCGCCCGCCGGACGGCGCGGCGAATGCGGAACGTGCGGCGGCAGCAGAAAAATATCGCCCGCGCTGAGGTGAATATCCCGTGGCTCGCCGTCGTCGATAATCTTGAGCGTCATCTCGCCTTCGAGCTGATAGAAAAACTCTTCCGAGGAATCGACGTGGTAATCCTTGCGGGCATTCGGCCCACCGACGACCATCACGATAAAATCGGCGTTATCGGTAAAAACTTGCTGATTCCCGACGGGCGGCTTCAGCAAGTGGCGGTGCTCATCGATCCAACGCTGGAAATTGAAAGCTGGGGCAATCATGGCGGTTAGGGGGTTGATGTGGGGACGTGGGGCGATGTGGGGATGTGGACAGATTTGGGTCGATTTGAGTCGATGTGAGGGCGTAAGCAGATGCGGGTTCGGTGGACAGTGACGTTAGGAATCGAAACTTACGTCATCGGCGCGGAAAGCCCGTGGGTGGCGGAAACGTCGCACTTTCGTGGCGGCTTCGGGATGAGCTGCGCCGGTGGTTGAAAAAAACGGACAGTCATTCCATCCTTTTACATAGAAATTCCGTCATGCTGCCATTGGGGTTTTGTGCCCCGGCAATGGCTTTCGGAAGCATTTTCCCTTCCCCCCTCCCTCCCACTTCCCCTATCCCCCCCTCTTCCCTGCTGATGAATCTTGACCTTACCGGCCGCACCGCCTTCGTTGGCGGCTCTACGCAAGGCATCGGCCGCGCCGTTGCCATCGAGCTGGCTCAGCTCGGCGCACGGGTGGTGCTGGCCGCCCGCGATGAAACCCGCCTCCGCGATACCGCCCAAGGGCTGCCCTCCCCCACGGGAGCGCGCCATACGTGGCTCTCGGCCGATTTCGCGCACCCCGCCGCCCTCGCCGACGCATTGGATGAGCTGCTCGCCGAGCGGCTGCCGGAGCCGGTTGTGCATATCCTCGTCAACAATACAGGTGGCCCGGCAGGCGGCGCCCTCCTCAACGCCGACGCCGACGCCTTCCGCAGCACCTTCGATCAGCACCTGATCGTGAATCACCTCCTCGCGCAGCGGCTTGTGCCGGGGATGCGGGCGGCCGGTTACGGCCGCATCGTCAACATTATCAGCACGTCGGTGAAGGCGCCGCTTGCCAATCTGGGGGTGAGCAATACGGTGCGCGCCGCCGTGGCGAACTGGGCGAAAACCCTCGCCAACGAGCTGGCGCCCGCCGGGATTACCGTCAATAACGTGCTGCCCGGCGCCACGCGCACCGCGCGCCTCGAAGGCCTCATCAACGCCCGCGCCACCGCCACCGGGCGCCCCGCCGCCGAGCTGGAAGCCGAGATGCGCCGCGAGGTCCCCGCCGGACGGTTCGCGGAAGCGCACGAAATCGCCGCTGCCGTGGCGTTTCTTGCTTCCCCCGCCGCCGGTTACATCACCGGCATCAACCTCCCCGTTGATGGCGGACGCCTGCCGGTGCTGTAAAACCCCCATTCCCCCCGCCCTTAACCGCGTGAATGCCTTGCACGAGCGCGTGAACGGCATTCATCAGGTTGTGGCGGTCATTCACGAGCGCGTGAATGGCCGCCACAATCGCGTGAAACCAATTCATCAGCGCGTGAACGCCGTGCATCAGGTTGTGAATGCCTTTCATCGGCGCGTGAAAGCCATTCACGAGCGCGTGAACACCCTTCACAACTACGTGAAGCCTTTCATCAGCGCGTGAACGCCGTTCATCACTACGTGAAGCCCTTCATCAGCGCGTGAAGCCCTTCATAACTACGTGAAGCCCTTCATCAGCACGCAGCAACGCCTCCTTACTCAAAGACAGCCCGGCCCGCCGTTTCTTTGTAGTCCCCATGACAGACACTACTGCTGCCTTCCGCACGCTTTCTATCGTTATTCCGGCTTATAACGAAGGGCGCACCATTCATTTGATTCTCGATCAGGTGAAAGCCGTGCGCTTATTGAATGATATTCAAAAGGAAGTCATCATCGTCAACGATTGCTCGAAAGACGATACTGAAGCGGCCGTGCAGCGCTACATCGCCGCGAATCCTGATCTGCCGATCAGCTACTATAAGCACGAAATCAATCAGGGGAAAGGCGCCGCGCTCCACACCGGCATCCGCCACGCGACCGGCGAGTACGTCATCATTCAGGATGCCGACCTGGAGTACGACCCCGAAGAGTATAACCTCCTCCTGAAGCCGATTCTGCGCGGCGTGGCCGATGTGGTATTCGGGTCGCGCTTTATCGGCGGCAATGCGCATCGGATTTTATTCTTCTGGCATTCTATCGGCAATAAATGGCTCACGTTCCTCTCCAACGCGATGACGAACCTGAACCTCACCGATATGGAAACGTGCTACAAGCTCTTCCGGCGCGACATTATCCAAGGCCTTACCCTGACCGAAAAGCGGTTCGGGTTCGAGCCGGAAGTGACCGCCAAAGTCGCGCGGGTGCCGAATGTGCGCATTTACGAAGTCGGCATTTCCTATTACGGCCGCACGTATGAGGAAGGCAAGAAAATCGGCTGGCGCGATGGTTTTCGGGCGATTTACTGCATCCTTAAGTTTCGTTTCGCCCGCTGATGCCCAATGCCCGCAACCGCTACTACCTGCTGGTACTCTTACTGAGCGTGGCGGCAGGGATTTGGTATGCCAATACCCGGCGCTTCGGCCACGACTGGGGCGACGATTTTTCGCAATACATCCACCACGCGCAGAATATCGCGACTGGGCAGCCCTACAAGGCCATTGGTCATATACTTAACCCTGACTGCCAGATCAGTCCGGAAGTGTATCCGCCGCTGTTTCCGCTGCTGCTCGCGCCGGTCGTGACGGCGGTCGGGCCGTGGGATCTGGCGGCGCTTAAGCTCGTCGGCATCGGCTGCCTGATGGCCACCCTGCTGGTTTGGGGCTGGAGCCTGACCCAGGAAGCCCGCGCCGAACAACTGCCCCCCACGGAGTGGCCCACTCACCTGCTGCCCCTGCTCGGTTTGCTGGCGGTTTGCCCCACAGTTTGGGAATTGAAGGATAACGTACTCTCCGACGTGCCCTACCTGCTGATGCAGACCATCGCGCTCGCCGCCATCGGCGCGTTCCGCGGGCGGCGGGCGGCTACTACGGGGCGCCGTCTGGGGGCGGCCATCGGGCTGGGCGTTGCGCTGTGGCTGCCCTACGGCTGCCGCACGACGGGTTTTGTCCTAGTTGGCGCGTTTGCGCTCGAAACCGTGTGGCGGCACCGCCGCAACCTGCTCGGCGCACGGCTGGAAGCGCTGGCGCTCGGCGTGACCGTGGCGCTGGTACTCTTGCAAGGCGTTTACCTCGACTCGCACGATTCCGGCTACACCAAGCAGCTTCTCACGTATTTCAGCCTCGACCAGATAAAAACCAACGCCCTGCTGTACTGGAATCTGGCGATCCGGTACTGGGGCGAGCAGCCCGGCCTCGGGAGCGACGGCTACCGGATTCTCGGCACGGCGGCGGCCCTGCTGGTGCTGCTAGGCTGGGTGCGGCGGTGGCGCGAAGGCGCCGTCCGGACGGAAGAAATCTACTTTCTGGGCTACCTGCTCATCGTTATTCTGTGGCCGATGCCGCAGGGCGAGCGCTTTTTATTGCCTCTGCTCCCGTTGGCGCTGCTCTACGGCTGGCGCGGCGCGCGGCACCTGCCGGGCGGCTGGGGGCAATACGTGCCGACCGCCATCGCCTCGGTGCTGCTGTTGACGGGCGTGAGCGCCATTGGTCGGGCCAAGCCGATTGCTTGGCAGATAGATACGGCCGATACGCACACCGTTTTTCGCTGGATTAAGTGGCAGCCCAGCGACATCGTGTTTCTCGCCCCCAAGCCCCGCGCGCTGAGCCTGTACACCGAGCATCGCGCGATGGCACCGTGCTCAGTCACCGATTCCGTGGTGATAAAGACGGCGCTCGCTTATTCCCACGCTCGCTATCTGCTGACCGGCCCCGATCCGAATCTTTACCTGCCGAAGACCGCCCGCGTCGTGCTGCAAACGCCGTCGTTATTGATCATCGATTACCAAGCGCCGCCACCACGTTAAGCGGCCGAAGCGTTCACTACCCTAGTCCCTCGAAAATTTTCCACCCCATGCGCCCCCCCGTTCTTCTTCCGTTATCTTTTTTCCGCGTCGCCCTACCGTTGGCTCTTCTGATGAGTGCCGCGTGCAGCTCGTCCGACAAGGATACTTCGATCTCTGACAAAACGCTCCTCTATTCTGATTTTGAGCAACTCGACGGCTGGTGCCCCCCAAACCCTTCCCTCACCACCGATTTTGCTCATTCGGGGCGGTTTTCAATCAAGACAGCTCCTGATATCGAATACAGTCTCGCCTACATCAAAACCCTCGGCCTGATTTCGCCGAAGCGCATAAAGCGCGTCAAGCTGTCGGCGTGGGCGTATCTACCAGAGGCTTCTTCTGGCTCAGCCCGCCTTACCTTGGCCTTTGATGACCCGGCACAAGGCAACAAGCTCCTTCTGTCTGAAGCCATCGACCTCGGAGAGGCGGCACCAGAGCAAAATAAATGGCAGGAGGTGAGCAAGGAAATTACACTCCCTGACAACATCGAATTCACCCACGAGATGCGCATTTTCATATGGAAAAGCAGCGCCACTACGCCCACCTACATCGATGATGTGCGGGTAGACGTGTTGGAGTAAAGGATGAGGCTAACTGCTTTCGGTCGATTCTTTCACTTCTCATTTCCTCTCCTATCACACCTCTCTCTCCCATCCGCTCCCGTAAGGGTGCGCCGGTCGGCGCCTCCCGGACGCTCTTCAACCGCCAGCGGGCGGGGTGGGTGGCGACTACGGTACTCGCTGCCCTCCTGACAGCCTCACTCTTCGGGCCACTGCTGTGGAATCCCGGCGAGTACTCGCTGCCGAGCTACGGCGAGACGGCGAAGAATATGTACTCGTTCGTGTGGTTCGTGCTGCACGATTCGGGCACGCATTTCACGGGGATGAATTACCCGTTCGGCGAGCACATCAACTTTCCGGATGCGCAGCCGCTGCTGGCGTGGGTGGTGCAGGGATTGATGGGGATCGGGTTGGTGCCGACGACCGGCATCGTGGCGCTGGGGTGCCTGAACTGGGCGCTGGCTATCGGGGTGGCCGCCACGCCGCCCGTGTTATATGCGATTTTGCGCCGTGCCGCCGTACCGGTCTGGTGGGCCGTAGCGGCGGCGCTGCTGATTACGTTTCAATCGCCGCAAATCGACCGGCTGGCAGCGCACATGGCGCTATCGTATCCGGTGGTGGTGCCGGGGCTGTGGCTTCTCACGATCCGTCTCATAGAGCGCCCCAACTGGCGGCGCGGGCTGGCGCTGGCGCTCGGTATCATCGCCGCATCGCTTCTCACGAGCTACTACCTGATGTGCGGGCTGCTGCTTGCCGGCGGCTACGCGCTGATCAGTGTGGGGGCGGCGATGGTAGCGCGTCGTTCGTCGCCTAAAAAGACCTTGAAACCAGCGCTGCTTACGGCCGCCTGGTTACTGGGCGCGGCGGGGCTGGCGCTACTCACCACGCTCATCTGGCTCAAGCTCACCGACCCCGCCGCCGCCGAGCGCACCTCTGACCCTTACGGCTTCTTCGTGTACATCAGCTCCTGGGGCGGAGTGCTGGCGCCATCCTGGGAGCCTCTTTTCACTACCTGGAACGCCGTGGTGCACCACCGGGCGCCCGATTACGAGGGACGCGCTTACATCGGTATCGTGCCGGTGGCGGTGCTGTTTCTGATGATCTGGCAGGGCGGCAGCTACTTACTACGGCGCAATAACCGGCGCCCTTTCCGGCTGATCTGGCCGGTGGCGCCGGGGTTTTTGCGGCTAGGGCTTTGGGTGGCTTTTCTAACGCTGTTCTTCTCGATGGCGTACCCTTTCCGGTGGAACCTGACGGCCCTGCTCGAACTAGTGCCGCCGCTCAAGCAGCTGCGCGCACTGGGGCGGTTTGCGTGGCTGTTCTATTACCTCATTACCGTGTACGCGGCGTGGTATCTCGGGCGCTTGGGCCGTTACCTCGCGTGGCACCGCGCCGCTGGTTTTGGCCATACGCTCCTGCTGGTTGTGGGCTTGGTGTGGGGGCTGGATGCGCTGGTGACTTCGCGGCGTTTCAGCATCTTCCTCCGTTTACCACCGCGCGCCGCCGAATTTGCCGGTACCGCCGATTCTTACGTCGGGTATCTGGCGCAAGGCAAGCATTACACGACCGATTTTCAAGCGCTCCTGCCGCTACCTTATTTCAGCTCTGGAAGCGAAAAGTGGGGGATGAGCTCCGTCGGCGGCAGTGAGCACGAAGTCTTTCGAGCCTCCATCCAGACCGATCTGCCGATTGCCGCCACGATGATGAGCCGCACGAGCATCCGCCAAACCGCCGCCCTCGTGACGATGGTGGCGTCGCCGCTCATCGCCCGCGATTCACTCCTGACCCGGCGCCTCTCCGCCAAGCCTTTTCTGCTGATGGTGTTACCGAACGTGCCGCTCGCGCCGAACGAGGCGCGACTAGTGCGGTTGGCGAAACCCCTGTTCGGCAACGCCCGCATCTTGCTCTACGAGCTGCCCGCGGCGGCCTTATGCGCCGATGAGCGCGCCGCCGCACTCGCCGATACCGCGCTGCGTACGCCCCTGAGCGCAACGGCAGCAGTTAGCGGCTTACAACACCCCATTATTCAGCAAGACCTGACCGGCGCCCAAAGCGTCAAAGGCGCTGAAGGCCGCAGCCAATCGGGGGCACGGGAGCTGCCGTATAAAATCTTCCTGCCCGGAGAGACCGCGCTGCCCCTCGTCATCTATGACGGCCCGCTGCCCGGCCCCGCCGATACGCTGCAATACGAAACCAGTGTCTGGTTCAACCTCACCACACGCCGGGCGCTGCCGTGGCTGCACACGCAACAGTTTGATGCGCAAGGCCAACGCCTGAGCGATAATGAAACGCCGCTCCACGGCTCTTTCGATGTGCAGGGCAAATGGGTGCGCGGCGCCAACCGCTGGACACGCCACCCCGCCGCCACCCGCCTACTGATCTTCGCCGACGGCGAAGACATTGTGGCCGACGACCTGCTCGTGCGCCCCCTCCCGACGCACGTATGGGGCAAAACTGCCACCGGCCTTACCACCCTCGACGGCTTTGGGCTTGACGGAATGCCCGGTCGGCGCGGCTGGTAAGGCCGTACTTTTACGTGATACTACGCAACGCGCCGATTGAGCGCGCTTTTCGGGTTCTTCGGGTTCCCATCCAGATCACATGTTTTTCTCACGCACTAAGGCGGCCGGTGAGCTTCCGGCTGGTCCTGTTCCCTACTTCGCCTCGTTGGATGTGATCCGCTTTACGGCGGCCACGATGGTGCTCGTCACGCACTCCTACGAACACTGGACGGATGTTCCCGGCATTCAGGCGTTCATTCTTGATGGAGCCGGGCAGCCGTTATGGTGGGCGGAAAAGCTGCGGCGCGTAGTCGACAATTTCCGCTACGGAGTCGACTTATTTTTCCTCCTGAGCGGCTTTCTGATTACCTACCTGCTCCTCGCCGAGCGGGCGCGGTTCGGACGAATCGACCTGGGCTCGTTCTACATGCGGCGGGTGCTGCGTATTTGGCCCTTGTACTACATCTGCGTTGCATTGGCGCCGGTGCTGCACCATTACTATCAAGAGCCGGTTCCGAATCTCTGGCAGTTCGTGACTTTCCTCGGCAACTTCGAGCTGATGCGCCACGGCTGGTCATCCACCGCGCTCAACCACCTCTGGTCGATCTGCATCGAGGAGCATTTTTACCTCGTCTGGCCCCTGTTGGTGTGGCTGGTGCCCGTGCGGCGCCTCCCGACGCTCTTCGGGCTGGTCATCGTCACGAGCATCGCGGCGCGCTTGTACTACTTCTGGTTCGTGCCGGACTACTACATGGCGCTCTACCTCAACACGTTTTGCCGGTGGGATATCCTCGCCGTCGGCTCGCTGTTCGCCTACGGTGCATTCTACCAATCCATTCGCCTAAACGTCCCCCGCGCTGCCCGCGTGCTGATTTACGTGGTCGGCGCGCTGCTTTTCGCCACCGACGTATACGGCGAGTGGAACTCCGTCTTCACCATCGTCGTCAAGAAATACATCTACGCGGTGATCGCGGCGTTCGCGCTCGGTCATATGATCTATGCCCCGGATACGCTCGTGAAGTGGCGCCGCCAAACGATTTTCCACTATTTCGGCAAGGTTTCGTACGGCATCTATATGTACCACGGCTTCGTGATTCTGCTCCTCGTGCGGCAGTTTCCGTGGTTTCACGACCGTTTCTTCATCGGTTGGGTGGTCATTTTCACCCTTTCGGCGTCCATCGTCTCCTATGAGCTGATCGAGAAGCCGATTTTGAGGCTCAAGAAGAAGTTCGACGCTTTCCGACCAAACCGGAAGCTGACAACTGCTGCTCCCGAGCCAGCAACAGAGGTCGTAAGCTCCTAGATGAGTTCGGGCCAAAACCGGCCGAGCTTGTAGCTCTCAAAGCCACTTAGGCGCTTTGAAAACACCCCTGATTAGCGCCGTTCGGCCACTTCGAGGGTTAGATTATCGAGGTAACAGGGGGTCGAACCGGGCGGCGCCCAGCCGTAGACACGTACTACGTCGGTCGGGCGCAAATCGGGCGGCAGGGCTACGTCGGCGTACACCGTCGTCCAGGAACGAGGTTGGATGAGACGGCTTTGAATGTCCAGCCCGTGCCAGACAAGCTGTTGGTCGCCGCGCCGGATGTCGATGATGAGCTTGTTATTCCAGGCGCCCCATTCGCAATACACCGACCCGCCGGCTCTTAGCCAAGCGCCCGGCGCGGCACGTAGCTGGCCCACCGACACGGCTACATCCGGCGTGTAGGCTCGCTCCTCACTCTCACTATTCAGGCGCCACGCGACGGACCCGCCAAGTCCCGCGCAGGCTACCCCCCCAGCCTCCGGCGTTAGCTGGTCGAATGTCTGTTGCCCAACCAGCCGCAGCTGCCATTGCACGGCCAAGCCCGGCCGCGCTTTCGGCACCGACAGCCGCGCCAGCTCGGTCTGGGTCGGATGGGCGTTCAAGAAGACCGCGCGCCAGTACGAGGAATGCATCCCGTCGGGCACGATGATGCCCGCCATATACTGCCACACCTGAAACAGATTGAGCGTGACCAACATCACCAGCACGGGCCACGCCATAAGCGAGCGCCACGGCGGCGCCTCGCCATCAGCCGGCGCAGAGCCGGGCCACCGGCTCAGCAGCGCCGCCAGCGGCAGGCTCAGCGCGGCGTATGACTGCACCATCGCCCGCTGCCCAAAGGAGCCGCCGTACCACCAGATATCCCACGCCGAGACAATCCAGAGGTTCAACACCGTGTACACGAGCACGGCCACTGCTATCGGTCGCGCTTGCCGCCACAGCGGCCAGAAGCCCACGAGCGCCAGCAGCGCCAGCGGCGTGTAAGTGAGCCAGCCCTTGCGGTAGCTAAACAGCACCTGCCGAAGGTGCGGATGCAGGAAACTGAAACTCTGTTCTTCGTAAGAGTAAAACAGCCAATGACCAGTGGCCCATTTCCAGTAGAAAAGCTGCGGACTGACCGCTAACAGCCCCGCCACTGCGGCCAGCGCCAGATGTGGCCAGTAACGGAGCGCCAACGCCCCTTTGGCCCGCAAGGCGGCCACCGAATCGATGCCCCACAACAGCGGCAGCACCAACGCAACCGCTTCCGAAGGACGCACAATCACCAACAGCCCCAACGTAGCGCCAATCAGCAGCGCCCACCGGCGGCGGGGCGTTTCGTGCCAGCGGAGCGTCCCCCACAGCAGCACGGCGTACAGCGCGAAGCACACGCCGTGCACCATCGCCGAATCGTAGATGCCGTACTGCGTGAAATTGGTCCCTAACACGACGAGCACGAGCGTGAGGGCCGTCAGGAAATCCGAGAAATACCGGAGCATGACCCGCCGCAGTATGGCCAAGCCGCCCACCGCATACAGCACTCCGCCGTACGCAATACTGATTTGATAGGGCGCCGAAAAGCCGTCGGGCGGGTAGCCAAGCGCCTTCGCCATCAGGTGGCCGATGCCGAAGAACGGGGCTTCGAGTATCGCCATCCCAATAGGGTACTTCGTGACCAAGTGCCCGAGCGGCGCTCCCGGCACCTGAAACGCCTGATAAAAGCCAACGGTCGGCGCGTATTCGGCGATTATTTTCGGTGCGAAGGCCATCGTGCGCAGGTCACCGTAAATGAAATGCGCGGGCAGATAGATGTAATAGCCCATCGCATCCCACGTCAGGATGGCCTCGACGTTGTGCGTGTCCCAATAGGGCGCCCATAAGCGCGCGACGATCATCAGAATCGCCAACGTGCCGACGGTTAGTAGTGAGTAGCGGCTGCTCGAAGCAGGTCGGAAGGGAGAAGAAGAGTTTGTCAGCATTAAACTACGCAATTTGCCCCGATGCAGCCCGGCAGCAATCGGCTAACCGGTTCTAAATGAACCTTATTCCGTCCCGCTCCACCGATCCTGCGGGCGGTTCGGGTAGAGCGTTTCGTGGACCTGCCGCACCCGGTTCCCGACGGCGAGGCGGAGCTGGTCGATGTTCTGGCCTTCGGTGGCGGAGATGAAGACGGCCGGCGCGTGGAGGCGCGCGACGTACGTTTCGCGCAGCTCCTCGAAGCTGAGGCGCTCGCGGCCGTTCTCGATTTCGTCGGCGCCGTATTGGTCGATTTTATTGAAGACGAGGAGCGCGGGCTTGTCGGCGGCGCCGATTTCGGCGAGCGTTTCGTTCACGACGCGGATGTGCTCCTCGAAACCGATGTGGCTTAGGTCCACGACGTGAATCAGCAAATCGGCTTCGCGAATCTCATCGAGGGTGCTTTTGAACGAGTCGATGAGGCGCGTTGGGAGCTTGCGGATGAACCCGACGGTATCGCTCAGCAGAAACGGAATGCCGTCGAGAACGACCTTGCGCGTCGTGGCGTCGACGGTCGCGAAGAGCTTGTTTTCGGCGAACACGTCGGCGCCTTTCGCCAGCAGGTTCATCAGCGTCGACTTCCCGACGTTCGTGTACCCCACCAGCGTCACGCGCACCACGCCGTGCCGCGTCTTGCGCTGCGTCGAGGCTTGCTTCTCGAACTCTTCGAGCTTTTCCTTCAGAAACGAAATCTTGTCGCGCACGATCCGGCGGTCGGTTTCAATCTCCGTCTCCCCCGGTCCCTTCGTCCCGACGCCGCCGCGCTGCTTGTCCAAGTGCGTCCAGAGGCCGGTGAGGCGGGGCAGGAAATACTGATACTGCGCCAGCTCGACCTGCGTGCGCGCCGTCGCCGTCTTCGCCCGCAGGGCGAAAATATCGAGAATGAGCAGCGTACGGTCGAGAATCTTGACCCGCAGCTCCTCCTCCAGATTGCGCTGCTGCGACGGCTTCAGGTCATCGTCGAAAATGACCATATCGACGTCGTTCGCCACCACCCACGCCCGGATTTCCTCCAGCTTCCCCTTCCCCACATACGTGCGGATATCGGGCTGGTCGAGGCGCTGGGTGAAGCGTTTGACGGTGGCGGCCCCGGCGGTTTCCGCCAGAAAAGCCAGCTCGTCGAGGTATTCGGTGGTTTGGGCTTCCGATTGCGATTTCGGCGGAACGCTCACCAGCACCGCCACTTCCTGCCGAACGGCGGTAGAATGGAATTTCTTTTTCTCGATCATAATGCAGCCAGGGTAGCAAACGAGGTGGGTAGAGGGCATCGTGCCCGTTCAGGCCTTCATACGGAAGGCGCGCGGTACGGGTCGGGACCGTAAAATTGGCGAATGCGGCCCGCGCTTACGCTTTCGGCCGCTTCGCGACGGTAGCCGAATCGGCGCGGAACAATGTCTGCGAGTGCCGCGCCACCGCCTCGATTTGCGCTGGCGTGAGGCGCGTGCCGAACGCGGGCATCTTGCCGCGCCCGTTGGTCACGAGCGCCATCCGCGCCTCCAAAGAGAGCGTACTCTGTTGCAGGTTGCGGGCGCCGTAAAGGCATTTATCGCCGTTGATGCCGTGGCACAGGATGCAGTGTTGGCGGTAAAGCATCTTCCCGATGAGGCCGCCGGTGACAGTGGAATCGGGGGCGGCGGGAGCGATTGAATCGGCGTTTTCGGTCAGCATCCGGCCATTGCGTGGGTCGGTGGGGGTGGTGGGAGTTTCGGTGCGGATGCCGGGCTTCAGGTCGAGGCTGCGGGTGTAGCCGATGGCGTAGATGTACCCAAAAATCAGCAGCGCAAGGAGCGCGAGTGCCTTCTGACCCCGCCGCAGCGCCACCAGCGCCAGCGGCAAAACGAGCAGCACGAGCACGATTTTCACCACCAGCCACCACGGCCACGCTCCCGGATAACGGAGCGCCAACACCCCGCCCGACACCAAGACGGCCGTTCCGAGCACGGCATCCAACCACGGCGCGCGGGCGCGCAAAGCGGCCAGCATATCGGGGCGCCCCGCGAGCAGCAGGGCGACTTTATAGGCGTACAAAATCGCAAAAGCGACGACAATAACGTGATGCAGGGCTTCCATCCGGGGGAGTTTGCGGCCGAAGGTACCGCCGGGGGACGGCTATCTTCGCGCCTTCAACAGGCGATTGATTGCTGGTTTGCGGTTTCCAGTGGAACCGGAAACACCGAATCAGCGCCGAAAAATGCCCCTTCCCCCCATGCGCATCGCTATCGTCATCAACACTTCCTGGAACATCTTCAACTTCCGGATGTCGCTGGTGCGGGCGTTGCAGGCGGAAGGGCACGAGGTGCTCGCGATTGCCCCGCCCGACCCGTATTCGGAGCGCCTCGTGGCGCTTGGGTGCCGGTTTATTCCGCTGCCGATGGCGAACAAAGGCACGCGCCCCGATCAGGATTTCGGGCTGATGCGCCGCCTGACGAAGATTTATCGGCGCGAAAAACCTGACGCCGTCCTCCATTACACCATCAAGCCGAACATCTACGGCACCCTCGCCGCGCGGATGGCGCGCGTGCCGAGCATCAACAACGTGAGCGGGCTGGGGACGGTGTTCATCGTGCAGAACATCGTTTCGCGGATTGCGCTCGCGCTCTACCGGCTCGCGTTTCGGTACCCCGCCACCGTCTTCTTCCAGAACCCCGACGACCGCGACCTTTTCCTTCAGCATCAGCTTCTGAAACCCGAAATCTGCGGACTGCTGCCGGGTTCGGGGGTTGACACGACCCGGTTTCAGCCCGCCACGACGTGGCAGCGCAATGAGCCGTTTACGTTTCTGATGATTGCGCGGGTGCTCTACGAGAAGGGCATCGTCGAATATTTCGAGGCGGCGCGGGCGCTGCGCCAGCAGTATGGCGACCGCGTGCGGTGCCAATTGCTCGGCGGATTGGATGAGCAGGGCGGCATCGGCGTGCCGCGCGCCACGTTCGAGAAGTGGATTGAAGAGGCCGATGGCGCCGTCGAATGGCTCGGCACGTCGGATGACGTGGCGGGCGTGATTCGGACCGCCGATGCCGTCGTGCTGCCGTCGTACCGCGAGGGGACGCCCAAAACGCTCCTCGAAGCCGCTGCGATGGGCAAGCCCATCGTCACGACCGACGTGCCCGGCTGCCGCGAGGTAGTCCGCGAAGGCGAGAACGGCTACCTCTGCCCCGCCCGCGACGGCGCCGCCCTCGGCACCGCCATGCGCCGCCTCTTCGACCAGCCCGACCCCGAGCTGCGCCGCCTCGGCGAAGCCAGCCGCACCCTCGCCGTCACGCGGTTCGACGAGCGCGTCGTCATCGATTTGTACCTCGACGCCATCGCCCGCGCCACCGGGCAGCCGCGCCGCGCCGGGGCGAGCGCGCCGTCGGTGCCAGTTGGCGTCGCCTGATTCCGGTTAAAGTCCGCCCCCGTTTTCGCTCCCTTACCCGTCCACCCGTTCAGCTTTTCCCCCTTCACCCCGCCGTGTTAGCATCTTCCCCGACGACCCCGACGCTCATTCAGGGCCTTTACGAGTTTACGCCGCGCCGCTTTGCCGATGCGCGGGGCTATTTCGCGGAGACGTACAGCGCCCGCGACCTCGCCAAGGCCGGTATCCACGATGTGTTCGTGCAGGATAATCAGTCGCTTTCGGCGCAATACGTGCTGCGGGGCCTGCATTTTCAGAAGCCGCCCCACGCGCAAGCGAAGCTCGTGCGCGTAGTAACCGGCCGCGCCCTCGACGTAGCCGTCGACCTGCGGCGTGACTCGCCGACGTTCGGTCAGCACCACGCCGTCATCCTCGATTCGGCTATCGGCAACGCGTTTTACATCCCCGTCGGGTTCGCGCACGGCTTCCTCTCCCTCGAACCCGACACCACCCTGTTCTACAAGTGCACCGATTACTATCACCCCGAAACCGAAGGCGCGCTCCGCTGGAACGACCCCGCCCTCAACATCGATTGGGGCGGCCTGATTACGCCACTCGTCTCCGATAAAGACGCCATCGCGCCGCTGTTGGCAGAGATCGAGTCGCCGTTTTAGGGTAGTTGACCCAAGTTGCGGGTTACAGGGGGCGATTTGGCGTCCCCGTGAGAGGACACCGACCACGGCGGATAGGACGACGGTTCGGTGTCCCCTCACGGGGACCGCTGTTCTTTATTGTTCCTCTTTCCGGGGGCGTTGCCCCCGGCTACCGTTCGATGTCCCCTCACGGGGACGCCCCGATAGTCCGCAACTTGGGTTAGTTGTTCAATTCTGAGCGGCTACTGATTTGCGTTTCCCCCACTCCCACATCTGTTTTCCACATCCCCACATCTCTTTCACATCAAGAAAATCACCCCCAGACCTTCGTCCCTTCCGTGCAGTTGCGGCACATCTCGATGTGCTCGCGGCCTTTGATGAGCTGCCCGCGGAACTGTTGGTATTTCTCGCCGTGCCATAGCTCGCGGAAGGATTCGCGGGTGAGATCGCCGAGGGCGTATTCGCCGTCTTTGTCGAAGCAGCAGGGCACTACGCGGCCATCCCACGTGATGACGCACGAGTGCCACATCTTCCAACAATGGTCGAGGAGCTGGTTTTTGACTTTCCACGAGCCATCGCCCTGATTGGCGTAGCGCGAGTAGTAGTCAATCGTCGGAATCAGGGGCGAGCCTTGCTCGTAGTCGTAAATCTGGGCGGTTTTGAACCAGATATCGTCTACTCCAATCTCGCGGGCGAGCTTTTTGGCGTCTTCGATTTGGTGCTCGTTCGGGCGCACCACCAAGTACTGAAACACCACCATCGGCGTGCGTGATTTCAGCTCGCGCTTCCATTTCACGATGTTGCGCGCCCCGTCGAGCACCTTGTCAATTTTCCCGCCCACCCGATACTGCTGATACACGTCCTGCGTGGTGCCGTCGAGGGAGATGATGAGGCGGTCGAGGCCGCTCTCGACGGTTTTGCGCGCGTTGGCGTCGTTGAGGTAGTGGCCGTTGGTGCTGGTGGCGGTGTAAAGGCCTTTATCCGACGCGCGGCGCACGTGCTCCAGGAATTTCGGGTGCAGATACGGCTCGCCCTGAAAGTAGAAAATCAGGTACAGCAGCTCTTTATGGAGCTGTTCGAGTGTCGCTTCGAAGACGTCGTCGGGGAGCATCCCCGTGGGGCGCGTGAACGAGCGCAGGCCACTCGGGCACTCCGGGCAGCGCAGGTTGCAGCTGGTGGTGGGTTCGAGGGAGAGCGCGACGGGTAGGCCGCTGGGCCGAACGCGCCCCGTGGCGCGGCTCAGCCAGTACGACCCCAAAACTTGCGCGGCGTTCAGGGCGCGCCGGGGCGTCAGCTTCGAGAGGAAGTTGAGACCATCGTAAATCGCGGCGCGGGAAGGCAGCATCAGGCGAAGATTCCGAAGGAGAAAGAGAAAGCGCGGCGCTGATTTCGGAACAGAGCCAAAACCAAAACCGGCCGACGCGCCGTGTAGGCTGCGACCGGCCGGTCAAAGGTCGGGGTGCGGATGCGATTGGCTTCGGCGCTTAAAGAAGCCGATAGTTTAGTATGATTCTCTCGATAGGGCTGGGCTTAGCGCCGTTTTGGGGCGGGTTTCGGGGCGGGCCGACGGTTAGGGTATTGGTAAGCGGTGCGGTTCGGCACGCGGTTCATGCGGCGGGCAGGCTTGACGACCGGGGCGGGCGGCGGCGTGGCCGCAACTGGCAGCGGGTCCACGACTGCGGGAGCGACGGGCGGCGGCGGTGGCTCCGGCAGCTTCACTTTCCCCATCGCGTTGAGAATCTGGGTCGCAGCGCCCGGATTATTCATCTTCAGCAGCCGCCGATTCGCAATCGTGCCGTCTTCGGCGAGGAGGAAGTACGTCGGAATGTCGCGGACGCCGTAGGCTTTCAGTAACTCGTTAGCCGCCATTTTGCCGCCGTAAAGCTGAATGCCGCTGAGTGCCTTGCCCTGCACGAAGCTCTTCCACGCCTCACGGTCGTCGTCGAAAGCGATGCTCACGAACTGCACATTCTTCGTGCGCAGCTTGCTCACGAGGTCTTGGTGATAGGGCAAATCGCGGAGGGAAACGCCGGAAGCGGTTTTCCAAAACGTGAGGTACACCAATTTGCCTTTGAGCTTGTCGAGGGTAATGGTATCGCCTTTGAGCGTGGTAAGCGAGAAAGCGGGCGCCGGGGCACCGAGCGCAAACGCGCGGGTGGCCTCGAACTCGCCTTGCAGGAGCGGCACGTACTTACCGGCGACGTCGATGTTCTGGCGGAAGTCGTTCAGCATCTCTTCCGATTGCTGCACGTAGCCGTTCTTGAACGAGTCGCGCAGGATGCGGCCGAGCATTACGGCTTCCACTTCGCCCGAAAATTTCTCCTTCGCCAACGCGTAGCAATCAGCGAAATAGCTCGGCTGGGAGCGCGTGTGGCCATTTTCCTTCATCTGCCAATTGAGGTAATTGGTGAGGAAGGTCTGGTAGTTAGGGCTGCGGAGTGCGCCGGCCGCATCGAGGTGCGTGACGCGCAGGAAATCGTAATAGCCCGGCGAGAGCTGCAACCGGCCCTCGTTGTTCACCACCTGCTCGCGCAGATCTTGGTAGGTGATGCGGTCGTTGGCCCACGCGTAGTTGAGGTCGGCGTCGGCGAACTCGCGGAAGGCGGCGGAAGTCTCGGTGTTGTCGGTCAGGAAGAGGGTGAGGCCGATGCGCTCGCGCTCCAAGCGGCGGTCGAGGTACTTCGCGAAGCCCTCTTCGTAGTACATAATGTTGTACGGCAGCACCTGCCACTCCTCGTTCTCGACAAAATCGCGCTCGTGGTCAGACAGGTACTCGTTCTCAGGCGCTTGCGTGCCCTTGAAGCGTACCGAGTTCCCCATATCACCGGCCTTGAACTTGATCTGCAAGTCGGTGCCGGGTTCGAGCCAGAGCGTGATTGCTTCCGAGCCATACACCAGCTCGGTGACGGTTCCGGCGCTGAGCGGGAAGGAGATCGAGAACAGGCCGTCCTCTTCTACGTGCGCCAGCAGGCGCTGCTCGCGGTCGTCGAGAGCGCTGGGGTGCCACGCCAGAAAGATGCTGTCGCTCTGCATATTCCCCACATCCCCCCGAATGGTGGCGACCCCCGAAGGCTGTGCGTAAACCCGCGCGGGGAATGACGAACAAACTCCGAATAATACAATAAGCTGCCACACACCCACCCAGCCCGACCACCGCTTAAGAGTAAGGTTTAGCTTCATACGACTGGCCGGTGAGGGGGTGGGAGGAGAGGAATTGGAGCGTCATCAGGCCAATGACGCAAGGGTAGGTGGCCGAAGTTACTATGCAGAAGGGCGACGTACGCAAGCAGTTCAAGTTAAAAAACAGGCTTTCTGCGGATTAGTTGAAATATTCCTGTCTGCGTCGAACTTGCTATTCAAAAAGTCCAACTATCGCATCCTCTAGTTTCGCTACGCTCCGGACGCGGATGCCCTTGCGTTTCTGCTCCGGCGTAGGCCCGGCTTGGGCGATGTAGATCTCACGAAAGCCCAATTTTTCGGCCTCGCCAATGCGGGCTTCCACGCGCCCGACGGGCCGCACTTCGCCGCTCAACCCGATCTCGGCGGCCAGGCAGGTGCCGTCGGGGAGGGGAAGGTCGTTGAACGAGGAGACGATGGCGGCGCAAACCGCGAGGTCAAGCGCGGGGTCGTCGATTTTCAGGCCTCCGGCGATGTTCAGGAACACGTCTTGGGTGCCGAGGCGGAAGCCGCCGCGCTTCTCCAGCACCGCCAGCAGCATTTGCAGCCGCCGCAGGTCGAACCCCGTGGCCGAGCGTTGCGGCGTGCCGTAAGTGGCCGGGGAAACGAGCGCCTGCACCTCAATGAGCAGCGGCCGGTTGCCTTCCATCGTCGCGCCGATGCTTACGCCGCTCACCGGCTCGGTGCGTTGCGAGAGCAGGATTTCCGATGGATTCGAGACCTGCCGCAGCCCCGCGCCGCGCATCTCGTAAATACCCAGCTCGGCAGCCGGGCCGAACCGGTTCTTGACCGCCCGCAGAATCCGGTAGCTCGTGTGGCGGTCGCCTTCGAACTGAAGCACCGTATCGACCATATGCTCCAGCACCTTCGGCCCGGCAATCGAGCCGTCTTTGGTGATGTGGCCAATCAGAAAGACCGGCACGTTCGATTCCTTCGCGAACCGCAGCAGCTCAGCGGTGCATTCGCGCACCTGCGACACCGACCCGGCGCCCGATTCCACGGCATCGGTGTAGAGCGTTTGAATGGAATCGACGATGACGATGGTCGGCCCGACTTCTTGAATTTGCAGGAAGATGTTCTGGGTGTTCGTTTCGGTCAGAATAAAGCAATCGGCCGCGAGCGTGCCCAGCCGCTCGGCGCGCATCCGGATTTGCTGCTCGCTTTCCTCGCCGGATACATACAGCACGCGCTGCCCATCCAATGAGGTCGCGATTTGCAGCATCAGCGTCGATTTGCCAATTCCCGGCTCACCGCCAATCAGCACCAGCGCGCCCGGCACGATGCCGCCGCCGAGGACGCGGTTCAATTCTTCATCCGACGTCAGGAACCGCGGCTGGTCGCGCACCACGATGTCGTTGATCGGCACCGGGCGGCTCTGCGGAGCGCGTCCGCCGCCGGAAGCGGGTCGCCAGCCTGCTACGGCGCCGCCGCTGCCGCCCGTGGCCGGTTTCACCACTTCTTCTACATAAGTGTTCCATTCGCCGCACGTCGGGCAGCGCCCGAGCCACTTGGCCGATTGGGCGCCGCAGCTCTGACAGAAATAGGTGGTACGCGCTTTCGCCATGAGTGAAATGGAAGGGGAAATCAGGTTCGATTAAAGGACTGCCGAAGGACAGTTTGAGGTTCAGAAGAGCACGTTCAAATCAAAGCGAGCAGCTCCTCAAGCAGCGCCCGATCATTGGCGAGGCGCGGGACTTTGTGCTGCCCGCCGAGCTTGCCCTTCGCGCGCAGCCACGCGCCGAACGTGCCCGTCGGCGCCACCCGCACCACCGGCCCGACGAGCGCCAGATCGTGCTGTCGCTTAGCGTCGTAATCAGAGTTGAGGTGCCGTAAAGTGTCGTCGAGCACTTGCGTGAACCGGGCGATATCGTCGGGCGGCGTAGCGAACTCGACGAGCCACTCGTGCCCGCCGCGCTCCTGAGCGCGCAAGTAGATGGGCGCGGCGGTGAAATCGGCGAGCGTGGCGCCGGTTGCGGCACAAGCTGCCGCCATAGCCGCCTCGGCATTCTCGACGACCACCTCTTCCCCAAACGCATTCAGGAAGTGTTTGGTGCGCCCCGTAATCCGGAACCGGTACGGCCGCGTGCTCGTGAACCGGACGGTATCGCCGGGCATATAACGCCACAGCCCCGCCGACGTGCTGATGACCAACGCATACGATTGCCCGACGCGCACGCCTTCCAGCGGCACCGCCTGCGGGTCGGGGGCGTGAAGCTGGTCGAGGGGCAGAAATTCGTAATAAATGCCGTAATCGAGGAGCAGCAGAAGGTCTTCGGAATCTGCTTGGTCTTGCAGACCGAAGAAGCCTTCCGAGGCATTGTAGATTTCGAGGTACCGCATCGGCCGGTGACCGCCGTCGGGCTGGTCGGGCGGGATGAGCGTGCGGAACAGCTCGCGGTACGGCCCAAACGCCACGGCGCCGTGGGCGAACAGCTCCAGATTCGGCCACACTTCGCGGATGTAACGCGCGCCAGTCAGCTCCAGAATCCGGCGAATGAGCACGACCGTCCACGTCGGGACGCCCGCCAGCGACGTGATGTTCTGCTGAATCGTGTGGCGCGCGAGGCGCTCAATCTTCTCGTCCCAATCGGAAAGAAGCGCGATTTCCAGCGGCGGGGAGCGGATAAACTGCGCCCAGCCGGGCAGATTCTGCACAATCACGGCCGAAACGTCGCCGCACCGTGAGCCGCCTTCTTCCGGCCGCCACGGGTTCGGCCCGTGCGAGCCACCCAAGCTCAAGCCTTGGCCGTGAAAGATGCGCTGCTCGGGGTAGAGGCCGCTAAAAAGCGCCAGCAGGTCTTTGCCGCCTTGGTAATGGCACCCGTGCAGGGATTCGCGGGTGACGGGAATGTATTTCGAGCGCGCATTCGTGGTGCCGCTGCTCTTGGCGAACCACGTCGAGGCACCCGGCCACAGCACGTCGGGTTCGCCCCGCAAAACGCGCTCAATCTGCGGATACGCCTCTTCATACGTCTGGAGCGGCACGCGCTGCGCAAACTCCGCCGCCGACAAATCCGCGTGATACCCGTACTTCCGCCCTTGCTCAGTGGGCGCGGCGCACTCCAGCAAATACCGTAGCTGCGCGGCCTGCACGCCCAGCGGATCTTGCCGGAAACGCTCGATGCGGGGCAGCCGGGCGCGCATGGCCGCTGTTATGGCGTGCCCGACGAGGCTACGAGGCAGGGAAGGGGTCGTCATCGAGAGGGTCCGGCAGGGTGGGCGCCTTTGCTTAATACACGCGGCGCTTGAACTCGAAGAACCGCCCGAGGTACTTCTCGCGCACCACGGGGTCGGCGGCAAGCTCTTCGGCGGTTCCGGCGCGCAGCAGCTTGCCCTCGAAGAGCAGGTACGCGCGGTCGACGATGTTGAGCGTTGCCTGTACGTCGTGGTCGGTGATGAGGATGCCGATGTTCTTGGTTTTGAGCCGCGCCACGATTCCTTGAATCTCTTCCGTCGCGATAGGGTCGACGCCGGCGAACGGCTCGTCGAGAAGCACGAATTTCGGGTCAGTAGCGAGCGCTCGGGCGATTTCCGTCCGTCGCCGCTCGCCGCCGCTCAGCACCACGCCGAGGTTGTGGCGCACGTGCGTGAGCGAAAACTCATCGAGCAGCTCCTCGACGCGGCGCGCTTGCTCGGCCTTCGTCTTCTTCGTCATCTGCAACACCGCGAGGATGTTCTGCTCGACGGTGAGATCGCGGAAAACGGACGCTTCCTGCGCCAGATACCCCAGGCCGCGCCGGGCGCGCTCGAACATCGGCAGCTTGGTGATGTCTTCCTTATCGAGCCAGATGGTGCCGGAATTGGGTTTCACCAGCCCGACCATCATATAAAAGCAGGTGGTTTTGCCGGCGCCGTTCGGCCCGAGCAGCCCGACAATTTCGCCCTGTCGCACCTCCACCGACATATCCTTGACCACCGTGCGGGCCTTGTATTTCTTAATGAGGTGTTCGGCGTGAAGCAGCATCAACGAAACGCGCGGTAGGGCGCGGGCCACAAAAATACGGGCTAAAAAGGGGCGCGCAGAAACTTGGAAACCCGTCGCCTAATTTCGTATCATTGTGAGAGATAGTCGGCTTGCATACTAAAAACGGCACCGACTCCTGAATACCCGCTCTAAAGGCGGGCGGCTAACCTTCGGCTTCGAGCCTCCACCTTCTTCTTTATTTCAATGAATACCCTCCAAAACGACGTTCGACGGCCGTGGGCCGGACGAGCGTGCGCCGCGCCGCTTCGCGCGGCGAGCTACTTCTCAACGGCCGCGCTCAGTCTGCCCAGCGGGCAACGGGCTTTCCGGGCAGCTTCCACTGCCGCCTTCTTCCTTTTCCTGACGGCTTGCGGCACCAGCCGGGGCGCCGGTAGCGGTTACTCAACGCATTCGGCCGATTCGGCCGGGCGCCCCAAAGTAGGGCGCGTCATTCCGCCCGCCACCACCGCGCCCGCGCCGGGCACGCTGATTCCGGCACCTTCCCACCGCTTACGGGCGCGCCTACTCGCCGCCGGACCACAACGCGCCGAGAAGCATCTTTCCGGTTCAGGCCGATGAAAACGCTTTATCTGCTGATGATTGGCGGGCTGCTCAGCGCCCCGCTGCTGACGGCGCGTGCCCAGACCGTACCCGCCGCACCCACCACCACGCCCGCCTCCGCGCCGCCCGCCGACCGCCTCATCTTCCGCAACGGCGATGAAGTGGGCGTCCGAATCGACGAAATCACCCCGGATCTCATTAAGTATCACCGCGCCGACAACCTGCAAGGGCCGCTTTTCAGCGTCCGGAAGGCGGATGTGTTTATGGTGCGCTACGCGAACGGCACGAAGGAAGTGTTCACCGCTGCCGTTCCGGCTGCCGCGCCGCCGTCGACGGCTCCGCTGGCGATTCCGCCGCCGCCGTCGTCCTATACTCAGGCTAATTTAGCGTTGGCACAACGTCGGGCGGAAGACTCGGTTTTCGCCGCCATCTCGGCCGGTGGGCCGCGATTGGGCGTGACGGTGATTGCGAAGGGAGAGCTGCAAAAGCGGCTGCGCGACAAATACGACGCATCGAACGTGATTACGCAGTTTGGCTGGCAGTTCGAGCAGCGCCTGTTCAAGGTACCAAGCGGCCTGAGCGGCGTTGTGGAGTTCGTGCCGCTGATTGGCGGACTGGAGCAAGGCCTGTTTCTGCCGAGCCTGAGCGGTATTTTAGGTATCCGAGGGCGCAGCGGCACCGAGCTGGGCATCGGGCCGAACGTGTCGCTGGCGGGCGCCGGGCTGGCCATCGCCGCCGGTCAGACCATCAAGGGAAAATACGTGAACGTGCCGCTGAATCTGGCGGTGGTACCGAGTCGGGAAGGAACGCGTTACAGCTTCTTGGTCGGCTTTACATACCTCTCGCACGGTCGCGGGTACTGATGCAGCTCTTTTTCAGGCCTCTTATGCATCGCCGATTCCGCCTATCGCTCCTGCTGCTCTTGCTCGGCTGGCTCCTGCGGGTTCCCGTCGTAGCGCAGGACGTTATTATCGACCTAGAAGGCAATGAGCTGACGGGGCAAGTGATAGAAATCACTCCTACGGAAGTGCTCTACCGCGCCCCCGATACCGAACCCGCCCTTCCCCCGACGGTGCTCGCCAAGAGCAAGCTGTTTATGGTGCGGTTCGCGAACGGCACCAAAGAGGTGTTCCCGCAAACGCCGCCGCCCACGTACGCGCCCGTAGCGCCAGCCGCTCCGCTCGATATCACCGCCCAGAATAAAGAGCTGCGCGAACGCGGTCGGCAGGATGCGCTGCTCTATTACCGGCGTTCAAGCCCGGCGCTCGGCACGATTGCGACGGCCACCGTGTCGCCTTTCAACCCGTTGGGGGCAGTCATCATCGGTTCGGTTCGGCCGAAGGCGTATAAGAATCCGCTGCTCGATCCGGAGATGCTCAAATACCCGTCGTACGTGGAAGGGTACGAGCGCACCGCGCACCAACGCAAAGCGTGGCCGGTTATCGGCGGATATTTGGCGGGTAGTATACTCGGGCTGATTATTTACAGCGCCCTGAATACACCTTGAGCTTGTGAGGTTCTCGCAGGGTTCGCAGAGGGTGACGCAGTGTCTCGCAGTGCTAAATACTACTGTGTTAGCACTGCGAAACACTGCGGGTTTTACACTGCGAACCCTGCGAGAACCCTGCCCTCTTCCCCATTCTCCCTCTACCCAATGTCGAAGCTTCGCGATTCTTTCCACCGCTGGAAAGGCTTTTTCCTGACCGACGGCCTGATGTATCTGGTGTTCATCGTGATGTTCATCATCCTGTTCACCTTTTTCCGCTGAAAGCGAAGCGGGCTTTACCCCGCGGCCTCAGCTTCCGCGATGGCGGCGAGCGGGGTGCGGTCGGCGTTTAGCACGCGCATCAGGCCGGTGCGGTAACGGTCGGCGGTGGAGATGTTTTGCTGGAGAAGCTGCGCCGCGACGGCCGCGTTGATCGCGCCGCCGTCGGTGTTCATCGAGGTGCGGAACCGGACTTCGCCGTCGGCGAAATCCATCTCGAAATTGCCGAGCGTGAGGCCGTAATTGGCACGCGTCAGGTATTCGGCGATGGCGGGGCGCTGAGCTTCCGGCACCCGTAACGGGTACGTAGTGAAGCACTTGACGATTTCCAGCTCCGGCACGACGTGAATCATCACGCGGAGCGCGCCATTCGTTCCGTTCAGGCCGAAATGCACCAGCTCGCGCTCGGGGTCGCGCTGGTAGCGCCATTTCAGCTCTTGCAGATACGTTTCGAAGAGCGCGAGGACGTTGGGCATACGGGGGCTACGAGTGCGCGGGCGCCGCGAGCGGGCTAGGGGTATCGGCCGTCGGCGCGACGTAATCCGTCAGGTACGCGTAACGCTCGGTGAGGGCACCGCCTTTGGCGATGGTGGCGCGCCCGATGCGCTCATCAGGGTCGATGCCGGTGAGGAGCGGCGAGAAAACGTGGTCGATGAGCTGACGGCCGAACTCGCGCGAGGAGTTGCGCGGCAGCTCGCACGGTAGGTTATCGACGGCCATCAGGCTGATCGTGTTGCCGCCGGAGTACGGCGGACGCTCGGCGCCGGTAGCGGGGTCGATGTCGTAAACCGGGTCGGCGATGGTCGAGGGGCGCGTGGTGCAGGGCACCGAGCCGTTGATATCGCACGACACATCCGCGATGGTGTCGATCTTGAACCACGGCTGCGCCATCTCATCGAGCGTGAACAGGCGCGGCGCTTTTGGGTCCCAGTAAATGCAGTTGATGAGCAGGTCGGCCACTTTCGCGTAGCGCCAGAACGTGCTCACGTACTCGGTCGGGTTCTGGAAGAAATGCGGCTCGTGCCACGGCCGCGACGGCGTCCGGTGCTCGTGGTACTCGCCGGATTCGAGCGCCGCGTAAACCGGCTCCTCGAACTCGTGATACAGAAAATCATACGCCGATACCCGCCGGATTCCGGCTTTGTCGAGCAGCTCGGCGGCGCCGCGCCCCACGCGCCCGGTGCCGGTGACAGCAATCTTAATCGGCGGCAGCGTGCCGTGGAGCTTGTAGAATTCCTCGATCAGCTCGTCGAGGTCGCGGCACTCGTGGGCGGGCTTGAGGTTGTAGAGGCCGTGTTTCCGGCCGTACGTCAGCAGGCCGTTGTAAGCGCCCACGATGCCCGCGTAATGCCCGAACGCCACCACGCGCATGCCGTTGGCGTTGGTGAGGGTTTCGTAATCGATGAGGGTGATGTTCTTCTTCAGAATCTCGCGCAGTAAACCCCGGTTGTACGGCTGTTTCTTGATGGTGTGCGAGAAGAACAGATACGTTTTACCCGGCAGCAGCAGCTCTTTCGGCACTTCTTTCACCCCGAGCAGGATATCGCAGTCGTCCACCGATTCAACCACCTCAACGCCCAAATCGCGGTATTCCTGGTCGGCGAAGCTGCGGGTGGGGCTGCTTTGCACCACCACCTGCACGTGCGGCCAAGTGGCCATCACCTCAGCGCATTTCTTGGGCGTGAGCGGAACGCGGAAATCAGGCGGGGTTTTGCCTTCACGGATGACGCCTACTTTGAGCGATTGCATGCGGGAATACAGCGAAAAACGGTGGTTGACTGGACGGAGAGCTTACGGCGTCAAAGGTACGGCCGGGGTTCCGGCACGACCCGGCCCGCCGCCGGGTGCCTTGGCGGCACCTCTCTAACGCGCAATCTCCACCCAGCCCTTCACGGGGCGCGACGAGTAGCTCAGCCGCAGGAAATAATAGTATAACCCCGCCGCGAGGCCGTCGCCGTCCCACTGATTCACGTAGCCGTTGACGCCCGAATCGTACACGAGGCGCCCCCAGCGGTTGTACACGAGGAGCGTGGCAGTGCCGGGGTCGAGGCAACCCAGCTCGAAGGTTTCGTTGATGCCGTCGCGGTTCGGGGTGAAGATGTTGGGGATGAAAAGCTGGTCGGTTTCGATCCGAATATGCCGTCGCACCCGGCACCCGTGACTATCCAACCCTTCAACCCGAACCGTGTAGAGGCCAGGATGAGAGAAGAAATGCGTCGTTTCTGCGGATGCAGGGGCTGTTTCGGGCGGTGAGCCGTCGCCAAAATCCCAGCGGACGTTCTGGAGAGTCTTACTCAGCCGCAACGTCGCCTGAATCCCGCCGGGCAGGCAATGCCGCTCGGCGGTGAGGCGCACCGAATCGGGTTGCAACACGTTGACCGTGATGCGCCACGTGTTCGAGCGGGCACTTCCCGGCAGCCGACCGGTGGCCGTGTAGGTGGTGGTTTGGGTGGGCTTCGCGAAGGGCGCGGGCGCAGTGGCGCTCGAAACCGTGGAATCAGGCGCCCACCGAAACGTGCCCGGCGCAGCATTTATGGCGGCGAACTGGACCGAATCGCCCCGGCAAATCGTGTATTCGAGCAAATCGGTGGAATCATTCGCCAAGATTTCGAGCGTGACGTACGCCGTATCCGCCGACCCGCAGGCGCCGGGGTCGGTGGTGATGAGCTGCACCGTGAACGTGCCCGGCTGGAGATACGTGTGGTTCGGCTCGAAGGCGGTGGAGACGGGCGAGCCGTCGCCGAAATTCCACTGCCAGAAGGTGCCGGGGTAAGTCGAGGAGTTGTTGGCGAACTGCACGTTGGCGGGCGCCTCTAAGCTGGTGGTGCTGGCGATTACGGCGGCGGCCCGCACGACGCGCGGCTCGAAATCGAGCTTGAACGCTACTTCATCATAGGCGCCGCCGTTTACGCGGTTCTGCCCGCGCCACGCGTTGGTAGAGGTCGGAAAATTGTGCGCATTTGTGCAGACGGCCTGATACACCTGCCCGTGCGGGTCGAACCGACTCGTGCCGCCGTCGACGTGTTCCTCATAAAAGCTCGTGACCGATTCGCCGCCCAAAAACGTGGCGTACTGCAACCCAGCGGCATCCGGCGCCATCACCAGCAAGTACAAATCGCCGCCGACGCCAGTGGCGCGCGTGTTGCGCTGCAAGGCGTCCGGCGTAGTGGTGAGGTTGCGGGTATTGCCCCAGCCCGAGACGTAAACCGCCCCGCAGCCGTCGACGAGGAAGGCGGTTGGGGAGAGGTTGTCGGTGTCGGGGGCGTCGTCTAAAAGAGTGGGGCCGGAGCCGAAGCTCACCGGCCGCCCAATGGTGGCCGTCCAGCGGTGCTGTTGCAGGTTGGCGCTCAGGCGCTGCACCACCAGCCCGCCCTGCGGCTGCCCCCACGTGCCGGGCGTGGCCGGGTAAAAACCGGTGCTAGAGGCCAGCACGTACACATCGGACGTGAGCGGGTCGGGCTGCACGAAAAACGCCTGCGTTTTACTGCTGAACGTGCCCGTCGCGGGCCGCAGATACGTAGCGGCACGCACGCTATCGCCGTTCGGGGAGAGCTGCGCGAGGAAGCCGTCGCGCTGCTGCGAACCGGTGCCGCCGCCCACGGGCGTTGGTTCCAAGACGCCCGGCGTGGTCGAAAAACCGGATGCAATCGTCGTCCCGACCACATACGGCGCCCCTGATTTCGGCAGATACAGCCCATACGCACCCGCCGCCCGTCCCAGCCCAGCCGCCCAATCGAGGCGAGTGAGGTCAGGCGCGAATCGCATCACCACGGCCGCGCTCGTCATCCCCGCGCTCGGCCGGACGGCACCGGCGCTGAACGGGAAATTGGCTGATTCGGTGGAAGTAGCGACGAACACGCGGTCGAGGGAATCGACGGCTAAATCGCCCCGAAACGTATCTCCGTAGAAGAAATGCAGGCCATCGGGGCCGCGTCCGTCATCGCCGGAGCCGCCGATGTAGGTGCTGCCGCGCAGCTGCGCGCCCGTAGAATCGAGCTTCGCGACAAACACATCGCTCGTGAAAACGCCGCCGTTCGCGGTGCGGTCATAGGCACCGGCAGTAGTCGGGAAATTAGCCGATTCCGTGGAGCCGAACACCAAAAGCTCACCCCGATGATTCACGAGCAGCGAGTGCGGATAATCCGCCCCCAGCCCGCCGATATAAGTAGAATACAACAGCCGCCGCCCGTCGGGCGAGTAGCGGCTGACGGCCACGTCGGGGTTGCTGTAACCGCCGGTGCCGCCGGGCGATGAATGAGTAAGGTCGAAGGCGCCGACGGTGGTCGGGTAACCGGGGTCGAAGCACGGTCCGGCAGCGTATAAGTGGCCGGAATCGTCATAGGTGGCCGTATGCCCGAACGTGGGCGCCGTGGAGCCGGAATACGTCGACGCCATCAGCACGGGGTCGATGACGAGGCGGCGGTGCGAATCGTAGCCATCGGGCAGGACGAACGAAACGTCAGTAGTGCGACCGTGGTCCGTCAGCACGAACCGGCACGGCACGGGTTGCGGCTGCCCGGCGGCATCGGGCTGCCACGCCACGGGCGCCGCTTCCATCAGCTCGCCGAGGGCGGTGCGGAGCCGCAGCCGCCCGGTGCGCGCATCGAGGGTCAGCCCACCCGTTTCAGCTCCGCCGAAACCGTGGTAGCGGAGCCGGATTTGAGTCGGGTCGGCGCCGGGTTTTAGGTCGAGGTCGTACTCAAACTGCCCCGCCGACGAGGCGTGTGCGAGCAGCGTGATGCCGGGCCACGCATTGGGGTAGCGGGCGGCGGCGGTAGCGCGCACGTTGGTGGCCCAACGCTTGGGGTCAGTTCCGAGGAAATAATGATGCGGAACGCCCGTCGGGGTGCCGACTGCTTCGGGCTGGGTGGCGGCGCGGGCGCCCACCAGCTCCACGGCCCACGCGTGCGCCTTCACGGGCGGAGCAGCCTTTTGTGCTGCCCTTCGCTGGCCGTGCGCGTGCGCCGCCGCCGCCCAAGCGGGCGCATCGTAGCGCAAAAACGTGAGGCGCCGGTTTTCGAGGAAAACGGTAAGGCCCGGCCCCAAATCAGCCCGAAGCTTGACGGGCGCGGGCCATTGGCCGTGGTTCGGCCGGAATTCTAATGCGGGAGCCGCGCCTTCAGCAGACCCCGTAACAGGGGCAGCCGAATGTCCGGCAACCGCCCGCCCGCTCAACAGCAGCAAGGCGACGAACAGATGAAAAAAGGTCAGCAGGCGACGCATATACCGAAAGTTACGCCCGCAAGACGGGTAAACCGCCCCTTGAAGTTGCCGACGAGGGGGTTTACTGTGGATGTGAAGTGGCCCGTGCGTGGGCCTGCCGCGTGAGGCCCGGGGTAGATTTCTGCGAAATCAACCCCGGGCTTTGGA
>JANNMJ010000035.1:0-6892 GCA_031397815.1 Hymenobacteraceae bacterium
TCAGAGATGGCGTCAATAGAGCATCAATAGGAGAATCAACACCATCTCTGAGACAGAGCTGGCCACATAGCACCAGAACCGCGTTATTCCCGCAGCAAACGCGCAGCTCCCGCACCACTAGCCGTTTGCCAGCGCAACAAATACACGCCCGGCGCCAACCCAGCCGCTGGGATTGGAGCCGGTTTCCCCCCCACTGCCCCACCGCGCCACACAACAGCGCCCGTAATGCTGCTCAGCGTCAGACTAGCCGTGTTCGGGCTATGAAAAAGCGCGGCTTCACCCTGCGCAAACGCATCAGTAGCGAATAACTGCGGACCACCAACAGGGCTGTTTTCAGCAGAAACCCCGACCACCGCGTGCGAGCCGAGGATATGCCGCTGGTCGAAAAAGTAGAAAATGGTATCCGCGTGGGCGGCGCCGTAGAGGAGCGTATCGGCTTGCAGGAAGAGGACGGCGGCTTGCGGCATCGTCAGGTTCGGCGCGTAGGAATAGAGATGCTGTAGCCAGAGGCGGTCGGCGACGGCGGGCGGGAGGGCGGCGCGGATTTGCCAGATGGTCGAGCTCCAGATATCGGCGTCGAGGTAGATGTTGTTTTGGAGGTCGGTGGGGTAACGCTTCGGGCTGATGACCCAGCGACCGGGCCAGAATTCGTTATGACCGTCCCAATTGAACACTTGCTCGCGACCGTAAGCCGTAGGGCCACCCAAACGGGCCGAATGGACAGCGGCCCAGTAATCGGCGTTGGCCTCATCGAGGGTGCGGCGCTCCAGGCCGACAGTGGTGTTCGGGGCGGCGGCGAACGCGAGGGCGTGGAGGTATTCGTGGACCACCACATCGGCGTCTTCGGCATCATCTACCCCGCCTTCCCCGAAGGAAAGCGTGGTATCGACGGGCGAAAACCGACTTTGGTCGGCGCCGCTCAACCCACTCGCATCCACCCGGATGGCGCGCGGATGCAGCGACCCGTAACCGAGCGCGCCGAGGTAGCGCCGCGCTTCCGTCAGATGAAAAAACGCATTCACCTGCTGGAAACCCGCTTCCGAGCGCGTGAACTGCAAGCCTGCAGCCGTGCGCGCAGCCACTACCGGCCGCACGGGCGGATCGAACTCGGCCACCGTAAACCACGGATTCTGCAACCGGAACGAATCGGCGGCGAAGGTCAGGTGGAGCGTATCGAGCACCCGCTGTTGATTGAGCGCGGGCCGGTCGTGATCGAGGGAATCGATGTACGGCCGACCGTAAGGCTGCTGCGCCGTGGTGAGCGGGTCGGGCCGGAAAACGAGCGCCCGCGCCGTGGTATCGCGCGGCGGGCGACTAGCATTTTGGGCGTGGTGGAAGCTCAGCAAGTCGCGCGGCGCGGCCACGGGCTGCCCGGTCGTCGCATCAAGGGCCACTTCCCACGCGCCGATGCGCGTATCGGGGTGCGCCCACGTCAGGAGCCAACCGGGGAGGACGCGGCGGGTTGCGGGGTCAGATTCAGTGTCAGAATCGGCCGCATACCAAATCGGCTCTACCGATTGGATGACGGCGCGGGCCTGCTCAGTCGGCCGCAAACGGCCGCTGACGTACGCCTGCGCCAACGCTGCGCCGTGCGCCAAATCGGGCGCGGTGACCGTCAGACCAGAGATAGAATCGAGAGAAAAAACTTGATTTGGGAAGACGCTCAGCACGCGCTCACCGGCCACGGTCAGGCGGAGGCTGGCGGGCCACAGCCAACGCCCGCCACTTATCTGAAGGTACGTCCGGTGCGCGGCGATTGGGCTGCGCGTCTCACTCGTCAGCACAAAACCGCCGAACTGCTTCACCGGAAAGCGCTTGCTCACAGCAGGCGGCAGCGGCGCATCCTTAGGAGCCACCTGCGCCCATCCCGCCCGAGCCGGGAAGCTGAGCATCAAAAGCAGAAAGCTGAATCGGAGAAGAGGTGCTATCACGAAAGACCAGACGCAAAAAAGGATCCTGAAGATACATCGGGCGCCGCCGGGTCAGCGGCGGAGGCGCGCTACCCGAACCCGCTCGGCGGGCAGGGCTTGGCCGGTGAGCGCGTTTTGTACGGTCAGGTCAACGGTGAGCGGGGCGGGGCCGTTCCACGGCAAGCTGAGCGTGTCGAGGGTACGGAGCAGGGCTTCGGGACCGCCGGGCGTCAGCGGGCCGGTGCGGGTCAGGAGGAGCTGGTTCGGCAGGTGAAAAACGGCCGGTCCGTTGGCGGTTCGGAGGAGCACGTCGGTTAGGCGGAGGGGCGCTTCGGATTCGGGTAGTAATTCGAGGTGAATCCGGCCGTCGCGTATTTGCACCGTAGCGTAGAGCCACGCGTGCTCGGTGAGGCTGCGGTGAATCAGCGCGCGGTTGCCGAGCAAGGCGCGTTCCTGCCGCCGCGCCGCCGCGAGGCGCGCCCGAATCGGTAGCTCCGACCCGGCAGCCCGCGTGACCAGCTCCCCGACGGGCGCCGCCGTCCGGAGCGCATCTTCAACGATTTTAGGCGAAGCCGTGAGCCGGTGCAACGCCCGCAGCTTGGCGGCGCGCAACGTCGGCTGCCGGTTCACGAGCGCCCACAGCGGCAGCGGGCCGTTGTTATAGGTGAGCGTGGCGCCGTTGGTAAGGCCGTTGGCGGGCTGAAGGTCGACCAAGCCACCCTCAAACCGGTAAATCGGGAAAAAGCGGCCGGTGCTGGGGTCGAAAACAACGTTCAGGTTATCTCCGGCGAGGTTGTGGCGGTCGGCGAGGAGGTGGCGCAGGGCATCCGCAGCGGCCCAACGCGGAATGTCGAGGACGGCCGCGACGGCGGCCGAATCGGGCAGCGCGGCAGTGGCGGGGTCAGGAGAGTTATCGAGGAGCAGACTGGCTTGGCGGGCCAAATCGCGCACTTGCGCCCAGCGCCCGAGCGCCACGGCGGCGAGCGAATCGGAAGGTGCATCGACTTCTTGAAAAGCCGGTTCCAGCGCCAGCGCGTGCACGTGCGACGCCTGGTTGAATCCGACTCCTTGCCCGTACGCCGTTGTGCGCCGGTGGTCGGGGAAATCATCGGCCCAAGTGGCGCGGGGCGCGAGCAGGACGCCGTCGGGCAGCCCTCGGCGGGTCAGGAACGCGTTATCGATGGGCTCTTCGGCGTAATAAAGGCCCCAATCGGTGTCGTTCACCACCACCCGCACGAGCCGGATGCGCGGGTGCCACACGCGGGCCGCTGCCGCCAATTGGGTGACGACGGCCAGCCCGGCGCCGTCGCGGTTATCGGGGGTGATGAGGGTGAAATTCTGCATTCCCCACCACGCGCTGCCCTTCGCCAGCTTCACCTTGAGCGACCGCTGACGGTACGCCCAGTGGTTGCGAAACTTGCCGTGCCACGTCAGGCGCGCCGCCAGTGGGGGTAGGTTTTCGGCGTCATCTGCTCCTTCGGTAGTTGCCCGCAAATCGCCCGCCACCCACGTCCGGGACGCGGCCGAGTTGATGCCCCGCGCCCGCAGCGTATCGAGCTGCGCGAGCCAGCGGGTTTGGGCCGAATCAGGCAGAGAAAACCGCAAAACGGGTAACGAATCAGGCACGGAATAACTGCCGAACAGCCGCCGTGCGGGGTCTTCGAGGCGATAAAACGCGTTGCGCCACGGGGCGATATGCTGCGCGAACAAGGCGTTCCCTTCCAACCGCGCCGGGTACGCCCAATCCAGCGGCAGCGCCCAGACGGCAAAAGCCAGCAGAAATAAGGCGGCCAAAACCCGCCGCTTACGGACACGAGAAGCAGCGGAAGATTTCACTTAGAGGAAGGAAAAGGACTGGTGGGAAACGGACAGCCCCCACAAAGGTCCGCCACGGCGCCCGAAGCCGAGGCAGCGACAATAAATCGTCAAAGCCAATCGTCAGCGACAAGTTATTGCTACTTTCGGGGCTTACACTGATTTTCTGATGCTGTTCCCGACTACCGCCCCTGCCCTTTTGCCGTCTGCTACTGCTTATTCGCGGCCACCGGCCGCCCAAGCCCGTCTGGCCGGTGGGCGCTTTTCGGTCTGGCTCGCCCACGGAATCGACGCCGCCGACGCCACCGACGCGCAGTTGCCGCCGCCCGTTTTCGCGCCGTTCCTGTTCAGCACCATCGCCCACGCCCGCACCCAGCCCGGCGCCGACGGCCTCATCTGGACCGCACTTATTGATAATCTCTCCGGCGATCGCGTCGGGCAATGGCTCCTCTGGACTTCGCAGACCGAGCCGCACTTAGTCCGCAGCCCCGGTCAGGCGCCTTTTGCCGGGCCGCAAGTGGTGGAAACCGTGCCGCTGATGGTGATTTCCGAATGGCTGACAGTGGTTCTGAAAGCCGTGAACGCCCTCGGGTACCACCATCTGTACGTGCGCCTGCCGCCCGATATCTACGCGCCCACCGCCCTGACGCGCATCGTGACGGCGCTGTGCGCCGCCGGAATGTCGGTGAGCCGGAAGCTGTCGAATATCAGCCATTTCCTGCCTATCGGGCAGGCCGACGGATTCGTATCTGAGCTTACGAGCGCCGCCGTCCGGCGCCTGCGCAAGCTCCAATTGAACGGATTCACCACTGAGCAGGAGCCGCCCGAAGCCCTGCCCGAGGTACTGGAAGCCATCAGCCGTTGGCGCTACCAGCGCGGCCATTCGCTCAGTATGCCGCAAGAGGCGCTGACGGCGCTCGTGCAGTCGTTCCCGAATCAGTTTCTGATACTGAGCGTCCGGACCCCGAGCGGCGCGCGGGCGGCGACGGTGATTGCGGTCTGGATTACGCCCCAAACGCTCTACTATTTTATGCCCGCCAGCCACCCCGATTTCGACAACGCTAGTCCGGCCCTGCTGCTGCTGAGCGGCCTCTACGAAATCGGCTCCGCCGCCGGGGGCACCTTCCTCGACCTCGGCCCGTCGCTAAGCTCCATGGGCGAATTCAATCCGTCGTTGGCGCGCTTCAAGCAGAGCGTCGGCGGCGTGGCGGCGATGCGGCTGGTGTTGCGCGGCCCCACCGGCAAACAATTCCACCACGCCGCCGACGCCCTCATGGATCGCCTCGCCGGGCTGGTGCCGCCGCCGGTTTAGTACACCCAGCAAGGCAACTCATTGCAGACAGTTGGAGTAGAGAAAAGAAGGCTCTGATTTCAGAAGCCGCTTTTCCTTTTCCCTTCAACCCCCGCTTCAATGGATTCTCCTATTTCCCCTGCTTCCGGCTCCAATCCGGTCATTGATACGCTCAGTCACCTCATCGAGCGCTGCAAAGACGGCGTTCGCGGCTTCCGCACCGCCGCGCACGATGTGGAAGACCAAGAGCTGAAACACCTCTTCGAGAAGCTCGCCGTCCAGCGCGACCACAACATCACCGAGTTACAGGATTACCTGCACCGCATGGGCCACACGGCCTCTGAAGCAACTTCCATCGAAGGCACGCTCCACCGCGCGTGGATTGATTTATCGTCGGCATTAGCCGCTAAGGACCGCAAGCGCGTCCTCGAAGAGTGCGAGCGTGGCGAAGATTACGCGGTTTCCGCCTACCGCAAGGCGCTCGAAGTGGAAGGATTGCCGGGGGAAGTTCACTCCCTGATTCAGAAGCAAGCCGGCATCGTGCAAGCCTCACACGACCAGATCCGCGATTTGCGTAATCAGGCGCAGGGGAAGATGTCGTAAGAGTTGGGCAAGAGTTGGATAAGAGCTGGCCTTTTGCCGAGCCTTGCCCTCACGCGTACTTTTGGCGGATTCCCGCGCCGGACCACACCGGCGCGGGAATCCGTTTTTTTTGAGCCTTTCGTCCCCTGCCGTCCTGTTGCGTAACGCCCGAATTTCCGGGCTGTTGGGCGGCGGTTTTCTAGGGATTTTCACCGCTCACAGCCTCGCCACCACGGCCGAATTGCTGGCAACAGTGCCGCCGTGGCTACTGACGCTGAACCGGTTTCTGCTGCCACTGCTCAACGTCTGCTTCATCCTCGGGTTCACGTGGGTCGGGTTTGTTTCGACAGAATATCTCCTTCGATTCCGACGCCTTGAAAAGCCGCGTGACGGCTTCCGGCGCCCCGTGTACCTGCTCCAAGCCGCCCGGCAGCTAGGGCCGCTTTACGCGCTGTGCCTGCTCATCGGCTTCGGTCTCGAACCGTTACTGGCCGCCGCACAGCACCTGCCCTACCAAGAACCAGCGCGCCTGAGCTGGTACCTGCTCGGCCTGAGTAATTTCGATAAGCTCCGGATTCAGCCCACCTCGTGGGTTTTGGCGGAGCTTTGGGCGGTAGCCGCCGTCGGGCAATGGCTGGCAAGCGGGCTTTTAATCCTATGGCTTTCCCCGCGCCGCTGGTGGGTGCCGCTGCTGGGGTTGATGCTGGCTGGCTCGCTGAGTTTTCAACTGCTTCACGCATCAGAAACGCTGCTGTTGAAGCTTCACTCCGGCGCCATTTTCACTGATTTCTCCATTGGGAGCTTGTTCGCCGTTGGTGCGGCGGCGGCTTCCAACGCATCAACAGAAAATGCTCAAAACCGCTGGCGCGCACTGCGTTTCGCGGCGATGGCGGGTTTGCTGGTACTAGCCCTTTTTCAGCGTCAATGGCTGGCCGTTCCGTTGCTGGCGCCCGCTTACCGCTTGGTCGTCAGCAGCGTTTGCGGCGGTTTGATTCTCGCTTCTTTCTGTGATAACTCACCCGCAATGCGCTGTTCGTGGGCAGCATACGGCTTCACGTGGCTCGGTCGCCGAACGTATGCCGCTTACTGCCTTCATACTGCCGCTATCAGCTTAACAGCCGCTTTCCTGACGCACTTGGCCGAACCTGCGGCGTGGCTGCTGACGCCAATCTCTTTATTGCTGACGGTTGGGTTTGCGAGGGTTTGGGGCGGGAAGGATGCGAGGGAGATGTGAAGACGTGGCCACGCGCGTTGGAATGTGCCGATTGGGGTGGCGGGTCAAGAGACCCGCGAA
>JANNMJ010000063.1:0-4265 GCA_031397815.1 Hymenobacteraceae bacterium
GGTTTCAGCTGGGGAAATACCGTCGGGAGCGCCCGCTGGACTCGGCGCATCACCCCCGCCCTGACGATGATTACGACGGCGTCAACGTCGAATTACCTGTATAAAATCGAAAATAAATTTTCGACGTTCAGCTTCGATTTATCGTCGCGCATCAACGATTTATCGCTCCGCACCGACCTCCTCTGGACCGGGAAGCCCGGGCACGCTGTGCAAATGGGCGGCGCCGTAACGGGGCATCGGTTCGGCGTTGGGCGGGCGCAAGCGGGCACCACCGATGGATCGGTGGTCTTTCTGGAAAATATCGAATATTTCGGCACCGAATACGGTCTGTACGCCCAAGACGACTGGACGATTACGCCCCGCCTGACGCTTTCTTACGGCCTGCGGGCGTCGGCGTTCGCGAATGGCGGGCAGGTATACGCGGCACCGGAGCCGCGCTTGGCGACGCGGTATTCGCTCTCGGATAATACCAGCCTGAAGCTCTCGTACACGCAGATGCGGCAGTACGTGCATTTGGTGACTAATTCGGGCGCGTCGCTGCCGACGGATATCTGGTACCCGTCGAATAAGACGGTGAAGCCGCAGTTTTCGCAGCAGGGCGCCGTGGGTTTCAGCCATTTATTCGGAAACGGGCATTGGCTGTTCACGCAGGAGATGTATTATAAATGGATGAACCGGGTAGTCGACTTTCGCGACGGCGCCCAGCTCTTCATCAACCCCGACCTCGACCAGGAATTTCTTTTCGGCCGGGGGCAGGCCTATGGATCAGAGTTTTACATCGAACGCAAGGACGGGCGCCTTACCGGCTGGATTGGCTACACGCTGGCGTGGGCAAACCGCCGCTTCAACGACGATTTCGGCCGCGGCGAAACCATTAACGACGGGCGCCTTTTCCCCACCACCTTCGACCGGCGGCATAACCTCACGGTGGTCGGGATTTACAAGCTCTCGCGCCGGATTCACCTGACGTCGTCGTTCGTCTTCACCTCCGGCAACCCGACGACCATTGCCGCCGGGCGCTTCTTTTTCAGCGATTTACCCGGTAGCGATATCGATTTAATCCCCATTTACCCCGACCGCAACAAGTATCGCCTCCCCACGTACCACCGCCTCGACCTCGGCGTGGTCCTCAAAATGCGCCCCCGCCACGGCGAATCGGACCTGACGCTGAGCATTTACAACGCCTACAACCGCCGTAACCCGTATTTCGTGTACTACGACATCCCCGTCGGCCTAACCCGAGATCTCGACGGCCAGCCGATTGCGAAGCAGGTTTCACTGTTCCCGATTATTCCGGCGTTGACGTACAATTTTAAGTTTTAGAGGGATTGGGGGAGATGTGGGGATGTGCTTTTACTGTGTTGCTGTAACCGCGTTCCGTAACCGCTGCGCATAACCGCGTTCCCCACCCCGCCCCTTCGGGGCACCCCTCCCCCTTCGGGGTTGGGGAGTTCGTTTCTAATGCGTTAGGCGTGCAAACTCCCCGCCCCGGAGGGGAGGGGTGGCCCGCAGGGCCGGGGTGGGGGGACACCCCAATCGGCCGCGTAACGCCATGCGAACCCAATCTGCCAACCCCCTCTCCCAACTAATTTCCCACCCCAAGCCGTACTTCGGCACTGGTTCGCGTCTATAGGTTCAGAGCGCCTTTTACTGCTTGTCCCGCTTGGCTTTTCCCGTATTTCCGGATGCCCTGTTAGCTGCGTGCCTGCGCCAAGAGCGGGTGGCGCAGGAAGCCCTGTACCGTCATTTTGCGCCCCGGCTGCTGGGGGTTTGCTTGCGTTACGCCCGCTCTAGGGCGCACGCCGACGACCTGTTGCAGGAGACGTTTTTGCGCGTATTCGAGCGCCTGCCGCAGTTTCGGCACGAAGGCTCTTTCGATGGCTGGATGCGACGGGTAGCCGTCACCACCTGCCTCGATCATTTCCGTTCCGATGCCCAACGCTGGCTGCAAACCGCCGATCTGGAGCAAGCCGTCACCCTCACCGCCGAAGACGCCGACGCGCTTCATAATCTGGCGCTTCAAGACCTCATTCATCTGATCAGCACCCTCCCCGACGGGTACCGTCTCGTCTTAAACCTTTACTGCTTAGAAGGTTATTCTCATCGAGAGATCGGTGAGCGCCTCGGCATCGATGAAAGAACTTCTTCCTCCCAGCTCGCCAAAGCGCGCCGTCTCTTAGCTGAGCGGGTGCGCCGCGCCGAATCCGTGTACTCCGATGATTTCCTTACCTGACGACCCACAATCGACCTCTTCCGCTTCGCCGGAAGATCGTTTCGACGATGCCTTGCGGCGTCGCCTGACCGATTTTGAGGTCGATCCTACTCCCACGGCCTGGCCCACGCTCAGCGCGCAGCTTCCCGCGCCCCGCGCCGGTACGCCGACAGCGGCGGCCTGGCGGACGCAGCTCGGCTCGTTCGCGAGCGGTATGCTGACCGGCGCGCTACTCTGGTGGGGCGGCAACCGTCTGCTCTCCAGCGAGCCGCCTTTTGCCGGCGCCACCCTCCCCGCCCGCTACGCCGTGACCACCGACGCGCCGCCGACGGTGAGCGCTACGCCCGCCGTTTCGGCCACCACCACCGACCCGGCCCTTTCGCCCGGCGAAACGAAAATGCCGCTCGGCACCACCACCGCTTCCACGAGCGTGACGGAAGGTGCCCTTGATGGGGTCACTACCGCTACCACGCCCGCCACCAGCGCAGCGCCATCCGCCTCGCCGGTGGCCGGTCAACGGTCCGTGGCGGGATATCTGCCGACTACCACCGGGCGCCGCCTGACGCCGCTCAAACGGCATGATTCGGCCCCGAAAAACAGCCCAACGAGCAAGCGGCCGTACTTCGCGGGGCCGGTTGCCGCGCCCCGGATTGGCACTCCGGAAACCGACCGGCAGGAGTTGCCGGTGGAAAACAAGCGCTTGTCGCGGTCGGCGGCGGCGATTACGGCGTTCGTGCGCCTGTCGGGGGTTGAAACGCGGGACTCGATTATCCGGCAGCGGGCGCGGGCTTATATGAAGCCCGCCACCCTCACCCCGGACACCCTACGGACGGCCCGCCTGCGGGTGCTCGTCGCGGAGCAAACCCGCGATTTATCCATGCTGCAAGCCCGCCTCGATTCCGTGAAGCGCTTCCTGCCGGATGCGTCGGCGGCTCCCACGAAACCGGCCGCTTCCCCGAAAACGGGGCGGTAAGTCATCCCCAAAACGCACTCTTTTTCCTTCCTAGGCTCTCTTCCCAACGCCCTTCCGATGCATCATCGGCGGGGCGTTTTGGTGTTCGGCGAACTACGCCGTCGTTCCTTTGTTAGCCGGTTGTTGTTTATGGTACTTATGCTTCGTCTATTGTCCGCTTTTCGTCGCCTGCACTTCCTGTTTTTGCTGCTGACAGCGGCCACGCTCACGGCCTGTAATCTGCAAAAGGAGATCGACATACCGTCGCCGAATATTCCGACGCAGCTCTTCGTGGAGTGTTATCTGGTGCCCGGCGAGCCGTATCGGCTGATTGTGCAGCGCACGCAGCCCTTCGACGCGCCGCCGCCGATTTCCGGTGATTCGCTGAATCCGATTTTTAATCTGGATTTTCTGGCGGTAGATGCCGTCGTGACGATTGCCGGGCCGCGTGGCTCCGAGACGATCAACTTCTCGCCCGCGCAGGATACCTCGTCGACTCACACACGGTTTTTCACGCACATCGGCACCACCGTTTTCGACGGTCAGCCCGGCGAAGTGTTCACCATTGATATCACTGACAGCGAGGGGCGCCGCGTAACCGGCTCCACCACCGTGCTGGCTCCCGTGCCGATTGATACCGTCGAGGTCAGTTTCAACCCCGATGCCCCGTTCGCCGACGCCAAAGCCGCCCTCCTGACGCGCTATTTCGACCCCGTCGCCCCCGGTAACGCCTACCGGTACCAAACGAACCGGGTCGTGCGGGGCAAATTCGACCGCCAGCAAAGCTTCGAGCTGGACGATTTGCGCATTAATGGCGCGCCCTCAGCCGTCGGCTCGTCCTACCGCTTCACGCAGGGCGATACGCTCGATGTGGCGCTCCATCACATCTCCCTCCCCTACCTCCGCTTCCTCGAATCCGTCGATGCCGCGGAGGGCGCCAACGGCAACCCTTTCGCGCAACCCGCCAGCATCAAAAGCACTGTGCAAGGCGGTTTAGGGGTTTTCACGAGTTTGGCGACTGACCGGCGGCGGATTATTTTGAAGCGGTAGAGGGGAGATTGGGTAGACGTTTTCCCGCGCCGCCCGGCACGTGTGGCCCGG
>JANNMJ010000114.1:0-13614 GCA_031397815.1 Hymenobacteraceae bacterium
ACCGGCGGCTTTCACGGCATCTCGGTACCAGTCATCGGCGTAGGTGACGTGGTCAATCAGCAAGGTGTCGGGCGTGAGGAGTTTGACGACATCACCGGTCAGGTTGAGCGTCGGCATACTCGTGACGCCTATTAAGCGCACGGTGGTGCCCAGAAACGAACGGTAGGCCGTCGTGTCCGTCGTTCGAGCCAGTACGGCGTATTGACCGGGTGCCAAAATGCCCGCGCCGAGCGTGCCCAGACTGGCCGTAGCGTCTTGCAGCTTCCAGCCTGTGAGGTCAAAATACTTAGTGGTCGAAGTGTTGAGCACTTCGATGAACGGCGCGGCGGGCAAGGTCGTGAGCGGATTGCCCGCCGGAATGCTCGTATCGACGAACAACTCCGTGATGCGCACTTCGCCCGAACTTGCTACGGCGCCGACTAAAAGCGTTGCCGTGAGCGGCGTAGCGGAACTATTACCGCTGCAATCGGCCACTTGACGGATGCTGAGCGTGTAACGCGTGCCGGGCGTGAGCGGCGCGCTGAGCGTCAGCGTGACGAACCGCAACGAATCAGACCGAAACCGAATGGCAGTTACGGTCAAGCCGCCCGTCAGCCCGAAGCGTGTCGGTAAGGCGGTCAGTGTATCAATGGCTTCAGAGAAAACCAATTCCACGGTGGTTGGGCCGTGGAGTGTGGCGCTTACCAAACTCGGCGCCGTCAGATCAGATGCGGTGTTGTTAGTGGAGTTGAGGCGGGCGGGCGTACCGCCGCTGGCATCCGTAGATGCAATCCAGTTGTCGGCGTCGGAACAGGGCTTGGTGGGGTTGATCTTTTCTATGGACCAGCCACCGGCGGCTTTCACGGGGTCGCGGTACCACGCAGTGGTGTAGGTCAGCTCGTCTACCACGGTGAGGGCGGGGAGGGGCGCTAGGAGCCGCACGAGGTCGCCGGTGAGGTTGAGGGTGGGCATGCTCGTGACGCCGATGATGCGCGCCGACGGCCCGAGGAGGTTGCGGTAGGCGGTGGTATCTGCCGTGGCGGTGAGGACGGCGTATTGGCCCGGCGCGAGGCTACCGGACCGCAGCGTACCCGCCGAACCGGCGGTGGCTCCGGCAGCATCCTGCAAGCGCCAACCAGTCAGATTCAACACGCGGCCCGACGTGTTGAGCACTTCCACGAAAGGCCCCGACGGCAGCCCGACGACCGGACTAGGGTCCACGAAAAGCTCCGTAACTCGCACGTCGCCCGGCTGAAACGGCGGCGTGTACCGGAACCCGCGCGTGAGCGCCGCCGAGGTGCCGTTGCCGTAATGGTCTTCCACGTAATTGACCGTCAGGGTATTCACCCCCGCCGCGAATGTGCCGCCGAACGTGAGCAGCACAGCGGCTTGGTCGAGCGGGTCGAGGACGGCGGTGGTGGCTGAACCGAGGCCGCCGACGGTGTAATTGGTGGCGGTTGCTCCGGCGCCCGCCGCTATCGGCTCATCGAATTGGAGGCGCAGCGTGGTGGCGCTTGAAACTGTTGCGCTGCGGAAGGCGGGCGGCGCGGTGTCGGTGATACTGAGATCGTCGAAATAAAATTTCTGACTGTTAGAGGCCGTGTAGCGGGCCAACACGCCGAAATACCGGGCGTTACTATAAGTCGTATCGCGGGCGGTGCCTTGGGCGGTGAAGGCGGTGCCGCCGGTGGGGTCGGCGCTGAGGTTCCAGCGGCCGGTGGCGTCGCGGGTGACGCGCACCCGCACCAGATTGTTGCTCGTGGAAGCCAACAGGCCATCCGCGCCGTCGATGATGACCGTGGAGCCGGTGCCGTCCTTGCGGAACAGGCTGACCTCATCGGGCGTCCCGCCAAGACGAACGAAATATCCGGTATTTCGGCCGGTCAGGCGGGCCGAATCGGAGAGCAAGAACACGTCGGCGAGGTTCGCGGCGGAGGTGCCGAACTTCAGATTCACCCAAAATTCCCACGTCGCTGCGCCGCTGACCCGTGAAGGTGTCGTGAGGACTTTTACGCCCGCCAAAGAAGCACCACTGGTCTGCAGCTGCTGACTCGGATTAACGATGAAATCACCCGTATCGCCCTGCCAAACAGGGTTTTGGGTGAAATCGCCATCCGTGAACGGATCAGTCAGCTGGGCGGTGGCGGGGAGGGTAAAGAGCGCGAAAACGGCGCAACAGATCAACGAAAAACGAGTAGTTAAAGTCATCAAAACAACAGAAAAGACAGGGTAAGGACGTTCTTTGCAGCCGGGAAGGTAAGAAGATAATTGATTCCTACATTCTGCCGGGCTTTTTTTCGCGTTCTCTATCCTTACATCAGGTCAGAATGAAACTCGCCATCGTTGGAGCCACTGGGCTAGTCGGTCAGGAGCTGTTGCGCGTGCTGGAAGAGCACGCTTTTCCGGTCAGCGAGCTGCTGGCAGTCGCGAGTGCTTCGTCGGTGGGGCAGCAGGTGCGGTTCCGTCAGCAGGACGTGACCGTTATCGGCTTGGAGGCGGCGTTGGCGGCGCGTCCGGCCATCGCCATTTTCTCGGCTGGCGCGGGGCCTTCGCGTGAGTGGGGGCCGCGTTTCGCGGAAGCGGGCTGTTTCGTGATTGACAATTCATCGGCGTGGCGGATGGAGCCGACCATTCCGCTCGTGGTCCCTGAAATCAACGCCGACACGCTTTCCGCCGAAACGCGCATCATTGCCAACCCGAACTGCTCGACTATTCAGCTCGTGCTTGCGCTGAGCCGCTTGCACGCGCAATACCGTCTCAAGCGCTTGGTGGTGAGCACATATCAATCGGTCACGGGGACGGGCAAGCACGCCGTGGCGCAGCTTATGGAGGAGCGGGCGGGCCAAACGGCGTCGGCGCCCGCCTATCCGCACCCCATCGACCTGAATGCGCTGCCGCATATCGATGTGTTCGAGCCGAACGATTACACGAAGGAGGAGATGAAGGTGGTGCGCGAAACGCGTAAAATCCTCGCCGACCAGACCATCGGCATTACCTGCACCGCCGTGCGGCTGCCGGTGCTCGGGGGGCATTCCGAAGCCGTGAACGCTGAATTTTACGAGGAAGTAGACCTCACCGACGTTCGGCGTCTGCTCACCGAAACGCCGGGCGTGGAAGTGGTCGACGACCCCGCGACCAACCGCTATCCGATGCCGCGCGACGCCCACGGCCGCGATGCCGTCCTCGTCGGACGCCTCCGCCGCGACGAAAGCCAGCCGCGCACCATCAACCTCTGGATTGTGGCCGACAATCTCCGGAAAGGCGCCGCCACGAACGCCGTCCAGATCGCTACCGAGCTAGTGCGGCGCAGGCTGGTTAGCGCCTGATTTCGGCGTCGCTCCGCTGCTCCCGGCCAACCAGAGAGGTTGCGGAGGCTGTAGGCACTGTAACCTGACTTCGTTTCTGCCCTAAAAATTCGGCTCCAGATGCAGCCGGTCGCGTAGCTCTTGCAGCACGGGGTGCTTTTCGGTGAGGTTGGCGAGCTTTTCGGAGTCGGTGTAGAGGCGGCGCTCTTGCGGCTGATGCGTAATGGCGGCCGACACGGTGATGCGGCCGTTGCGGAGGCGCGTGCGGAGCAGAATCAGCAGGTCGGGCTTGAGGGCGGCGAACTGGTCGAGCTGAACGGCGTTATCTAGCAGCAAGCGGACTTCAAGGGAGGCTTCGTCGAAATCGAACGCGCGGTTCAGGAGCGTGTACTCCATCATCCGGCCTTCCGATTGGCGCTGCTGCGCGAGGTCTTGCATCGCCGCGACGAGGTCGTCATTCGTGATATCCTCGTTGCCGAAAGTGGCGCCCGGTTCGGCCGAAGAAGAAGAACCGTTAGCAGCAACCGCCGCGACGGGCTTGGGCGCCGCATCGGCAAGGCCGGGAAGCTTCAAGCCGCCCGGCGACGCGCTGAGCGGCTTCATACTAGGCCGTAAAGGCGTGACCGCCGGAGGAGTGGCCGGAGCGACCGGAGCCGCAATCGCCGCATTGGCAGGCGTTCCATTCTGCGCGGGCGCGACGGAAGCTGCGCCATAACTCGGACGGTTTTCGCCGGAAATCGAAACATCTGCCACGCCGGCCACCGAGCCGTTAAGGGCCGACGACGGCACCGAATCGGCGGTTACGCCGAGGTCAGGAGTTTTTTTTTTGACTTCGTCGGACCCCGACGAAGCTGCCGCGTGGGCGCCGTTCGTGGTGCCGACCTGCGGCGGAAACGCCGATTGGCCGTCGGCGAAGCGGAGGGCGGAGCGCAGATGCGCCGCGCGGAGCAGCAGCAGCTCAACGTGGAGGCGCTGGTGGCGGGCTTGCTTATAGTCGCGGTCGCAGGAACCAGCGAGGGTGAGGGCGGATAGGAGCCACGCGGCGGGCGCAGCTTGGGCCTGCTGGGCGTAGCGAATTTTCACCGAGTCGGCCACTTCGAGGAGGGCGACGGTGTCGGGGGTTTGGCTCACCAAGAGGTCGCGCAGGTGGTTGGCCCAGCCGGTGACGAACAGATGGCCGTCGAATCCGTGGCGCAAAACTTCGTCGAAAAGGAGCAGCGCCTGGCTGTGACTTTCGGTGAGGAGGGCGTCGGTGAGGCGGAAATACGTGTCGTAATCGAGGACGTGCAGGTTGTCGGCGACGGCTCGGTAGGTGATGTTTCCGCCGGAAAACGTCACGATTTGGTCGAAGATCGAGAGGGCGTCGCGCAGCCCGCCGTCGGCTTTCTGCGCGATGAGGTGGAGGCCGTCGGTTTCGGCCGTAACGCCTTCACTTTTAGCGATGCCTTCGAGGTGACGAACCATATCGTCGGGCCGGATTCGATTGAAATCGAACGTTTGGCACCGGCTCAGAATCGTGGGGATGATTTTGTGCCGCTCGGTGGTGGCGAGGATGAAGATGGCGTGCGCGGGCGGCTCTTCGAGGGTCTTCAGAAACGCGTTGAAGGCCGCGTTAGAGAGCATATGCACCTCGTCGATGATGTACACTTTGTAGCGCCCGGCTTGCGGCGCATACCGCACCTGCTCGACGAGCGCACGGATGTCATCGACGGAGTTGTTCGAGGCCGCATCCAGCTCGTGGACGTTGAACGACGCGCTGCCGTTGAATGCGCGGCACGAGTCACAGGTATCGCACGCTTCCGTGTCGGCGGTGCGGTTGGTGCAGTTGATGGTTTTGGCGAGAATCCGGGCACAGGTAGTCTTGCCGACGCCGCGCGGCCCGCAAAACAAAAACGCCTGCGCGAGCTTCCCCGACGCCACGGCATTCTTGAGCGTAGTGGTCACGTGGCCCTGCCCGACGACCGTATTAAAGGCGGCGGGCCGGTACTTACGGGCCGAAACGACAAATCGGGGGGCTTCTTCCAGCAGCTGTTCCATCACTCATCCAAAGGTACGGCCGGGGCCGGGGGTTCCGAATCGGGCGACTCATCGCGGGCCGCGAAACCGACTTCTTCCAACCAAACTGCCCCGACCATCTTTGCAGACGACCGGGGCAGTAAGTATTCGATTCGACTAAAAATCAAAGTCGGTCAACCAAAAACGGTCAACCAAAAACCCGCCTAAGCGCAGCGGTTGATGCAGTTCAAATCTTCAAATGCCTGCTTCAGACGCGCCACGAACTGGTCTTCGCCAGCGCGGAGCCACACGCGCGGGTCGTAGTATTTCTTGTTCGGCGAATCGGCGCCGCTTGGGTTGCCGAGCTGGCCTTGCAGGTAGTCGCGCTTGCCTTCGTAGTAGTTCTTGATGCCTTCCCAGAACGCCCACTGCATATCGGTGTCGATGTTCATTTTGATGACACCGTAGCCGATCGCTTCCTTGATTTTCTCCGGCTCCGAGCCCGAGCCACCGTGGAACACGAAGTTCACCGGCATCGGGTCGGCGGTGTTGAATTTCTCGTGGATGAACTGCTGCGAATCGCGCAGAATCGTCGGGGTGAGGGTCACGTTGCCCGGCTTGTACACGCCGTGCACGTTGCCGAACGCTGCCGCCACCGTGAAATTCGGTGAGATTTTCAGCAGCTCCTCATACGCGTAGGCCACTTCTTCGGGCTTCGTGTAGAGGTGATGCGCTTCGAGGTGCGAGTTATCGACGCCGTCTTCCTCGCCGCCGGTCACGCCCAACTCGATTTCGAGGGTCATCCCCATCTTGCTCATCCGCTCCAGATAGCGCTTGCAGACTTCGATGTTCTCGTGAATCGGCTCCTCGCTCAGGTCGAGCATGTGCGACGAGAACAGCGGCTTGCCGTGGGCAGCAAAGTGCTTCTCACCGGCATCGAGAAGACCGTCAATCCACGGCAGGAGCTTTTTGGCGGCGTGGTCGGTGTGCAGAATCACGGGCACTCCGTACGCTTCCGCCACCGCGTGAACGTGCTGCGCGCCGCTGATGCCGCCGATGATAGACGCTTGCTGCTTGTCGTTCTTGAGGGCTTTGCCCGCAAAAAACTGCGCGCCGCCGTTCGAGAACTGAATCATAACCGGAGAATTCACGGCACGCGCCGTTTCGAGCACCGCGTTCACCGAGTTCGTCCCGATGACGTTGACGGCGGGCAGTGCGTATTGGTGCTGCCGCGCATCGCGAAGTAATTCAGTGACTTGGTCGCCAGCCAATACGCCAGCAGCGAAACGGGTGGTAGAAGCGGTTTCCGACATCGGTAAATGGGGTGAAGGGGGTTAAAACTTCGTTTAACAAAAGTAACCACTGCACGCGGCACCATCCCAGTACCGGCGGCGGCTCCCAAAAGTGTCTGCTTTAGTGCCTGTTAAAAGACCTGCATCAGCTCGTGCTTGAGGCGGGCGAGGGCGGGCGCCGTCGGGTCGATTTCCTGCTCGATGACGTGTTCGAGCATCTTTTTCGCCAGCTCGGTGCCGCGCGCGTGGCCCGGCAGCTCGTGGAACGAGCGGTTCACGAGCGTCACCACGTTCTCGCGGGCGCTCTTGACGGTCGCCCACGTGTCGTGGGTCATGTACACCTGCTGCGAGACGTTGTGATTGTACTCGTTCCGAATCTCGGTGAGCAGCACGCGCTGGTATTCGCCCGCCGTGAGGTTGGCGCTGCTCACGCGCACCAGCATATTCGACGGCGTAATGCGCTCCAGAAACAGGCAAATGCGCTCGTAGGCCTGTAGGCGCACGGGCAGCACGGTTTCGGCGTTCTTCATTTTCAGCTCCAGCAAGCGCCGCTGGTACTCTTTGTCGAGGAACTGCCGGGTGATGAGAAGCATCGCACCGCCGACAATCGCGGCCGGAACGATGGCGAGTAGGGCGGCCATCGCGAAATTGGGAAGGTCCATTGGGGGAGAGAAAACGAAAAAAATGACGTCGTGTGGAAGTGGGCCGTTCGCCTTGGCGCGGACTTATCCGGCAAGGCCGATGCGGTCCGTCAAAGTTCGGCGCCACCGTCCGTCCGTGCCGAATCGCCGTTCAGCCCCGAAAAGGCGTTGCTCACCGGTCGGCAACCATTCGGGCGCTTTCGTGTTTGAGTCAGCGGAATGAAATTAGCCGCCGAATGGTTGAATGCCCGAACCGATTGGGAACGAACTTCGGCACCTACTTTTGCGCCCTTGATTCTAACGACCTGCTCGTTTCACGCTTGACCGATTTTCGTTTCGACCTGACGTTTACTCCGCTTTCCTGACTGATGGCAACCGCAATCCTTGAAGCCGCCCCTGTTCGGACGGCTCCCATCACCCTCACCGAGCGTGCTTTGGTAGAGGTGAAAAATATCATCAACGAAAAGAATGTCCCCACTGAGTACGGCCTGCGTGTAGGCGTGCAAGGCGGCGGCTGTTCGGGCATGAGCTACCTGCTCGGCTTCGACAAGCCCAAGCCCGGCGACGAAACCTACGAGCTCGACGGCGTGACGCTGATGATGGACCGCAAACACGCGATGTACGTGCTCGGAATGGAAGTCGACTTCCAAGACGGTCTCAACGCCCGTGGGTTCACCTTCAACAACCCGCAAGCCAAAAGCACCTGCGGCTGCGGCACGTCGTTCTCGTCGTAGACCGAACGCAGATTGAGCTGATTTTTTTGATTTCGGCTGATTTCCGCTGAAACGAAACGCGCCCCGACCGGAAGGTCGGGGCGCTTTTTTTATTGGGCGCAATCGATTCGTGTTGTTCGCCCTTCGCGCGGGGCTCTGCCCCGTGCGGGCTTTTCGCGGGACTCTGGCCCGCCACGCAGCCCGTGCGTAAAGTGGGCACAGGAAGCAAGCGCTAGCGCAGAAATCCCCCGAAAAACAGCGTAAAGAATACCGTCACCACCGCCAGATTCCCCCAAAAAATCCACCGAAAACGCCGCACCGGCGCGTCATCGGTCGGCCAGTTGAAGCGGAATGTGCCTCGCGGCGCACCAACAAGACCCACGATGAAGAGCACCGGCGCTACCACTGCCGCGAACCAGAGATAGAGGAACATCATCGAATCAAACGCACTACTGCTGGTGCCGAATTGATGCCTAATCAGCGCCAAGACCAGCGCGGCCGTATTCACAATGAGGCAAATCCAGATGCAGATTCGGGCGAGCTTTGCCATATTAATAGGTTGACGGTGTCAGAGGCGAGCGGAAACACGTTCGCTCTTTCACCGAAAGTAATTGCTTTTCTGTTGGGGCTTGCTTGCGGGGTTTCAGCTTCACGAGGTAACTGAAGCGGTGGTTTGGGTGCGCGGCGTGGCGGAAGTCAAAAGAGGTGCGTGACACCCATAAGGCTGAATAAAGCCGCGACCACCGCCAGATTGCCCCAAAAACACAAACGGTAGTGCCACAGCGCTCGGTCGGCGGAAGGCCAGCCCCACTGGAATGTGCCGCGCGGGGCATTTACGATACTGACTAAGAACAAGAACGGCGAAACCAAGGCCGCAAAAATTGAATACAAAAACAAGATTAGGAAGGCCCATCCTGATTCGGTGCCTTGGTACACTACCAGTGCCACTAGCGCTACCATGTTAGCGACTAAGCAAATGCCTAAGGAAACAGGAGCAGATCGCCCCGCTACCTGTTTGTAGAATAATTTCGGTTTGAATATGAAAACGAAGATGAGGTAAATGTAGAACGAAAAGAAGAACAGAAATTTCAGTATAACATCGAGGGAAAATTGTTCGAGCATATTCTGCATGGTTGAAGTGGCGGGTCCGAAGACACATCCCTGCGATACTACTTCTTACTACTTCATAGACTCCAAAAAACACGCGCCTCGGCCGAAAAATTGAGATGTTCTGGCTTTTCCACACACTGGTTAGCTTACCGGTTAGAAGGAACTAAGGCGATGCGCAGGAGAACGTATATTATATCCCACCATCGAAAAACTGCCAGCAACAAATTTCCCCAAAACAGCCGCCTGTAGGTAACTACTGCCTCATCGGCAAGCGTATTGCGGGTGAATGTGCCTTTGGGAGCGGTAAAAATCGCGAAGACAAAAAGTATGGGCGCTAGTGTGGCGGCGAATATCCCATACACTATAGTAAAGAGAATAAGCCCCGTCGAAACCGCTGTTTCATACGACACAGCTTTCTGAAGCAGCACGGCGATGATGCCAAACACGTTGGCCACTATGCAGATAAGTAACGCCTTTCGTCCCATAACACTTAATGCTTTGTCGTCACATCTTCCAGCACGCGGCAGAGACCCGCGCCAATTGAGTGTCAATTCACGCAATGAACTTCACTCTCCCGCTCCGGTAAGTACTCGCCACAGCAAGAAAACAGGACCTGATACAGTCATTAAAGCCCAAATGAGGTTGAAACCAAACAGCAGTCGGTATCGACGTACTGCTTGGGCAGTAGTCAGCTTCAAGATAAAAGTCCCTTTTGGAGCACCTGCGATAGAGATAATAAAGAAAACGGGCAAAACGAGAAGCGCGTATCCGGAGTAAACTATGACACCTGCAATTGGAATACTAAACGGTATGTAGAAGCTGATAACAGACAAAAACACCCCAGCCGTATTGGCAATGATACAGAACCATAGGGCGAACCGTCCTTCAGATTCGGAGTTCGCTAATATCATCACTCAGTACGTCGTCGTCATATCCTCTGGCACGACCAGAATATAATCCGCCCGGCCCCGATTCTCTTCACTCAACTTGCCTAAATCGGCTTGCGAGACGGTGCTGATGGTGAGGAGCTTGGTGGTGGGCGCTTCCTGTAAGAGGTACTCGCAGATGCCGGAGTGCCAATCGGAGTGGAAGGAGCCGTTGACGTGTAGGAACGTCTCGGTGGTGCCGCGCCCGGTGGCGATGAAGTGCGCCATCGTGGCGTCTTTCAGGGCTTGGGCGGCAATCATGTTGTCGAGGCCGGGGCCGGGGCTGCCGTGGGCGGCGTCGCCGCCGAACATGGCGCGCATTTTTTGGTAGGCGGGGCGCTGCGGGTCCACGGCGAGTGGGAGCGGCATTAGCCACGCTTTCTCGGCGTCAGGTAGTACGGCTAACTTCTCAGGGCCGCTCTGTGCCACAATCCGGGCCAGCGGGCGCGGAGCGTTGGTGCCGATGAAGCGCAGGCGGTTGGTACGCGCCAGCTCCACGAGCGGGCGGTAGTCAGTAGCGTAGTTGGGCCAGAGGCGGGCCTGATCGGTGAGCGTCTTTTCGGTGACGGAGTCGCACACAGCCACGTAACCGGCCAGTATGGGCTGCACGTCGCGCTCGAACATCTCGGCGCCGAGGACGAGGCGATTGCCCTTCGCGGCCAGCAAATCCTGCGCGACTTGCAGCTCCAGCCAGTGCGCGATGGGGTTGTTGTGCGACTCGCCGAACAGCACCACATCGGCCCCCATCAGCGCCTTCGTCATCTTGCCGTACGGCACGGGCTTCCCGGCACTCGTGAACAGCCGGTACGCGGGCTTGTCCGCCGCCTTTTGGGCGCGGGCAGGCGTGGCGAGCAGACAGAGTAGGGGTACTGCGGAGCCGAGGCCCCGCAGTACGGTTTTTATCCTTTGTAGAACAGCCATTTGCCTAGCTCACGGAAAGTCGGCTTTTTGCCGTACATCAAAATCCCGACGCGGTAAATCCGCCCCGCAAACCACGTAGTGCCCACGAAACCGGCCACCAGCAGCGCCATCGAGAGCGCCAATTGCCACCCCGGCACGCCGCCGAACGGCATCCGCATCACCATCACAATCGGCGAGGTGAACGGAATCAGCGACATCCAGACCGCTACCGGGCCGTTCGGGTTGTTAATCACGACCGCCTGCGCAATGATGAACGACAGAATCAGCGGCATCGTGATGGGCATCATGAACTGCTGAGCGTCGGTTTCGGCGTCCACGGCCGCGCCCACCGCGCCGAAGAGCGCCGCGTAGAGCAGGTAGCCGCCGAGGAAGTAGAAAACGAACGTGAAGAGCAGCACCGCCCAGTTCACTTCCTTCACTTGGCTCCAGAAGCTGGCCATCTTGGCGGCTTTGGCGTCCTTGGCGGCGGCCGTTTCCGACTTGGCGGGGGTTGCCGCCCCGACGCTCGCGCCGGAACCCGTATCGGCGGCGCGGGCGGCGGCCATCGTGGCTTCGGGGGCGTTTTGCGCCTGCGCCATCGGCGTGGTGCGGTTGATGCCGAACTGCGAGGCGAGGGTGGTGGTGACGGCGTACGAGAGTGTCACCCAAAGCAGAAACTGGGTCAGGCCGACGGCCGCGATGCCGAGAATCTTGCCCATCATCAGCTGAAAGGGCTTCACCGACGAAATCATCACTTCCACGATGCGGTTCGTCTTCTCTTCCGTCACGCCGCGCATCACCTGCACGCCGTAGAGGAAGGTGAAGAGGTAAATCAGCAGCGCGCCGCCGTAACCGAGGCCGATGACGAGGCCGGCGTTGTCGTCTTTTTCGGCGCCGGACGCGTCGAGGCGGGTGGTTTTGAGGTCGAGGTCCTGGACGCGGGCGGCGGCGAGGACTTTCTCGTCAATCCCTGACCGCTGCAAGCGCAATTGCTCTACTTGGCGCCGGAGTAGCTTTTCGAGGCCGAGCTGTTGGTCGAGGCCGAGGTTGGCTTCGGTGAAAAGCTGAAGGCCGTCGGGGTGGTCGAGGCTGAGGGTGGCGGGGGCGTAGAGCAGCACGGTGCCTTTCTGGCCCTTCAGGCCCGCTTTGGCACTGGCCAACGGCGGCGCGACGGGCACAAAGCGGTACGAAGAATCGGCCGAGGCCAATCCGCTGAGCTTCCCCGACTCGTCGAGGACGCGCACCACGACGGCGTCGTTATCCGAAGAAGCGAGCCAAACCGGAATGGCGAACGCCGCCGCCAGCAGCAGCGGGCCGAGAATCGTCATCACCACGAAACTCTTCTTCCGAACCCGCGTGAGGTATTCGCGCTGGAAAATCAACCAAATCTTTTCCATAAGAAATTACGCCGTAACGGCGGCGTTGGCGGTTTCGGAATCCCGCACGGTGCGGATGAAAATGTCGTTGATACTCGGAATCAGCTCGTGAACGGCGTGAATCTGCGCGGGCGTTTTCTCGATGAGGAAGCGCAGTAGCGTGTTGAGCGTGACGCCGTTGAGGAGCTGCGCGGTGAGGCGGAAGTGATTATCCGGCAGCCGGTCTTGCTCCAAAACCTTGAAATCGGGGTGGGCGAGCATCGGGGGCGTCGGGCTGGTGCCGATGACCTCGAAAGTGCTCGTCCGGAACGAGTTGCGTACGTCCTTCACCGGCCCGTCGAGCACCTTGCGCGAGCGGTTGATGAGGGCGATATGGTCGCACAGCTCTTCCACCGATTCCATGCGGTGGGTGCTGAAAATGATGGTGGTGCCGCGCTTCCGCAGCTCCAGAATCTCGTCCTTGATGAGGTTGGCGTTGATGGGGTCGAAGCCGGAAAATGGCTCGTCGAGAATCAGCAGCTCCGGCTCGTGCAACACCGTGGCGATGAACTGCACTTTCTGCTGCATCCCTTTCGAGAGGTCTTCAATATTTTTCTGCGCCTGACCCTTGAAATCGAGCTTATCGAGCCAGTGATTGATGCGCCGCAGCGCCTCGTCCTTCGGCATCCCCTTGAGGCGCGCCAAGTACAAAAGCTGCTCCCCGACTTTCATCTTCTTATACAGCCCGCGCTCTTCGGGCAGGTACCCGATGCGGCCGATGTGGGACGGATTCAGCCGCTCGCCCTTGAAGAAAACTTCCCCCGAATCGGGCGCCGTAATCTGGGTGATGATGCGGATGAGCGACGTTTTACCCGCTCCGTTCGGCCCCAAAAGGCCAAAAATGGAGCCGGTCGGAATGTCGAACGACACGTCGGAGACCGCCGTATGGCGCTCATACTGCTTACCGACGTGACGGACGGAGAGAAGGGGGACGGCAGTGGGTTCGGTCATAATGGGGCGAAAGGTAGAACACGCGCCGATGTGTGACGCATAGCGAACCCGTAGCCAACCCGTGACCGACCCGCGTGGCCAACCCGTAGCCAGCTCTGTCCCAGAGATGGTGTCCAATCCGCCTATCCACGTCGTCTCTGAGACAGAGCCGACCACGTTTGTATCCTACCGGACAAAAAAATGATTCGTAGGATACAAGCTTGTACACTACAAATCGAAAAAGTAGAACGTAGTGTACAAGCTTGTGACCTTCAAAGTAAAAAAGTGCGGCGTCGGTCCCAAGCTTGTGACCGACGCCGCAAAAAAGTTATCCAACGGTCTCCACCCCCGCGCGCCGCAAAACCACGCCACAGCCGGTGGTGCGGGACAAATCCGGCCGTGCGCCTT